>JAEUTF010000076.1 GCA_016788185.1 Bacteroidia bacterium | reverse complement strand
CCTGCAGGTGTTGGGCAATCCCATGCCGAAAGCGGAAAATGAAATGGAGATCAACTGGGAGCAGCCTGCTGATTTTGAATTTGCCTTCGACCTGGCGCTCGCGCCTCAGGTTCACCTCAACCTGCCCCCGGCACATACCTTCACCGCGTACGATATCCAGGTGGACGAGAAGTCCATCGATGAAGAAATCGACAAACTGGCGCGTCGTTTTGGAAACTATACCAGCCCCGAAGTGACCGACCTTGACTGTTCCGTGTACGGCACTTTCCAGGAACTGGACGGAGAAGGTAAGGTGATGGAAAACGGACTGAGCAACCAGTCGTTCATGTCCATCAATAAGGTGACGGATGAAGCGGTGAGGAATAAATTCATTGGATTAAAAGCGGGCGATACCGTGGTTTTTAACCCCGTGGCATCGATCCGTGCCGAAGAAGAAGTAAAATACCTGCTGGGTATCAAGGAAGGCTCTGTTCAGGATTTCAATAAGGATTTCAGTTTTAGCCTCGAACGGATCAACAAAGTGGAAAAGGCGGAGTTCAACCAGGCCTTCTTCGACCAGGTGTATGGGGAAGGCGCCGTGAGCGACCTTGCCGGTTTCCGCGATAAAATCAGGACCGAAATTGCCCAGGGCTACGGGTACGAGGCGGAACATTCGCTGAAGCACGAGATGGAGGACGTTTTACTGAAAGAGGCCAACCTCAGCCTCCCCGATGAATTTCTGAAGCGCTGGCTCAAACAGAGCAATGAAAAAATCACCGATGAGCAGCTGGCCGGCGAATACCATCAGTACGCCCGCGATCTGAAGTGGCGCCTCATTGAAAATAAGATCTACGCCGACCAGAATATGCAGATCAGTAAGGAAGAGATCGAAAATTATGCCCGTACCATGATCCTGGATCAGTATATTCGCTACGGACAGGCGCACATGCTCGACGATGACAAGCTCAGGGAGCTTACAGCCCGGTACCTGAAGAACCCCGAGTCTGTACAACGGGTGGTGGAAAGCCTCAGCGGAAGAAAAGTATTCGAGTACCTGAACCAAATCGTCAATAAAGACGTTAAAAAGATCAGTCACGAGGAGTTCGTGGATCTCATGAGCCGCCATCACCATCACCACTAAGCATTACATTTAACCAAACTCATATGGACTTCCGTAAAGAATTTACCAAGTATGCCGTAAAACACCGTGGCATGAGTAGCCTCGGCGTCGATCAGTTTATCAGTTCGGTGCACGCTGATTATATCTCTCCAACCATCATCGAAGAGCGTCAGCTGAACGTAGCCCAGATGGATGTGTTTTCCCGTTTGATGATGGATCGCATCATCTTCCTGGGGGTTCCCATCAACGATTATGTGGCCAACATCATTCAGGCGCAACTGCTCTTCCTGGAGTCGTCAGACGCCAAGCGCGATATCACGATTTACATCAACAGTCCGGGCGGTTCGGTCTATGCCGGACTTGGTATTTACGATACCATGCAGTGGATTCAGCCTGACGTATCCATCGTCTGTACCGGTATCGCCGCATCCATGGCGGCCGTATTGCTTTGTGCCGGTGCCAGGGGAAAACGCAGCGCGCTGAAGCACAGCCGTGTCATGATTCACCAGCCCATGGGAGGCGCCGAAGGACAGGCATCCGACATTGAAATCACTGCCAGGGAAATCCAGAAGCTGAAAAAGGAATTGTATGAAATCATTTCCCAGCACAGTGGCAAGGATTACGAGCAGGTGTGGAAAGACTCCGACCGTGATTACTGGATGACCGCCCAGGAGGCCAAGGATTACGGAATGATTGATGAAGTGCTCTTTAAAGTAAAGGGCAGTAAATAAAAAGAAAATCCGGAACTTTAAACCGGCTTGCCAGCCAGCAGGCCGGTTTTATCCTTCTATAAAAGAACAGCAGTGAAGCAGAAACAGGATATCGTTTGTTCGTTTTGTGGCCGCGACAAAAGCCAAGCCAATGTGTTGATCGCCGGCATCAACGGTCATATCTGTGACCAGTGTGTGGCCCAGGCGCAAACCATCATCAACGATGAGCAGGATCAGAAGCTGAAGACGACCATCGGCACCCCCTTAACGCTGCCCAAACCTTCGGAGATCAAGAAATTTCTCGATGATTATGTGATCGGTCAGGAGCATGCGAAAAAAGTGCTATCGGTGGCGGTTTACAACCATTACAAACGCCTTATCCATAAGAGCAAGATCAGCAAGGAAGATGTTGAGCTGGAAAAGTCGAACATCATCATGGTGGGTGAAACCGGAACCGGCAAGACCCTGCTGGCCCGCACAATTGCCAAATTGCTGAAAGTGCCATTTTGCATTGCCGATGCCACCGTGCTTACGGAGGCTGGCTATGTGGGGGAGGATGTGGAGCATGTGCTGGCCCGTCTCCTGCAAAATGCCGATTACGATGTGGCCGCGGCGGAACGGGGCATTGTTTTCATTGATGAGATAGATAAAATTGCCCGCAAGGGAGACAATCCCTCCATCACCCGGGATGTATCCGGTGAGGGGGTGCAGCAGGGGCTTTTGAAAATGCTGGAAAGCTCCGTGGTGAATGTGCCGCCCCAGGGAGGACGCAAACATCCGGAGCAAAAACTGATTCCGCTGAACACGCAGAACATCCTTTTCATTTGCGGCGGTGCCTTTGATGGTATCGATAAAATCATCAACCGTCGTCTGCAAACCAATGCCATCGGTTACGGTCAGAAAGCGGACCATGAAACGGATCCGGAGAACATTATTAAATACGTGAGCCCGGTGGACCTGAAGTCATTCGGCTTGATTCCCGAATTGATCGGCCGGCTGCCGGTCATCACACACCTCTCACCGCTCGACAAAAGTGCCCTGAGAAGGATCCTCTCCGAACCTAAGAATGCGCTGACCCGCCAGTACCAGAAGCTTTTTGATATGGAAAATATCAAGCTGAACTTTTCGGATGAGGTGCTGGATTATATCGTAGAGAAAGCCGTTGAGTTTAAGCTTGGCGCCCGCGGCCTGCGTAGCATCTGTGAAGCCATCATGCTGGATGCCATGTTTGAGGTGCCGGGTACCAAAAACCAGAAGGAATTTACGATCACCCTCGATTACGCCGTTGAAAAACTGAACAAAGCCAACCTGAAACAGCTTCGGGTGGCCTAGTTGATTTCCGCAGTACATTTCCGCCGCATCAGGCTACCCGCTGGTAAATGCAAAAGGAAAAATCGTAGGCATTCTGTTCGTCGGCTTTGTGCTTTTCGAGGTGAATCAGTTTCCAGGCGCTTCGGCTGAATTCCGGGAAAAAGGTATCCGCCTCCTGTACCGTATCCACCCTGGTAATGTACATTTTATCGGCCACCTGAATGGCCTGCCGGTAAATTTCCGCACCTCCGATCACAAAGATCTCATCCTCCTTAGCACAGGAACGAATGGCCGTAAACAGATCTTCCGAAATTTCACAGCCCGGAGCCTGGTAATCTTTTGATCGGGTCAATACAATGTTCCGGCGTTTGGGAAGTGCCTTGCCGATGGATTCATAGGTCTTTCGGCCCATGATGACGGTATGCCCGGTGGTTACCCTTTTGAAAAATTTAAGATCGGCAGGAAGATGCCAGAGCAGTCGGTTTTCTTTTCCGATTCCGGCGTTTTTGTCGATGGCGACGATGAGTGATAAGATCATCCTTTGGCAGGCCTGACCTACGCAGGCGGGATGAAAATATACATTTTATCGGCCGCTGAAAAAACGGTGATGGATAAGGCTGTGATTCACGGCATTATCCATGTATAATTTCTGAATCCAATCTTAATTTTACATTATTTTTTTGTAACATCGTATCCCAAAACAATTCCAGACTCCCCATCCGGCGGTGGATTCATCTTTCTGTATCCGGGAACCTGAATGATCATGCCGGCGAGGACGAATTAAACCATTGTTGTTGATCTGTATCCTAAAAAGCACATGAGACGATTAGTTCTTGGTATTTTACTCCTGTCGGTTTTTACCGCCTGTGAGAAAGAGGCCGGCGAAGGCGGAAACTCCCTGATCAAGGGCAAAGTAATGGTGAGAAGATATACGGTTTTCCCGAGCATTTATACCGACAAGCCGGCCATGGACCAGGACGTCTATATCATCTACGGCGATCATGGAAATGCCATCGACGACCGTACCAGGGCCAGTTTCGACGGCAGCTACAAGTTCCAGTTTCTGAAACAGGGGAAGTACAAGGTCTTCGTGTATACCGAAGACACCGCGCTGAGCAATTTCGGAAACGATAAAGCCATCATCCTGGAAACGGAGATCACCAAAAACAATGCAGAGGTGGAATTACCAACCATCACCGTAACCAATTTATAAGCCGCGTGGACCAGAGCTCCCTGCTAAGGGCCTTTCAACCGATTTCCCTGAAGGAAATGGATGCAGTGGAACTGATCAACAGGATCGATACCAAGTTTGTTTTTCAGGCTGCTCTGTTGCCCTCTTTTCTGGCAACCTTGCCGGCGTCTTACCGGATCCTTGAAATTGACGGCATCCGGTCGCATCATTATGAAACACTGTATTTTGATAATTCCGATTTCAGCCTCTATCTGAATCACCACAATCAACGCGGAAACCGTTATAAATTGCGCCTGCGCCGTTACGGTAGTTCTTCCGTGTGTTACATGGAGATGAAGCGGAAAACCAACACCGGCCGAACCATCAAGGCACGCCGGCGGACCTTTGATTTTCATCCTGAACTGGTGATGGAACAGGAGGACTTTTTCAGAGAACAAACCGGTGAACGGAATGCGTGCTGGCAGTTCACGACCAAAGTGAGTTTCGACCGGATCACACTGGTAAGCCTGAATCCGCCCGAACGTCTGACCCTCGATCTTGGTCTTTCTTTTTCCGATCATCATCAGTCCAGGCAGTTCCCTGACCTGGTGGTGGCGGAAGTGAAACAGGGGAGCAGGAATCCTTCGGTGTTTATCCGCCTGATGAAGGACCATCATATTCATCCTTTTTCAATTTCAAAGTATTGCCTGGGACTATCCCTGCTGCATCCTGAACTGAAGCAAAACCTGTTCAAAAAACAACAGCTATTTATTCAACAACTGCAAAACAGAGCCTGATATGGAATTAGACTTGTTTGATAAACTGGGAGAGAAATTCTTCATGCGTTTTCTGATCGACCTCATCGCCGTCAGCATCATCGTATTCAGCATCTATCTGCCCAATTACCGGAAGCGCGATCATTTGTTTACGTTTTTCATGTTCAACGTGGTGATTTACATCATCACCTATCTGCTCAGTAAAGTGGAAATGTCATTCGGTGCGGCATTCGGTCTCTTCGCTGTTTTTTCCCTGCTGAGATACCGGACCGAGAATATTTCAGAGAAGGATATGACGTATCTCTTGCTGTTTATCGCCATGGGATTGATCAATTCCACCGTGAAGGGCACCTATTTTGAATCGGTGGTACTGAATGGCATCCTCATGCTGGCGGCATGGATACTCGACGGCGGGATGCTGGTTAAAAACGAGAAAACCCAGACCATCCTCTACGAGAAAATAGAGAATGTACGGGACGACAAGTCGGCGGTGCTGATGGAAGATCTGAAACAGCGCACCGGGCTGAACATCCACAAGGTATCGGTGGTGTATATTGATTTTGTAAAGGACAGCGCCGAGTTAAAAATTTACTATTACTGAGGAGAATGAGGAAGACTCTTGCCTGTCTTGCGCTGGTCCTGGTGCTGCCCGGGTATGCCGCCGCACAGGTCACCTGGGAGAACCAGGTGTGGACCTCGGTACAGGCAGAAAAGAAGCTTTTTTCCAAAACGAGGATGACACTCACCCTGGAAACGCGCTTCAACACCAACCCGCTGATGGCGGTTCGTTATTTTCCCAACCTGGCTGTGCAGCGGAAATGGAGTGATTTCTTTTCTTCTACTGTTCATTATCGTTATATAACCAGCAACAAAGGGATGGGAGTAAGGGAATCCTCTCATCGTTTGATGCTGGATGCCGTTTTTTCCGGGAAAATCCGCAAAACAGACCTGGCCTTCCGACTGCGTGCCGGACGGGAGGATGAATCCGGAACCAATGAAGGTATACTAACCATGAGTGAATTTGTGTTGCGGCAGAAATTCACGGTCAAGAGGAAAATACTTAAACAGGATTTTGCGCTGAGCGTTGAGCAATTTGAAACCATTCGTGGCACGGAGGTGGAGTTCGACCAGCGCCGCTATGTGTTGGGCACCGACTTTAAACTGAACAAGCAGAATTTCATCAATGTTTTTGTCATGTACCAGGATCTGATTTCCACCCGTCGCCTCAACCTTGGTGTGGGGTATGAGTACAAGTTCAACGACTGACCGCTGATCCTTTTACAGCAGGCGGAATGTCTCCCGATAATCCGGTAAAACAAAAGAGCCGTGGAGGATTCCGCGGCTCTTTTTTCTTTCTGTATAAAAATCCTCAATGCCGGACTACCAGTTTTTTCACTGCTTCGCCGCAGCGCACGAAATAAATTCCGGCCGGCCAGTCTGACGTACTCAGGCTGTAGAACGGTGAATAGCTCAAGCGGTCGAGGTGTTGCCCGACGGCTGTGTAGATTTCCAGGTCGCGTTGCTGATCATCGAAAATCTGGATCTGGACCATATCCGTGGCCGGGTTGGGATACACCGACAACTGTACGGGCGCCGAACTGATTTCGCCAATCCCTACTGAATTGTTATTGGCAGAGAAAGTTGGGCCCTGAATGATGAAACTGCCTGTACCGTTCGGAACCCGTGCATAGCCCTGGTCGGCGATTTGAAGGCCCCAGGAAGTTGAATCCACGATGTTTAATGCCGTATCCAGAAGCATCAGTATCTCTCCCGAGCCGGAAAGTTTGAAGTTGGCGTGATAGGCCCCCTGGCTGCTGTCTTCATCGGCCCAGATAATCAGATAATCGTTGGGTTGAATGATGGTGCCGGCCGGAACGACCCATTTGTCAAGGTTTACAGGGTTGTCGGTCAGGCGATAACCGCTGATATCGACCGCGTTGTTGGATTTGTTGTAAAGTTCAATCCAGTCATCGTACTCTCCGAAATTATCGGCTGCGGTGGTAACATTGCTGGCCATCACTTCATTGATGACGATGGCGGTATCGGCGGAAGCCACGGGGGCTACCGTATAGATGAATACATTGTGTTCGGCCCCTGCAGGCAGATAGCTGACGCTTTTTGGGGTATTGGCCGCGGCCGCCTGAATATAATAACGTACCCACGATCCGGCAGCAAAGCCCGGAATGGTAGCGCCGTAAATCCCATCGTTGGATAGGCTGTCGTCGTGAAGTCCGTCGTCAAACATCTGCGTTTTGCTGAAACGGCCAACAATATTGTTGGAGTAATACAACTGAACGTTGTCGATACCGGTAGCGGAACTGATCTGCGACCGAACCAGTACCGGCTGCTGGTCGGAGGGTTGCTGGTATTGATTGCCGTTGCTGTAGTAGGGGGCGTTGGCAATGACCGGAGCCACCTGCTGTATTTCGGTGTTGCCGTTGATAAAGGTCTTGCGGTTGTTGATGAAGTTCTTGAGCACCTGTACCTCGCTGTTGTATAGGGTATAGGTGTACATTTTCTTCGGGTCGTTCTGCACCACAGTGTCTACCAGTGCACGGAAAGACGCAAAGGTGGCATTGGTGAATGCCGTATCAAATTCCTCGGCAATGATGGTACGCATGTGCGCAAGGTAACGTTGACGCAGTGCCGGTACATTGAGCAGGCGGTTTAACAACGGGTAGTTGGCATTGGTGGCATTGTAGAAGACGCCCCAGGAAGTGGCCGGAACGGTTTCGAGGGCGCTGTTTCCGTCGTACTCGTGCGGAACCATTAATCCGGTTTCGGGCTCGTAATGTACATAGTAATCCATCTTGCCTTTGTAAACATAACTGTCGTCATCGGTCCAGGCGATTTCGGAGGCAAGGTACCAAAGCGTACGGTCAAGGTCCATGTAATTGTCCATGGTATCTTCGAGCGCTGCCAGCGGGGTGTTTTCGAGTTTATCACACAGCCTTACAAGGTAGTCCCAGGGGTATTGCATGCTGCTTTCCTTCAGCGTGTAGTATTGCTTGTACGTGGAGGTGTCGTTGGTGAGGTAGTTGAGCGCCGCCGTGCCGTCTCCCCATCCACCGAAGCCGCCGCCGGATCCCGGGGGCTTATCGGCCCTCCACCAGATTCCATCGTTGCTGAGGTACCATTCTTCAAGAAAGTCTTTGTTCAACTGCTGAACATTGGAATACAGGCCCCAGTTGGATCCGTTCAGGTAAAGCTTTACAAAACTGGACTTGGCGGTGGGAATGTGCCTCCTGATCATGGTCGTGTAAAACACTTCCCGCATCATCGAGGGGTCCTGCGCCGCATTGTTCAGTTTAAAGGTGCTGTACCCGTCATAATCATGGGTGCTCTTCCAGTTGTCCAGTTCTATCTTGAATGATTTTTTCTGGGAGGAGCCGGTCTGAAACGAAGTGTTGCCCCGGAACCTGACGCCTACACTGTCATAGGTGATGCCATCAATCTGCAAGGTAGCCGGCAGATAGGTCTTGGAGGAATAATTGTTCAGGAGCTGGGTCCAGAAATTGGCTGAAGCGAAGGTGAGGTCAATTCTTCTCACCAGGCTTTGGTCGTAATAGCCGTTGTGCGGCTGGCTCCCGATGAGCAGCATGCGCCCGTCAGGGCTGATGCTCATCTCGTCGGGCAGGGATTGTGCAGAGGCGCCCGCCGAAATAAAGAGGGCTGCCTGCAGCAAGGATACAAGGCGTTTGAGGGTTAGGTGCATGAAGGGTTGTTTTGGTATTTTGCCAGGGTTTGAGCGAAACTAAGATAGGAGGTTTAACGCTTTCTTAAAAATTTATTAAGAAAGGAAATTTGGAAAAAATAGTTCCCTTCGGCATTTTGAAAGCCAGGTAAATCGCGGTTCCCGGGCAGGCCTGAAAGCTATAGTGTAATCCTTAAAAAAGGCGGCTAAATGGCCACGGGTGCTTTGATGGCCGGCCAGGGATCGTAGTTTACGATACTGAAATCTTCGTACCTGAAACCGAAAATATCTTTCACGTCAGGGTTTATCTGTAGAACGGGCAAGGGACGAGGAGCCCTGCTCAGTTGCAATTCCACCTGCTCCATGTGATTGCTGTAAATATGGACGTCCCCAAACGTGTGCACAAAATCACCCACCTGGAGTCCGCATACCTGGGCCACCATGTGGGTCAGCAAGGCGTACGAGGCGATGTTGAACGGGACGCCCAGAAAAAGGTCGGCACTGCGCTGGTACAACTGGCAACTGAGTTTGCCTCCGGCAACATAAAACTGGAATAGAAGATGGCAGGGGGGGAGGGCCATCTCCGGAATTTCACCCACATTCCAGGCACTCACGATCAGGCGTCTGGAATCAGGGTTTTTCTTGATCTGTTCGATCAGCTGACTGATCTGGTCGATGTTCTTCCCGTCGGGAGTGGGCCAGGAACGCCATTGCTTTCCGTAAACCGGTCCGAGATTTCCTTCCGCGTCGGCCCATTCATCCCAAATGCTCACGCCGTTTTCGTGGAGATAGCGGACATTGGTTTCGCCTTTTAGAAACCACAACAGTTCATGGAAAATGGACCTGGTGTGGAGTTTTTTGGTGGTTAACAGGGGGAATCCTTCTGCCAGGTTGCAACGCAACTGGTAGCCGAAAACACTGATCGTTCCGGTCCCGGTGCGGTCTTCTTTTTTTACGCCATGGTTTAAAACGTGGCGCAGCAGATCCTGGTATTGTTTCATCGCGGATTTCCTTTGTACAAATTTACACAGCTCTTTCATGCAATACGGCAGGTTCAGTGCCTGTTTTTAGTAACAGACCGGAAGATGGCATACTTTTGGTTTGTTTTTTGGTTCTCATCCTTTTAGTTTCGCCTCCGCACCCATGAAAAGCACCCTTCTGTTAGCAATAAGCAGCCTTCTCCTCTTCAGCGCCTGTTCGGAAGAAGACGGCAGCGACCCTTTTGTGGACGAACGCCTGAAATTTCTGGGTACCTGGTCCTGCAAGGAAACCATCGGCACCAGTACCATGACTTTTCCGATCATCATCACTTCCTACGGAGAAAGCGACTCGGTGCGCATTTCCAATTTTTCGAATTACGGGAACAACGCGGTGGCACTGGGACTGATTTCCGGAAAAAGTATCGTGATTCCCAATCAGCAGATCGGCATCACCAACATCGTAGTGCAGGGTTCCGGTTTGTATTCGAGTCAGGGAGCCAGTGAAAAAATCACCATGAACTACATCAGCGATGGTCAGAATGCCACTGCGGTTTGTACCAAATGAAATGAGCCCGGGCCGGGGGCTGAAATCAGGTCTTTTAATGCGGTTTTATAATCCCGTGCCGGCTGATCCGGTCTTTACTGCGGCTCGTCGACCTGTTCGGGATTAAGAACCGTCATCTTGACTGAATCCACGCTGTGCTTAAAGCGTTTAACAATCATGAATTCATAGCCGCCGAATGAACGTTTTTCATTGACCGCCGGGATGCGGCCGTAAATGTAATTGAGCAAGCCCGAAACGGTATCGTAATTGGGACTTTCAGGAAGAGAAAGCGGGAGCAGATCGTTTACATCTCCTATGGAAGCCGTGGCGTTCACAATAAACTCGGTTTCGCTTTTCTTTTCCACCGGGGGCTTTTCATCGTCGTATTCGTCCTGAATTTCCCCCACCAGTTCTTCAATGATGTCTTCCATGGTGACAATGCCGGCAGTGCCGCCGAACTCATTGGTCACAATGGCCATTTGAATATGCTGCGTCTGGAATTCCCGTAGAAGATCGTTGATGCGTTTGTTGAGCGGGATGAAATAGGCCGGCCGGATCAGATCGTTCACCCCCTTGAAATTCTTTTCGTGCAGGGCTTTGATGAGGTCTTTGGTGTAAATGACGCCGATGATGTTGTCGAGTGATTCCTGGAAGACCGGCATGCGGGAGTAGCCTTCGTCAATTACCTTCTGCACCACTTCTTCGCGCGTGGATTCCACATCGATAGCAGACACCTTGGTTCGTGGAATCAGGATCTGGCGAACCACCCGGTCGTCGAATTCAAAAACATTTTGAATCAATTCGTGTTCGGAAGGCTTAATGGCTCCGCCTTCTTCCGATTCTGTCAGCAGCATACGGATTTCTTCTTCGCTGTGTATTTCGGCATGGTCCACACTGTGCAGACCTAAAATGCGCAAAACCCCGTTCGATAATCCGTTCAATACCCAGATGAAGGGCCTGAACACAAGATAGAAGATTCGCAGGGGTAAAGAAACATACATCGTATAGCTCAGCGGGTTGCGGATGGCCGCGGTTTTCGGAACCTGTTCTCCCAGAACAATGTGCAGCACGGTGATCAATCCGAAAGCAATCACGATCGACAGTTGGTGCAGACTGTCTTCGGCAATACTCAGACTAAAATATTCGGTGAAACTACGAACCATTTTGGCCACCACCGGTTCGCCGATCCATCCCAGCGCCAGGCTGGCCAGGGTGATACCCAGCTGACAGGCGCTGAGGTATCCGTCCATGTGATCGAGGATGTGCTGTGCAGTCTTTGCAACCGTGTTCCCCTGATTCGCTTTTAAATCAATCTGAGATTGCCGGACCTTGACAATGGCAAATTCCGCAGCGACAAAAAATCCGTTTAAAAGTACCAGTAAGGTGGTTATGAATATGTCAGCGATCATTCAGGGGCTAATGGGTCCGTGACAAAGATACGTTTCTGCCGGCTGGAAGGATTCGCAATCAATAAAAGTAATTAACAAACAGTTATTTAACGAAGCTTTTCATTGTCTTTATGCCTGTTCTGGTCTCTGCGGGTCTTCTTTTCAAGGTTCCGGTTGAGGGCTTCCTGAAGGTCGACACCGGTTTGGTTGGCCAGACACACGAGCACAAAAAGTACATCGGCCATTTCATCCCCTGCATCCTGGTTTTCTTCTCCCGCTTTAAAGGATTGTTCACCGTATTTCCGGGCCATGATGCGCGCCAGTTCTCCCACTTCTTCCGTGAGGAGTGTCATGTTGGTGAGTTCGTTGAAATAGCGAACACCATGGGTTTTGATCCAGGTGTCGATCAGGCTTTGGGTTTCTTGTAAGCTCATTCCGGATTTTTTGAGTCGATGAGGATGGTGACGGGACCATCGTTGATGAGTTCCACCTGCATGTCGGCGCCGAATTCGCCGGTGATGATATTCCTTCCTGTTGCCTCGCCAAGCCGGCTCACAAAGGCGCGGTAGAGGGGTATGGCCTGTTCGGGCCGCGCAGCCCTGATGTAGGAAGGACGGTTTCCTTTTTTTGTGGAGGCATGCAAGGTAAACTGGCTGACCAGCAGAATATCCCCGCCGCTTTCGAGGATGGATTTGTTCATCACACCGGCTTCATCCGGGAAAATACGCAGCTTTACAATTTTCGGAATAAGCCAGTCGATATCGGCTTCGCCATCCTCCTGTTCAATACCCAGCAGAATCATCATACCAGCGGGGCAGGTACGCAATTCCGAACCGTTGATGAGCACCGACGATTTTTTTGTTCTCTGGATCACCACCCGCATGCAGCGAAAGTAATGGATTTTTAAGCGCGGTAGTAAGCGGACCTCCGCAACGAAAAAGGCCGGCCGGCTACAGCCTGGCACAAGGTCCGGCGCCTTCTACCGGAAAATGTCTTCGTTTCTCAGTATGCTGAGGTAATTGTAGTAGCGAACCCTGTTGATTTCTCCCTTTTCGACGGCCGCCTTGATGGCGCAGTCTTTTTCATTTTCATGCAGGCAGTTGTTGAATTTGCACGCGTGCATGCGCGCCCTGATTTCCACAAAATAATGACCGATTTCGGCCGGTTTAAAATCAATGTTGACAAATTCGCGGATGCCGGGTGTGTCGATGAGGAAACCGCCCATGCGAAGCGGATGCATCTCCGCAAAGGTGGTGGTGTGTTTTCCTTTGAGATGCTGACGCGAGATATCGCCGGTTTTGAGTTTCAGTTCGGGTTCGAGTACATTGATCAGGCTGGATTTCCCCACACCCGAATGACCGGCCAGCAGGTTCACTTTTCCGGAAAATGCTTCGTGCAGGTCTGAAATACCTTCGTGGGTTATGCTGGAGGTTTTAAAACAGGGATATCCCAGCGGGGCATAGAGGTCGATGTACTCGTGTTGAACCGCTTCCAGGTCCTCTTTGAAAAGGTCGGATTTGTTAAAGATCAGGCCGGTGGGAATCCGGAAGGATTCAGCTGCGGCAATGAAGCGGTCGATGAAACCGGTGGAGGTTTTGGGGAGCTCAGGGGTGACCACCAGCCAGGCCATGTCGATGTTGGCGGCGAGGATCTGGGTTTGTTTGCTGAGTTTGACGGATTTGCGGATGATGTAGTTCTTGCGGGGGGCGATATCGGTGATGATTCCGTTGCCATCGTCCTGAATTTCGAAAAAAACATGGTCGCCCACCGCGATGGGGTTGGTGCTGTCGATCCCCCTCAAACGCAGTTGTCCGCGGACCCGGCAGGAATACATCGCATGTTCCGACCCGGCTACCTGCAACCAACTGCCGGTTGACTTCAAAACAATTCCATCCACTTCGCAAAGATAAGCAGCCGCCTGCTTGCCTTGCGCCGGAAGCATTACCTTTGCCCGCTAT
Organism: Bacteroidia bacterium; assembly: GCA_016788185.1. Lineage (GTDB taxonomy): Bacteria > Bacteroidota > Bacteroidia > AKYH767-A > OLB10 > JAJTFW01. Next base: position 2,639 of record JAEUTF010000076.1, on the reverse strand, counting down.
GTCGGTTGTTGTAGATTCCATTACCAAAATTTATGGTACACAAAAGGCGCTGGATCAGGTTTCTTTCAAGGTAGAACCCGGACAGGTGGTAGGCTTTCTCGGTCCCAATGGCGCCGGGAAGTCGACCATGATGAAAATTATCAGTTGCTTCATTCCTCAAACGGATGGGAAGGTAACCGTGGAGGGCTTCGATGTAAACAGCGATCCGCTGGAAGTTCGCCGTCGTGTGGGTTATCTTCCCGAGCACAACCCGCTTTACCTCGACATGTATGTGAAGGAATTTTTGCTCTTTATCGGGCAAATTCAGTTGAGCCGGCATGAAGCCCTGCAACGTACCAGGGAGATGATAGAATTGACAGGCCTTGGACCGGAGCAGAACAAAAAGATATCCGAACTCTCGAAAGGTTACCGTCAGCGGGTGGGCCTGGCCCAATCCATGATTCATGCTCCGGGAGTATTGATCCTCGATGAGCCCACCACCGGGCTGGATCCCAACCAGCTGGTGGAAATACGGAACCTGATCCGGAACATCGGCCGGGAGAAAACAGTAATCCTCTCCACCCACATCATGCAGGAGGTAGAGGCCATCTGCAACCGGGTAATAATTATCAACAAGGGAAAAATCGTTGCCGATGAAGATACCTCCCGGCTTCGGGCGCAGGCCGGTGGCCGGAATGTGATCCGTGTAGAGTTTGATAAAGAGGTGGAAGCCGCCGAACTGAGCAGTATACCGGGTGTGCTGAAGGTTCGGAAAGAGAAAGACAAGACCTGGGCCCTCGAAGGGGCAGCAGAGGCGGACATCCGGCAGGAACTTTTCCGTTTCGCTGTCGACCGGGGATTGTCGGTGCTGATGATGCAAAAGGAGGAAAATAACCTGGAAACCGTGTTCCGTCAGCTCACCGTTGATAAATAGTTCTGTTTTATCCTGATGTAATCCTCTATCTTTGCGCGCAAATTCATGAGTTTCAATAAAGAAAAACAATAAAAATCATAGCATGTCTTATCTCTTCACTTCCGAATCGGTTTCAGAAGGTCATCCGGATAAAGTGGCCGACCAGATTTCAGATGCCCTCATTGATTATTTCCTGGCCTACGACCCTTCGTCGAAAGTGGCCTGTGAAACCCTCGTAACCACCGGCCAGGTTGTATTGGCCGGAGAAGTTAAATCTTCCGCCTATCTGGATGTTCAGGATATCGCCCGTGAAGTAATCCGCGACATCGGATATACCAAAAGCGAATACATGTTCGAGGCCAATTCCTGTGGTATCCTTTCGGCGATCCACGAACAGTCGCCCGACATCAATCAGGGAGTGGAGCGCAGGAAGCCGGAAGAGCAGGGGGCAGGTGACCAGGGCATGATGTTCGGTTATGCCAGCCGTGAGACGGACAATTACATGCCGCTGCCGCTGGAACTGGCGCATCTGCTGCTCCGCGAGCTGGCCGCGATCCGTCGTGAGAAAAAAGTGATGAAGTATCTCCGTCCCGATGCCAAAAGCCAGGTAACCATTGAATACAGCGACGATCACCGCCCGGTGCGGATTGATACCATTGTGATTTCCACCCAGCACGATGATTTTGGCGCGGAGAAGAAAATGCTGGAACAGATCACCAAAGACGTGAAAAACATCCTGGTGCCCCGCATCATGAAGAAACTTCCGAAACGCGTACAGGCCTTGTTCAACAACAAGATCAATTACCACGTGAACCCTACCGGGAAATTTGTGATCGGCGGTCCTCACGGGGATACCGGTCTTACCGGACGTAAAATCATCGTGGATACCTACGGCGGAAAGGGAGCCCATGGCGGCGGTGCCTTCTCCGGTAAAGATCCATCCAAAGTGGACCGCTCGGCGGCGTATGCGGCAAGACACATTGCCAAGCACCTGGTTGCCGCCGGGGTTTGTGATGAAGCGCTGGTACAGGTGGCCTATGCCATCGGGGTGGCGAAACCGGTGGGATTGTATGTCAATACCTATGGTACCGCCAAAGTACCGATGACCGATGGACAGATCGCCCGTGTGATTGAAAAAATGCCCGACTTCGATATGCGTCCCTATTTCATTGAAAAGCGTTTCGCCCTGCGTACGCCGATCTACCGTGAAACGGCTGCTTACGGACACATGGGAAGGGAAGCCAGAGAAGTGGTAAAGGTGTTCAACAAAGGCCGTAAAACCGAAAAGAAAGTCAAAGTCGTATTGTTCCCCTGGGAGCGCCTGAATGCGATTGAAGCCACGAAAAAGTCTTTCGGACTGAGCGGTACCGCCGGTGTGAAGGCCCGGAAAACAGTTAAGGTTAATACTGCGGTAAAACCGGCATCGAACGGAAAATCCGGATCGAAAAAGCCCAAACAACTGAGTTTGCTGGCCTGATCGTCGTATAAACCTGTGTAAAGGCTGATGGGTATATCCTGTCAGCCTTTCTTATTTTATTGAATATCAGTTATTTGAATGTGTTTTCTGGTGCTTTCTGATCGAGCCTGTTAACCTTTTCCACTCTCTGGCGTAAACATCCTATACTTTGTCAGAAAATGAAAAAAGGATTCATACGCCAGGAAGTAAAAATGAAGCAATCGCTTCGTTTAATTGTTGCATCCGTTGTGTTTGCAGCTGCTTTAACCGGTGCGGGCATATTTATTTACC
>JAEUTF010000031.1 GCA_016788185.1 Bacteroidia bacterium | reverse complement strand
CCCATTTCAGCATCAGATGAAGCATTCAGTGCACATGCAAGCCGTATTCAGTACGGTATTCTTTCTTCTTCTATGCGCCTCCGCATTCGGGCAGGGAACGGTGCGGGGCAAGGTAACGGATCGGGGCGGTGAAGCACTCATTGGAGTAACGGTGGTGGTGAAGGGCAATACCAACATTGGCGCCGCTACCGACCTGGATGGCAATTACAGCATCGAACTAAAGGACAATACCCCGGTGGTATTGCTGGTTACCTATGTGGGCTTCAAGCCCGTGGAAGAGACGGTAAGTGTAAGCGGGAACGGCGTGGTAGTAAAGAATTTCACACTGCTTTCATCTGCACAGGAAGTGAAGGAGGTGGAGATTTCCGCCAAGGCGGTGAAGGCTGCCGATTATTACATGGAGAACATGAAGAAGCAGTCGTCCACGACCATCGATTATGTCTCTTCCGAAACCATGCGCAAGACCGGCGATAACAGCGTCAGCTCTGCCATATCACGTGTTACCGGTGTGGCCAACACCTCGGCAGGTTTCATCACGGTGAGGGGTATAGGCGACCGCTACCTGAAGACCACCATCAACGGTTCGGTGATTCCCACACTGGATCCCTTCACCAATAACATCAAACTCGATTTTATCCCGGCCAACCTGGTGGATAACATCATCATCACCAAGACAGCATCTCCCGATTTACCCGGAAGCTGGGCCGGCGCCTATGTATCGGTGGAAACCCGTGATTATCCCGAACAGCTCACCATCGCCGCCGAAACCCAGTTGGGTTATAATACCCAAAGCACCTTTAAAAATGTACTGAGCGGAGAAAGAAGTTCCACCGACTGGATGGGGTTCGACAAGGACCTGCGCGACCGCCAGAACGGCGGTTTTATAGATTATGTATCCCGACCCACGCAGTTCCAGGAAATGGTGGCCCTTGGACTCGGAGCTTTTTATCAGAACCTGGGCATAACGCAAAGCTGGGATCCAAACTCCCAGATTGGGAATGACCTGTTTAAACTGGGTCTGATTGAACTGGGATTGCTGGCACCGGCGCTGATCAACGATCCCACCGCCTACAACCAGGCGCTCCAGAATTATCAGTCATCGGAAGCACTCGAAGCCTTCAGTACCATCAATGCGGCGGCTGCGGAGCAAAACAAAAATTTTTCCGATTCCTGGTTACTGAACCGGCGCAAGGCCCCATTGAATTTCAGCCAGTCCTTCGGTATAGGCAATCAGCTCAAAGCGGGTAAGCAGGGAGCCATCGGTTATTTGTTCGGATTGCGGTATGCTTCTTCCGTTCAGTTCGACAGCCGGGCGGAATTGAACCGGGCACGCATCAATGCCAATGATTCTCTCGAGTCGAATACCTTTTATTCAAAGCAGGAATTTACAAGGGAAATCAATTCATGGAGCGCACTGGCGAAGCTGGCCTGGAAGCCCAATGGGAATCATAGCCTGTCGGCCTTGTTCATGCCGAATTTTAACGGAGCCAATAATTTACGTACCATCTCCGGCCGTGGAATTTTTGAAGATCAGCCCGATGCCCTGTATTTATCCACCGATCAGTTTTACGAAGAAAGAAAGCAATTGGTGTATCAGTTGCAGACGGACCATTACCTGCCTTTTCTAAAGGCGCGTATCCACCTCGACGCGTCGTATACCGACGGAAGCAGCAATATACCCGATTACCGCAGCCTGAGCACCTTTCTTTTGGGCGGGCAATTGCTCAGCGGTCTGGGCAATTTGCCCAACACCCGCGATTTCCGCTACCTGAACGAGGACATGATGGATAGCAGGATATCGGTGGAATTTCCCTTAAAGGAGAAACCCGGTAAAAGCAGAAAGCTGAAGTTCGGAGGGGCCTATACGTATCTCGACCGTGAGTTTAACCAGTACGAATACATCCTGGGAGGAACCGACAGCAGCGGCAATGTCCTGACCGGTTCGTACAGCATTCCCGGCAACGACATCGGAGCCTTTCTTGACCCTTCCAATTTCCTTGTGGAGTCGTATTCATTTGAGGGTATTCCCCGGAGAAGATCAAAAATTATTTACGTGGAAACCGATGTCCCGGGAAACCACACCATCGGACACAGTGAAGTCATTGCCTATTATGCCATGCTCGATTACAGCCTTTCATTCAAGTGGAGGGTTTCGGGCGGACTGAGGGTGGAACATGCGGAGATATTTGCCGACATCTACGATTATGACCGGCAAGGCCTGAAACCCGGGGATATCCGCCGCAAAGCGCCCGGCGATGATTTTCTGGCGAATCCGGGTGATATCAAGGTGACGAAATTATTACCCAGCCTGAATGTGATTTATAAGTATCTGGACGATGATACCCGGTCGATGAACATCCGCGCCAATTACAGCCGCACCACGGCCTATCCTTCCATTCGTGAAATCACCGAAAACAATATTCTGGATTTTGAATTGCGCTCCATCGTGTTCGGCAACTCCGACCTGAAGCCGGCTGACGTGAATAATTTTGATCTGCGCTGGGAAGGGTATTTCAAAGGAGGCAACAGTATCTCAGCCAGCGCTTTTTATAAAAAATTTATCAACCACATAGAATTGCTCAACTTCAACGAGACCAATACCTGGACCAACGTGGATGAATCCTATGTAGCAGGCATTGAGCTTGAAGGCGTGAAGAAAATCACCGCCAACCTGGAATTCCGTTTCAATGCAGCCATTATCAAGTCGGAAACAAAGGTTATTCTCAAAAGCCGTAAAGTGGTGGACGGTAATGTTCAGCTGGTGCCCTATGATACGCTGGTACGAAGTATGTACGGCCAGGCGCCTTTCCTCATCAATGCAATGCTGAACTACACCCTGGAGAAGTGGAAGTCGGCGATTACGGTTTCCTATAACCTGCAGGGTAAGCGGCTGGTCATTGCGGCTACCGAGAACATCCCCGATATCTATGAGATGCCCAGGAATGTGGTGGATGTCAGAATGACCAGACAACTCGGGAAGCACTTCACCGCCTCCTTCACCGTCAGGGATATTCTGAATGAACCTGTGCGACGCCGTTATGATCTGAAGTATGACCAGAAGCTGAATTATGACAGCTACCGTTGGGGCACCGGGTTTAATCTGGGTTTAACTTATCGACTTTAATACCATGAGCATACGCAATACCTTTCAGACCTTGAACACGTGCCGGAGCCTCCTGATGGCGATCGTGTTGATACTGTCCGGCTTTTCATCCCTGCAGGCGCAGGTAAAAGGGGTACAGGTGGAAACCTATTACGTGGCGGATGCGAACGACTGTACCGATACCACCGGAGGACGACGTCTCGGACCCGGTGCGAAGACGTACCGGATTTATGTGGAACTGGAGCCCGGGAGCAGGATCAGGAAACTATTTGGCGACTCCCTGCATCCGCTGATGATTACCAGTGATTCTGTTTTTTATAACAATAGCGATCGTCCCTCCAATGAGTTTGGTTATGAAATCCAGGCTTCCTGGTTCGAAGACAACCCTACACTGGCCCTTGACAGCTGGCTAACGCTGGGCATGGCCGCTAAAACGCACAAAGGCGTTTTGAAATCAAAAGACACAGACGGAGACCTCATCGC
>JAEUTF010000012.1 GCA_016788185.1 Bacteroidia bacterium | reverse complement strand
GCCACCGGATCGGCCAAGGCCAAGAGTTTCGAATCCGTATCGGTGATGTTCACGGATTTTAAAAATTTCACACAGGCCAGTGAAAAACTGAGTCCGGAAGAACTGGTGGAAGAAATCAATTCCTGCTACAGCGAGTTTGACCGGATCATTACCCGTCACGGGCTTGAAAAAATCAAGACCATTGGCGACAGCTACATGTGCGCCGGCGGACTTCCTGTACCGAACCAGACCCATGCCGAAGACATCATCCGTGCCGGACTGGAGCTGCAGCAATTCATTGAAGAAAACAAGAAAAAACGTGCGGCCATGGGCCTTCCCTTTTTCGAGCTTCGCCTGGGCATTCACTCCGGACCCGTGGTAGCGGGCGTGGTGGGATCGAAAAAATTTGCCTACGATATCTGGGGCGACACGGTCAACACAGCCTCCCGGATGGAGAGCAGCGGAGAGATCGGCAAGGTAAACATCAGCGGATTCACCCATTCGCTGATCAGTGAAAAATTTGCCTGCAGCTACCGGGGCAAGATCCAGGCCAAGAACAAAGGTGAAATCGACATGTATTTTGTAGAAAAGCCGCTCTGACATCCGGAACATCATCCCGATGGCCCTTTCGCAGGCAGGGATACCGGTTACCTACAAGTCCGGAACAGAAATATGAGGCGGCCACGGCCACGGCTTACCTGCATTCATTATTTTAGCTGACAAAATACCGGTATAGCGGCCGGTATTTACCCTATGAACAGAAAAAGTTCTTTCTGGCTCCGCCTCTTCAACATCAGGATCGATGAAACGGCCACGGTCAAAAACCTGGTCCTTCACCATTTCTTTCTCGGTATTGGTATCGCTCTTTTGCTGACGGTGGCCGGCACCTATTTTCTCTCCTACTATCCTCCCGAGTACTTCCCCATCGCCTACATGCTTTCCTCGCTGGTGATGATGCTGGTAGGCCGCATGTATTCCTATTTCGAGCACGCCCTCTCCATGCGCAGGTTGCTGAAGGCGGTGATGCTGATTCTGGTCCTCCTGCCCGTGCTGCTCCGTCTGTCGTTTTATGTGGACGGCTTCCCCTATCTTCCGCTTTTCATCATGATCGGCTTCCGGATCATTTATCTGCTTTCGAATCTTGAGTTCTGGGGATTGTCGTCCATTGTCTTCGATGTACGACAGGGCAAGCGCCTGTTTGGCCTGATCAGCTCGGGCGATGTACCTGCCAAACTCCTGGGTTACCTCTCGGTGGCCTGGCTGGTTCCCGCCATCGGACTCAGCAACCTTCTGTGGATTGCGGCGGTCTCCTTCGCGCTTTCCCTGTTCTTCCTCCGCAACATTCTGCTGCAGCCCGACATCAACCTGCAGGTACGGCATGTGCACCAGGAACACTTTTCCGACCGTAAACTCCTCATCGGTTTCTTCGGAAACACCTACATCCTGTGGCTGTCCATCATGGGATTTCTGACGGCCGCCTGCTTTACCTTCATCGACTTCTCCTTCCTGTACAATGTACAGCAGCAATACCAGACCCAGGAAGAACTTGCTTCCTTTCTGGGTATATTCTTCGCCGTTGGCTATACCTTCACCATGCTGATCAAAGTGTTGTTTTCGGGACGGCTGGCCGAGAAAACGGGCATCCGGTTTTCACTGCTGGTGATGCCGGTGCTGCTCTTCCTCTTTTCGGTAGGCTTTATGTTTTACGGATCACACGAGAGCACCCTTTACACCAACTTGCTGTACATCGGCATCATGAGCATGGCCGTTGGTGTGGCCAAGTATTCCATCAACGACCCGGTATACCTGGCCATGTTCCAGCCCCTGCCGGCCCATTTACGGCTGAAGGGCCATACCGTCATCAAAGGGTTTATTCAACCCCTCGCGCTGGGGGTCACCGGCATCATTCTCTGGGCTATTTTCGAGGCCCATGAGTCCTTCAGTTTTTACCTCCTCAACCAGGGCTTCATCCTGCTCAGCCTGACCTGGATATTCAGCATTTTCCACAGCCACAAACTCTACATCAAAACCCTGGCTACGGCGATCCGCAAACGTTTCATTTCCGGATCGGAAATCGCGCTCGAGGAAAAATCATTCGCCAGTCTCCTCCGGCAAGGCCTGCACCAGGGCGACAAGGAAGACCTTGTGTACGGCATTACGGCGCTCGAGCAAAAAGCGCCGGAGCAGCTGCGCGAAGAGATCCCTTATCTGCTCGGCATTGAGATGACGGATGTACGAAAAATGGTTTTGTCCGTTTTGAAAAAACATCCCTGGCATGAATTCGCCGGCACCGTTTTCCGGTTTTACAAGAACCCGGCATGGAGCGAACTGCATGCCGACGCCGCTTTTTATTGCGCCCGCGCGGCATGGCCCGAAATCGCAGAGATCTTCCGCAAAGAAGCATTCCGGCATCTTGAATCCCCCCTTCGCGAATCGATCCTCGCCGGTATGTTACAGTCGGGGAAGGTGGAACAGGAGCAGCTCGCCCTGGAAAAACTAAAAGCCCTGTTCCGCAGCCCGGACAAGGACGATCTGATGCTGGCCATTGCCATTTGCCGGCGCGAATACAGGCCGATGTTCCGCGAGGATCTGTTGAGACTGCTGAACCATGAACTGGAAGAGGTGCGTGAAGCGGCGATCCGTTGTGCAGGAATGAGCGGCGACGAAGCTTTCATTCAGCATCTCATCGACGGACTATTGAGCCGGCCCGACTTTTCATCGGTTCTCAGCGTCAGCCTCAGTCAATACGGAGACGGCATTTTCCGCTATCTGGAAAAGATACCGGTACATGCCATCCTGGACAAATCCTGGCTGCTTCCCGACCTGATCCGCATTGCCGAGAGGACATCGGGCGAGCACGGAGGACGTTTTCTCTTTTCGCTGATGCACCATGCACGCCCCGACCTCAAGGAAAAAATGATGGATGTGCTGAGCGCCTCCAGGTATGTGCTGAACGGTTCGGAAAGAGAAAAGCTGGAACTTCTCCTCAAAACGGAAATCGGTTTTGCCGCCGACCTGCTGGACGGACAAGCCGACAAAAGCATCACCCCGCTGCTGCGGGAAGCGTTCGACTTTGAATACGCCAGTTGCCTCAAGCGCGTGGTCAGTATTGCCGGATTGCTCTACAACCGGAAAATTATGCGCGAAGCCGCCGCCGCCTTCCGCAACAATTCCAAAGAAAGGACGGCCAATGCCCTGGAGGTGATGGAACAGGTGATCCCGCGAAAAACCGCCCAGGTGCTGGTGATCCTCCTCGACA
>JAEUTF010000282.1 GCA_016788185.1 Bacteroidia bacterium | reverse complement strand
CGCCGAAGGGTATAGGCACCGTAGTCATGGTTTCTTTGCTGAAAGACCAGTTCCAGTCTTTCGCGGGAGATGGGGTTTTCCCAGTTGTTTCCAAGGATGTTCATCTGATTTCCTGTTAGGTGTTGCAGGTAAAACGATGCCGGAGCCCCCGCTATTCCATAAGGCCGTCAGTGATTTGTCAAATTATTTTTTGGCCTTGCGAGGCCGGAATGGCCCGCTTGCGGATTAAAACAGACCGGCGGGCATTTGAAAATGCCGTTTTTACTATTATTGTGGTACAAAAGCCAGAACATGTTCACCGGACTCCTTCACTTTCACAGCTTATTGCGCTGGGTGCTGCTCATCCTCCTCATCACCATTGTAATTAAAGCCTTGCAGGGTCGCTCCGGCGGCCGTGAGTTTGCCAGGGGCGACAAGAAGCTTTCACTCTTTGCCATGATCACCGCACACCTCCAGCTGATCCTGGGCGGATTTTTATATACGGTGAGTCCGACGGTGAAGAATGCCATCTCCAACATGGGCGCCGCCATGAAAGATCCCGTAGCCCGCTTCTGGGCAGTAGAACACATCAGCATGATGATCATTGCCATCGCTTTGCTGACGTATGGCCACATTCGTTGTAAAAAAGTACAGGGCGACCAGGAAAAGTATAAAGTGCAGTCTGTTTATTTTACCCTCGGTCTTCTTCTGATCCTGCTTTCTATACCCTGGCCTTTCAGGGAAGTGGGCTTTGGCCGGGGCTGGTTTTAATTGTAAGGCCTGATCTTCTAAAGCCGGTTTTAACCTCTTGCTCACCGCCTCTTTCGCAAGGGCCGTGGAAGAACGGATCTGTCGGCACAGGTTTCGGGTCCATGCCGGTGGAATGCGTAACTTTGCACTGTTCTTTTACAGAGACTTCAAAAATCAGATTCCTTGCCGCATACCCCCTTTGATTTAGCACACAACCCGGAAAGGGTCATTCTGGTGGGATTGGCCACCCGAATGCAGGAAATGGACCAGGTGAGCGAGTATCTGGACGAGCTGGCCTTTCTGGCGCTTACAGCCGGGGCGGCGACCGTCCGGCGCTTCACACAGCGCCTCGATCATCCCGACACCCGGACCTATGTGGGTAAGGGAAAGTTGCAGGAGATCATTGATTTTGTGAAAGCCAACGACATCCAGATCGCGATCTTTGACGACGAACTAACGCCATCGCAGTTACGTAATATCGAAAAAGTGATCGGCTGCCGCGTCCTTGACCGCACCACCCTCATCCTGGATATTTTTGCCAGACGCGCCCGTACGGCTCAGGCTAAAACGCAGGTGGAACTGGCCCAGTACCGTTACCTGCTGCCCCGCCTGACCCGCATGTGGACCCACCTGGAAAAGCAGCGCGGCGGCATCGGGCTGCGAGGCCCCGGTGAAACCGAAATTGAAACCGACCGAAGGGTGATCCGTGACAAACTGGCCCGCCTTCGTGAACGCCTGACCGAAATTGAGAAGCAGACCTTTACCCAGCGGAAACGGCGTGCCGAAATGGTTCGCGTAGCCCTGGTAGGTTACACCAACGTGGGGAAAAGCACCCTCATGAATCTTCTCAGCAAGAGCGATGTGTTTGCCGAGAACAAACTTTTTGCCACCCTCGATACCACGGTACGGAAAGTGGTGATCGGCGGCATTCCATTCCTCCTCTCCGATACCGTAGGCTTCATCCGTAAATTACCACACGACCTGGTGGAGTCCTTTAAATCCACCCTCGATGAAGTGAGGGAAGCGGATATCCTGGTGCATGTGGTCGACATCTCCCATAAAAATTTTGAAGAACACATACACGTGGTAAACGAAACCCTGCAGGATATCGGCGCGCTCGACAAACCGGTACTTTTGGTTTTTAACAAGATAGATGCCTATGAGCATGTGCAGAAAGAAGAAGACGATCTTACGGAAGACCTGCCCGAACACACCAGCCTCGAAGAGCTGAAACGCTCCTGGATGGCCCGTGGCAGCAACCCTGTGATCTTTATCTCGGCGGCAAAAAAGGAAAACATAGAAGAACTCCGGGCGGCGCTCATGGGCCTCGTAAAGCAGGTGCATTTTATCCGGTATCCGCATAATCAGCCGGCGCCAGGATCCGCTTTTGAGAATGCTGAGCCGGAAGAAGACATAGAATAAGATCGTGTCCTTGGTTTCCTTTGCTGTTCCGGCCGGATTTTCGTCGCCGCTTCCGGAGGCGATGAAAGCACATTCCAAAAGGCAGACTGTTTTCATGCACAGGGATGGTCTGCAAACGATTAAATTCGTTTGTATCCGTTTACACGACGATTGCCGCCGGCGCAAACCACATCTTTGCGAAAAAAACCGGGTGCATTTCATACCAGACACTGTGCCACCAGCAGGAACCGCTGAAAGAAAGATCGGCGGGTGCATCTGTCCTGTACGGTGCCTCCGGTGTTCTGTAGCTCCGCTTCCATTGGGATAAACCCGCAGCACTTTGACTTCGTGATAAGAATCCTGTTTGAAGATCTCCTCAACTTCTTCTTCCCCAACCTCTGCGCTGCCTGCGAGGATCATCTGGTACGGGGGGAGAAAGGGATTTGCATGGCATGCCTGCTGAGCATGCCGGTTACCGGTTTCGAACATCATCCTGATAATCCCGTGATGAAGCAGTTTTGGGGCAAGGTTCCGGTGCATGCCGCCATGGCTTATTGCCATTTCAACAAAGGCGGCCGGATGCAAAAACTGATTCATCAGCTGAAATACGATGGCCGGCCGGATATTGGCGTAAAACTGGGACAGCTATGTGCCTCCCGGTTGATCAGGGCTCCTTTATTTTCCGGAGCCAGCCTCATCGTCCCGGTTCCTCTGCATCCCGGCAAAGAGCGTTTGAGGGGCTATAACCAGGCTGCCAGCTTCGGTGAAGGGCTGGCGGAAGTGATGCGTATTCCGCAGTGGACCGGGGCCTTGCAACGAAAGCGCAATACGGCCACGCAGACAAGGAAACACCGGTTTGACAGAGCGTCCAATGTGCTGAATGTTTTCGAAGCGGTGGAGGAGCAGTCGCTGGCCGGAAAACACATCCTGCTCGTTGACGATGTGATTACGACCGGATCCACACTGGTTTCAGCGGCGGAGGCCCTGCTTAAAATTCAGGGTGTGCAGGTCAGTATTGTGACAATTGCTTTTGCCCGCGGCTGAGCAGCGACTATCTTTGCGGCGTATGGCCGAATCACTGATAACAGCCCCCTCGGGCGCGGGGAAAGCGGAGCGCTATGCGCTGCTTCTGCCTCAGCTCCGGAGCCTGGTGGAAGGGGAGAGTGATCTCATCGCCAACATCGCCAATGTAATGGCCGCGCTCAGGGAATCGATGGCCTTTTTTTGGGTGGGCGTCTATTTTGTAAAAGGAGAGGAACTGGTGCTGGGGCCTTTCCAGGGTCCCTTGGCCTGTACCCGGATCGCCTATGGCAAAGGCGTATGCGGCCTGGCGTGGAAAGAAGGGCGGAGCGTGCTGGTACCGGATGTGGAAGCGTTTCCGGGGCATATTGCCTGTAGCGCCTTGTCAAAATCAGAATTGGTGGTGCCGGTCATTGTCGGTGAGCGGGTGGTGATGGTGCTGGATGTCGACAGCGATCAGCTCAACGATTTCGACGAACGTGATGCATCGGCGCTGCAACAGGTGGCCGTACTGCTGGGTGAACTGATGGAAAAACCGAAGGCATGCTGAACCGGGGCATCTTTTTTACCATCCTGCTGCTGCTCGCGGCATGCGCCAACCGTGTGACACCCACCGGAGGCGAAAAGGACCTCGAAGCCCCTAAACTCCTGGAGAGCATTCCGGCAGACAGAAGCACCCGTTTCAGCGGCAGGGAAATACGGCTTCGTTTTGACGAGTATGTCCAGCTGAACGACCTGCAGGGGCAATTCCTGATCTCACCGCTGACCGGGAAAATGCCGGATGTAAAAGCGAACAAAAAGGAAATCCTCATAACGCTGCCCGATACCTTGCTTCCGAATACCACCTATACCCTTAGTTTTGGCCATGCCATCGTGGACATCCATGAGTTCAACCCGCTGAAAGATTTTCAGTATGTTTTTTCGACCGGCGAATACCTGGATTCCCTTGAACTGACCGGGAAGGTGGTGGATGCGGCGGTACACAACGGACTGAAGAATATAACGGTATTGATGTACCGATTCAATGAAGCGGAAGGGGATTCGGTGGTGTGCAAACGTAAACCGGATTATTTCACCCGTACCAACGAGCAGGGAGAATTCAGGTTGAGAAACATGGCGGCCGGTTCCTACCGTCTTTTTGCACTCGATGACAGGAACAGCAATTATCTGTGCGACAATCCGGCCGATGAACCCCTGGCCTTTCATGATTTCAACATCGTGCTGCCCGGAAGCTATATGCCGGAGTTGCAGCTGGCGCTCATGGAACCGTACATGACCCGCCTGGTCAGAGCCAACCGCATGGACAGGCACAGCGTTATGCTTTCCTTCAATAAAACCATCGATTCACTGCAACTTGTATCACCCGCCGGGCAGCCCTGGGACGGGAGGTTTTATGGAACGGCATTTCAGGATACGCTTTACCTGTTTCAGCCGGACACGGTACGCGATTCCCTGATGCTGCTGGTGAAGGAGGGCGGCCGCACCATCGACACGGTCAGCATGTCGCTTGTGCCCCCCAAAGGAATCAAAGATGCGCCGACCCGGCTACGTATTTTTCAGCGTATTTCACCGGCCGGGATGGGTCCGGAATCTCCCTTGATCCTCAATGCCAATCATCCGCTGGCGGCGGCCGATTCGGCAGAGGTGATCGAAGACAGTTCAAAGGCGGTGCGCGTTCCCGTAATCATCACCGATAGTCTGCAGGCGTATTTTAAGCTGGATTTTCCCTGGCAGAGCGGAAAACGCTACAAGGTAAACCTTTATCCCGACTGCATCCGGGACATGTATGGCTACAGCAACGATACAGTGAAACTGGAGTTTCTTGTTCCGGGTCCCGAAAGTACGGCTATGCTTAGCGTTAAAACGCAGGGATTAAAGGAAGGTCGCTCGTATCTGCTCCAGATTCTCAATGAAAAATTTGAACTGCTGCGGCAGGTGAACACCGAAGGAGATACGGCCCTCGCTTTTTCCTACCTCAATCCCGGCCCGCTGAAGTTGCGCATCATCGAAGACATTGACCGGAACGGCGGTTGGACCTACGGACACTTCGGAAAAAGACGCCAGCCGGAGCCGGTATGGATCTATCCCGAGGCCCTGACCCTTCGCTCCAACTGGGAGCTGGAGGTGCTTTTTCGGATCTATACCGATTGAGCCGGTGGGATCATTCAACCCTCCAGGGCTTTCTTCATGGATGGATCTCTTTCATTCATCTATCCGAATCAATTTGTAATTTCGTACCCAATCCTATATCCTGATCTGCAACCTGCTTCTTCCCGTATACCATGTCCGACTCCAGAATCAATTCATCCAAGGCTCCCGAGCCTGTAGGCCTGTATCCCCATGCCCGCCGCGTAGGTGATTTATTGTTTTTATCCGGGGTGGGACCACGTGAAAGAGGAACAAAAAAAATTCCAGGGGTGGAACTCGATGAGCAGGGGAAAATTCGTTCCTACGATATAGAATTACAATGTCATTCAGTATTCCGTAACATCCGCTACATCCTGGAAGATGCAGGCAGCAGCTGGGAGAAGATCATTGATGTGACCGTTTTTCTGACAAACATGAAAGATGATTTTCAGACCTATAACCGGATCTATGCCGAGTATTTTAAAGACAACCTTCCCTGCAGAACCACGGTGGAGATAAACTGCCTGCCTACTCCGATTGCCATCGAGTTGAAGGTGATCGCTACCGTCTGATCGCGTATGTTTCAGAAGGCAGCCGATGGAGAATTCCAATTGAACCAGCAGGCTTAGGAAATTCACCCTCCTTTAATCAGATGGGTTGAATGGAGTTCCTGCCGAAACGAAAGTGTGCGCACAAACAGGCACCTCAATTCAGTAAAGGGTTGTATTGATCGCAGGTGATGTATTGATATCATCAAGCCCCGCTAAACCAGTTATAGATTTCCGGCAGTGTGACCTGTTGCTTCTCAGCGGCTGAAAGATCTTTCGCAATTCTTCCTTCCTGGAGCAGTATCAGACGGCTTCCGTATTGAACGCAGTCCTTTAAACGATGTGTGACCAGGATGGCGGTGAGGGCTTTTTCCCTGATGAGGGTGTCGGCCAGTTCCATCACCAGCTCGGCATTGCGCGGATCCAGTGCGGAGGTGGGTTCGTCCATCAACAGCAGCTGGCAGTCGGCTTGCACACTCATCAGCAGCGTCAGCGCCTGCCTTTGTCCGCCGCTGAGTTGTCCCATCGGCTGAGCGAGTTTGTTTTCCAGTCCCATGCCCAGGCGGGCAATGCTGGAGGCTACGCTTTGCCGAAACTGCGCATCGATACCGATCCGCAGTTTTTTGCTGGAAGTACGCAGCGCGGCCAGCCGGAAATTCTCGAGGATACTGAGCTCCGGGGCGGTGCCCGTCAGTGGATTCTGAAACAGTCGGGCCATGTACCGGCTTCGTTCGTGTTCGGCTTTGTGTCCGATGGCTTCAGTACCGATGTAGAGTTCTCCCCGATCGGGCGGGTAAGTGCCGGCGAGGAGGTTGAGCAGGGTGGATTTTCCGGATCCGTTGGCCCCCACTACCACCAGGTATTCCCCGGCCGCTATGTTCAGGTTCAGATCATCCAGCGCCTTAATTTCAGGCGCTTCACCGGGATGGAACGTTTTGCTGATGTGTTCGAGCCGGATCATGGGGCAGCAGGTTGACGGTATTGCCCGATCGCCACAATCGTCAGCACAATGAGTGAAGTGATCAGCCGCAGGTAATTCGGATCAACACCGGCCGAAAGGGCCAGGGCGATGGCCATGCGGAACAGGATACAGCCGGTGGCCAGGGCCAGGAGTTGCCGGAGGATACTTCGTCCGCCCCCTTTCCTGAACAGCGTTTCTCCGATCATAACGGCCCCCAGCCCCGAAATAACAATGCCGATGCCCATGTTGACATCGGCAAAACCCTGGTACCGGGTAATGAGTGATCCGCTCAGGGCAATGCATCCGTTGGCCAGGGCCAGGCCGGTGACTTTCATGGTGTCGGTGTTGATGCCCATGGCGCGGGCCATGGCCTCGTTGTTGCCCGTGGCGCGCATGGCTATTCCAAAATCGCTGCGGAGCAGGTAGTGGAGGATGCCGAGCAGCAGGAGCAGACTGGCCAGCAGTGACAAGAGTGTTTTGGAAAGCGCCGAACCGAAGGGGAGGTCATGAAGAAAACCGGGGGTGTCGATGAGCGGCAGGTTGGGCCGTCCGAGCAAAATGAGATGAACGGAATAGAGCGCCGTCATCACCAGGATACCGGCCAGCAGGGCGTTTACTTTTAATTTGGTGTGTATGATGCCGGAACAGGCGCCGGCCAGCATGCCGCAGAGGACGGCCAGGCACATGGACAGCAGTGGATGTACACCGGCTGTCAGCCCTATCGCCGTCACGACGCCTCCCAGCGTATAACTACCGTCGGTGGTGATGTCGGGTATTTTAAAAATCCGCAACGAAAGGTAAATGCCGCAGCCCAGACCTGCGAAGGCCAGTCCCTGCATCAATGCCGTCAGTAGAAATGCTGCATTCATGATCCCTGTTTGCCTTCTGTCGGATTATCCATGGGCCATCTGAAATTTTTTCGCTTCAGCTGTGTCGTATTTACTCGATTCAGGGCACCATGCTGAAGCTGCTGTCGGCCGGCCAGCCGTATTTTTCGGCGGCGCTTTTCTTCATGACTCTTTTTCTCACCTGAACAATTTCGGCAGAGAGCCCTTGGCTGTTCCCCTGTTTCAGGAATTCAGCCGCCTGCTTCCCCGATTGATAGCCCCACTGGTACATGTCGGCCCCGAAGCTGGCCAGAGCACCGCGTTTTACCAGGCCGGCCTCGCTGGTCAGTACCGGAATATTTTTTTCATCACAGGATTTTACCACCGTTTCAAACGATGAGAAGATAACATTGTCGGGCAGGGCGAAAAAGACGTCAATGTTTTTGGCCAGCAGGGACTGGGTGACGAGCTGGGTTTCGGAAGAGTTGCTGACGGGAAGGGCTTCCAGTTCAATTCTCAGCGCCTTGCAGCCGGCCTTCAGCCGCCGGAGGGCGTCGACACTTTGGGATTCGGACTGGCTGTAGATCGTTCCCGCTTTTTTTGCATGCGGAAAGAGTTTTCGGATCAGCGTCACGGACGTGTCGATATAATCCAGCGTTTCATAAACGCCGAAGAGGTTCGGGGGATGCTTGCCCGCTTTGTCGGTCAGCCCGGCGATGTCGGGGCGGGGCGCCACGATCATGAACACCGGTATATCACGGTTGCGCTGTACCGTATTGATGGTACTCAGCGTCGTGTTGGTGGCGATCAGGGCGGGTTTTTGGGAGATCACGTAATCAACAGCCTGTAACAGCGTCGGTTGATCGCCCTGCGCGTTCCGGTAAAGCACCGCGATGGTGTTGCTGTCCTCACTGAACCCCCTTTCCCGGAGGGCATCAAAGAAGCCCTGCTTCGCCTCGGCCAGGGTGGCGTCTTCCACATAGTCAATGAAAGCCACCAGCGGCACCTCTTTTTCACCTTCCGCCGTGGGCTTAGGTGTACAGGAGAGAAAGCAAAGTATGCACAGGGTGCTCAGCAGCATGATGGCCTGTTGAAGGGCTTTCAGCATAAGGAATAGAATGTATGAACCGGTATGTATGTGGCTAAGGTAAATGAATTAAAACAATACTCCATCATCATAAAGTGAATGTCTGAAGCAGAGCCGGGCGGACAGCGCATATGCTGCAGGGCATCCGGTTCTCTTTATTTCGTCACCTTTTCGGTTTGTACTGCGGCCAGTTTCAGTATCCCGCCGCCAACCGAACTGTAAAAGGGTTCGCAGATCTGTTCCAGGTGCAGAGCGGCTTCCGCCATGCTGTTTTTCTTCTTTCCTTTCCCCAGGAGGCCGCAAAAGAACTGGTCGATCAGCAGCCAGGGCCGGGCCTCGCTGTTTTTCCGGTAGCCTCGGGCTTTTTCAAAATAATGCAACGCACTGTCGGAATCCTGTTGCAGGAAGGATTGCAGGCCTTTCCATTCCAGAATCATGACCGCGATTTCATTCCGGTGTCTTCCCATGTCTTCGGCCATTTGCTGGAGCAGGGGCATCTGGTCAAGATAGGAAGGGTCGCCCTGCAGTGCTTTCCAGGTGAAGAGAAGGCTGCGGTACTCACAGAGGCGCACCCAGTTGTTGCGGGCGGCAAGACTGCGGTTGCTGGCTTTGAAAACCAGGTGTTCGGCTTCGTTCAGGCACTTCAGGGCCCCCTCAATGTCGCCGGCATCTGCTTCAATCATGCATCGGATGAAGCGGAAGCGCGGCCTTTCATCGTGCAACTCCAGTTGCCGGGCTTCTTTTTCCGCCTCCTCCAGCCACAACAATCTTTTTTCTCTCCCGGCGCCGATCTGGTATTGTGCCAAAATGGTCAGCACCATGCGACGCGCATCGGGTGCATAAAAGAACAGTTGCCGGGCGGAATCTTCGATGAAACCCAGGTAGGGGGACAGATTTCGGGCAGGCGATGAGGTGAGTAGGGAAGCACGGATGATGTTTAGTAAAAGCGGGTATTGATGAGCCGTTGATTTTTCACGGGTGAGAAGGGTGCCCAGTTCGTTCAGGATTTCTTCGCTGCGCAGGCGGTCGTGAAGCCCGCGGTCGGCAGCCTGTTCGAGGGCCAATAGCTCGAAGCCCAGGCGAAATTGTCGCTGCAGGTTTTGTTGCCGGTCGAGGATGCGGTCGTATTTTTCAAGAAAGGATTCCGGCCCATCCTTGCGGTGCACGGCTTCCAGAAAAAGGGGCTGCTGCCGGTAGAACAGCAGCAGCAGGTCTTCGGCTTCCTTGCCGGTACATTTTTGCTCGAAGGATTCCAGTTCGCCGGTAAGCGATAAGAAAGGATGCTGCCCGATGCCCTGCACCAGTTCAAGGTATTCTTTGAAGAGCGGCGCGAAATCGGATTCGCGTTGGAGGTATTGCAGGTAGCCCGGGCTTTCAATCAGCAAACCGATTTCACGGTCGATCTCATTCAGGGTTTGACGGAACGCCGCTGCTTTGAGCCGCTTGAACCTGCCTTTCGACATGGCATATGGATCGAAACCGGCCGAGGTCCGGTACATGCTGAGCAAGGACTCCAGCAATTCATAACGTTCCGGGCTGGCCCCTTCACCCAGTTTTTGAAGTACGAAGTCGAGGACCGGCTTCTCCTTGGGAAGTCGAAACAATTGAAAAGTAGGCTCTTGCGTTGGTCTTCCTTCCGACATAGCAGGTGGAAATGCCGCTCATCATATTGGTGAAGCAGAGGCGGCATTCTTTCCGGTCACGGTCATAAAACTATTACCTTCGTCATCCAGCCTGAAATGGAAATGAGAAAAATACTAACATGGTTATTCACCTTGCTTGGCGGCCTCAGCGCCCTCCAGGCACAGGACACCAGACCGGTGACCGGTTTAGCGGACGAAAGAGAAGTGGTGTACGCCTTTCGCAATGCCACCCTGGTCAGTGATCCGCAAACCATCCTGCGGGGGGCCACCCTGTTAATCCGTAAAGACCGGATCATCGGAGCCGGTACCCAGGTGGACATTCCGCCCGGTGCCATTGTGTACGATCTGAAAGGCAGCTACGTTTATCCTTCCTTCATCGATGCTTTTACGGACTATGGAATGCCGGAAGTCAAAGCAGAAGCGCGTGGCAACCGCCGTGAACGCGGACCACAGGTGGAGAGTACTACCAGCGGCGCCTATTACTGGAACCAGGCCGTTCATCCTGAATTCGAAGCCCATGCAGTGTTTGATGCCGATGCCAAAAAAGCAGCGGAATGGCGCAAACTGGGATTTGGTGCAGCATTGTCTTTGCAGAAGGATGGTATCGCGAGAGGGAGCGCGGTGTTGGTATGGCTGGGTGAAGGAAGGGATCATGAACAGATTTTACGTGACCGTGCCGCCAACGGATTTTCGTTTAACAAAGGCAGCTCCACACAGGATTATCCTTCTTCACTCATGGGAAGCATTGCGCTGCTGCGACAGGCGTATCTGGATGCGCGCTGGTATGCGCAGGCCCCTGAGAAGACCCATGACTTTTCACTGGAAGCCTGGAATAACAATATAACACTCCCGCAGGTATTTGAAGTGAGTGATTACCGTTCGGCGCTCAGGGCCGACCGGATTGCAAAGGAATTCGGTCAGAAATACATCATCAAGGGCGGAGGGGATGAATACAAACGTGTGGAGGAAATACAGAAAACAGGTGCCGCATTTATTCTTCCTTTGAATTTCCCGAAAGCCTTCGACGTCAGCAATCCCTTCGACGCATTGAATATCAACCTCGGTGAGATGCGCCACTGGGAAATGGCACCGGCCAATCCGGGTATCCTGGCAAAAGCAGGGGTGCCCTTCGCCTTCACCTGCAGCGGACTGAAAGATAAAAAGGACTTTCATGCCGCGCTGCTGAAGGCGGTTCGTTGCGGCTTAAGCAAGGAAAAAGCCCTGGCGGCGCTGACCACCGTGCCGGCAGAATTGTTTGGGATGGCGGCGCAGACCGGCACACTCAAGGCAGGCATGCTGGCCAGTTTTTTTATCTGTACCAAAGATTATTTTGAAAAGGACCCTGTGATCCTCGAGCACTGGGTAGCCGGTAAACGTTATGTGATCAGATGGACCGACAGCCTGGACATCAGAGCTTCGTATGCCTTGAAGCTGGATACCCTCAGCCGCTGGAACCTGGTGGCTTCCGGTGAACAGCATGCTCCGGAATGGAGCCTCCGGCGCGACTCGGTGAAGGTGAAGGTGGAAGCATCACAGATGAATTCACAGTGGACGTTCCGCTTTGAGCCGAATAAAGGAAAAGGGGCTTACCGCCTGAACGGCAGTTTCAGCGAACACGGCGATACCTTATCAGGTCAGGCACAATCGCCCGAAGGCAACTGGCTCAGCTGGTCTGCCCTGCGCAGCGGAAATGCCGACCAGAGAAAAGACAGCGCGAAGACCGACAGCGCTTTTGTCCTGCCACCCACCTGGTATCCCAACATGGCTTATGGCTGGAAAGGGAAGGAGGGATTTCCAAAAGCCGGCGCGGTGCTGTTTCAGAATGTAACGGCATGGACCTGCGAAGAACAGGGTATTTTGCACCATACCGATGTGTTGATCCGCGATGGAAAGATCGTGGCGGTGGGCAAGGCTTCGGATGCGGAGAAAGTGAACATGGCGGGAGTGGAGGTGGTGAACGGCAGCGGCCTGCACCTGACACCCGGTATCATCGACGAACATTCTCACATTGCCATCAACGAAGGTGTGAACGAAGGAACCCAGAGCATCACCTCTGAGGTACGCATCGGGGATGTGATCGATCCCGATGACATTGACATCTACCGACAGCTGGCCGGCGGAGTTACCTCTTCTCACCTCCTTCACGGCAGTGCCAATGCCGTAGGCGGACAAACCGCGCTGATCAAACTGCGCTGGGGACATGCCGCGGAAGAGCTGAAATTCAAAGGCGCCGATCCTTTCATAAAATTTGCCCTCGGGGAGAATGTGAAGCAGTCGAACTGGGGCGATAATAACGTAAGCCGTTACCCGCAAACCAGGATGGGTGTGGAGCAGATTTACATCGATGCGTTTTCGCGCGCCCGGGCTTACGACCTTGCCTGGAAAAAATTCAACGGTACCCGGACGAAAGGCGCTCCGGCCGTGGCACCCCGCCGTGACCTTGAGCTGGAAGCCCTGGCCGAGATCCTCAATAAGAAGCGCTTTATCACCTGTCACAGCTATCAGCAGGGGGAGATCAACATGCTGATGCACGTGGCCGACAGTTTCGGATTTCGTGTAAACACCTTTACCCATATCCTGGAAGGTTATAAAGTGGCCGATAAAATGAAGAAGCACGGTGCGGGCGGATCTTCCTTCTCCGACTGGTGGGCCTATAAATACGAGGTGATAGAGGCCATTCCCTACAACGGCGCCATCATGCACCAATGCGGCATCGTTACAGCCTTCAACAGCGATGATGCCGAAATGGCCAGAAGACTGAATCAGGAAGCGGCCAAGGCGGTGAAATACGGAAACGTAAGTGAAGAAGAGGCCCTGAAATTTGTGACCCTCAATCCCGCCAAACTCCTGCATGTCGATCAGTCTACGGGGAGCATTAAGCCCGGCAAGGATGCCGATCTCGTCCTCTGGAACGGCCCGCCCCTGTCCGTGTATTCCAGGCCGCTCATGACCTTTGTGGACGGCATCCGGTATTATGATTCAAAACGCGACGAACAGATGCGGCAGGAGAATGAACGGGAACGCCAGCGGCTGATCCGGAAAATGCAGGAAGAGAAAAATTCCGGCGCTCCGGTGCAGAAGGCTTCCGCTACGCTGAAGGAACACTATCATTGCAATGACCTGGAACATTTACCCCATTAAGGAGCTATGAAGATGAAATGGATTTGCATCCTGCTGTGCGGCCTCAGTCTGAGTGCTGTTGCGCAGCGTCCGGTACCCGCGGGAGGTGCAGGCAAAAAAATTCTGCTGATGGGTGCAACGGCCCATATCGGCAACGGACAGGTGATCGAGATGAGCGCCATCGGGATCGATCATGACAAGCTCAGCTTTGTGATGGACGCCAAAGGCTATAAACCGGATCCGCGGGCCTTTGATACGATCATCTATGTGAACGGCCGGCAGGCCTATCCCGGCTTCATCGCCATGAACACCAACCTCGGCCTGAGCGACCTCGAACTGGTCCGCGCCACCAACGATTTCCGTGAAAGCGGCAGCATCAATCCCAGTGCGAGGGCGCTCATCGCGTACAATGCCGATTCGCGCGTGATACCTACTGTCCGCGACAATGGTATTCTGCTGGCTCAGGTGGCTCCTCAGGGCGGATTGCTTTCGGGTACCTCTTCGCTGATGCAGCTCGACGCCTGGAACTGGGAAGACGCCGCCGTGAAAGCCGACGAAGGACTGTGGCTGAACTGGCCTTCGATGCGCATCGTAAAGGCCTCCTGGGCGGATCCGGAAGAAGAACAAAAGGAAAGAAACGACAAGGCCATGCAGAACCTCATCAGGCAGTTCGATGAGGCCCGGGCCTATGCCCGGGGCAATCCGGCAATAAAGAACAGGCACCTCGAAGCCATGAAAGGACTCTTCGACGGCAGTCAGATCCTGTACATCCGCTGCAACTATGCCAGGGAAATTGTGGAAGCCGTGAATTTCGCAGGCCGTTATAATATACGTATAGCCATTGCCGGTGGTTCCGACAGCTGGAGGGTTTCCAGCTTGCTGAAGGAGAAGAACATCCCGGTGATCATTACCCGTACACACGCCCTGCCGTACCGCGAAGACGAGGATGTGGATCTTCCTTACAAATTACCCTTTCTGCTCAGAAAGGCCGGTGTGCAGTGCGCCATTGCAGACGATGGATTCTGGCAGCAGCGCAACCTTGGTTTTCAGGCCGGAACGGCGGCCGCCTATGGGCTGAGCAAAGAAGAGGCCTTGGAAAGCATCACCCTGATACCGGCCCGGATCATGGGCGTGGAAAAGACCTGCGGATCGCTGGAGGACGGAAAAGATGCCACCCTGTTCATCTCATCGGGCGATGCACTCGATATGACAGGCTGCAGCGTGGAGATGGCCTTTGTGCAGGGCAGGATGATCGACCTGGATAATTACCAGAAGGAGTTGTACCGAAGGTACGTGGACAAATATCAGCTGGAAAAGAAATAGGGATAAATGGCAGACCCCTTTTTTTACCGCCGGAAGGGATAAGGAATCAAGCGGCGGATGCCCGCCTGTTTATGTCTGCGGTTTCAGATAATCCTGAAGCGCCTTTACGTACTCTTCAAAAGCAGCGCGGCCTTTTTCGCTGATGGAGCAGGTGGTGAGCGGATAATTGTCGCGGAAAGTTTTTTGCACGTGGATGTATCCGGCTTCCATCAGTTTGTTGATCTGCACACTGAGGTTTCCGGCGCTGGCTCCGGTTTTTTCACGGATATAAGTGAATTCCGCTTCCTTTACATTCATCAGCAGCGACACAACGGAAAGGCGTAGCTGCTGATGAAGCAAGGGATCCAGTTCACGAAACATGTTTTTACTGCTCATGCAAAGGAGGCGGTACTGTTTTGGGTGGATTTGTTGTAACGGCTGCGCAGCAGGTAACCCGGAATGATATAGCCCAGCAGGACGGCGGCGGCAAGAATCAACAACTGCATCTCGAACGATGCAAAGAATGCCAGGATGGCCAGGGCCCAGTTGATCATTCCTCCCGTTTGCAGGGGCCGGAAACCGATCATGCTGCCGCTGATGTAGAGCCACACGCCGTACACCATCATCAGCATCGGATACGTAGACAGTCCCAGTTTCGACATAAAGCCGAGTACCATGAAGAGACTGACCAGGAAGGCGATCAGTACATGTTTCATGAACTGATCCACCTGGGTTTTTACCTTTTGTTGTTTGTCCTCTTTTCTTCCCTTGATGATGCTGATGACCCCGCCCAGCGGCATCAGAAACCAGGCGATGTAGGGCGCCGTATGGCCGGCTTTCAGGAGGATGTAGTGGAGGCAGGAGGCGATGAAAACAAGCCAGCCCCATAACAGGTACCAGGAACCGTTATCGCGCAAATCCTTTCGCGTCGATTCAATCATCGCAGTAATGATGGCAAGACTCTGCTCACCGCTCATGGGTTGATTTTCTTTTTCCATTTTTTTTATTTTACTGAACTAATCCTGAAAGTGTCAGTGGAGTAGTTTGCTGTGAGACCAGAAGGGTTTCTGCCCTCCGTTTGATTTTATTTTTTCAGTTCGGCGAGAAGTTTCTCCGCACGGTCTTTGCCCCACTTGGGCCATGCCGGATCTTCGTGTGTATCGTTTCCGAATTTTTTCAGCGAGGTTTCAAGATACTCGATGGCCTTCTTTTTACCACCGCCCGCCTCTTCGGGCATGTAACTGAAGGACTCACCCAAAACCAGCCATACCCGTGGGTTTTCCGGATTCAGTTTGCGTGCCGCTTCGTATTCTTTCATGACCTCCGGTCCGAGTTTTTCGCCCAGCGCCGGATTGACTTTGATGCGCATCCCTTTCACCATCGCTTTCAGCAACACAATTTCCGATTCGTTTTTCTGTACCGTTTCCGCCACGACCAGGTAATCGCCGGCCTTGTTCAGCATTTTGTTGGCAAGCGCCGTATCCGCTTTGTCCACACCCAATACGGCATTCCAGAAGGCCGCATGGTATTGCGAGAGCCAGTCGCCTTTGGCATTGTTGGCGACCATTTCAATGCCCCGCAAAACATTGTCCCTGGATTCTTCCACCTTGGTGGTATCCATGTAGGTGACATAGCGAAGCAGGAAGCGACGCGTTTTTTCCGATTGGGTCATTTGACCGGGTTGAGCATACAGCCGGGTGCTGCAAAAGAGCAGGACCGAGGCATAAAGCAGGGTTTGAAGCAGATTTTTCATGTTGTTTTTAAGTATGCTGCAAATGTAAAGTAGTTTATAATATAAACCTATTTATCGATCTTATTAAAAATGTAAAATATTGATATTCAAATCATAAAATTTATATGATCCTTGCTCAGAACACCCGAAGAGCCCCTTTTTGGCCGTTCAAGCAAGTACAAATGCTGAAATCAGGAAAAGCAATAGAGCCACAGCACAGGGCGGTGGTTCATTTTCCGGAAAAGACTTCGCTTACCCAGGATTTTCCCCAGTCGGCGATTTCTTCCTTCGACCAGAGTTCCGGATAAAAAATGCGTTTTTGAAAACGTGGAGGCAAGTATTTCTGCCAGTTTGTTCCGCCGGTGGCGGCAATGTCGGAAGGATCAGCCTGTAAATAACGTACCGCTGATTTATAATGTACCAGGGGCCAGTTGATGTTGACATTGACATCGAGTTGGCGCAAGGCCTGGCGCAAATCATCGTGAGCCTGTTCAGCTTCCGGCAGGGACTTGAACATAACCCATATGTTTTTGTCGCGCAGGTGCTCCGCCGTCTCCATCAACTCCTTCGAATATTTTTCTTCAAATTGTTCGAGCGTCAGCGTCTTTTTGCCACTGGCGAGTTCCGTTGCTCCCGCTTTCCAGTAAATGTGTTCGAACAATTCTTTCACGGAAGCATCACGGCCTTCAAAGCGTGACCTGACATCTTTATCCACCAGTCGAAGGAATTCGGTGGCATAAATTTCAATGGTACGGTATTGTACACTCTGAAATCCGCTGGCCGGCAACAAGCTCATTCTGAATTTTTGAAACTGCTCCCGTTCCATGCCTTCCACCATGATGTCAAAGGAGCCGGTAAGCACGGCAAAATAGCGGTTCACCCGCTGCAGGCGCGCCGTCATAAAAGCCGCATCCGGACCCCGTTCAACCATCTGTTGGAGTTCATGCAATGCCAGTTTAAAATAGAGCTCCGTGATCTGATGGTACATAATGAAGACGGTTTCATCGGGAAATTTTGTTCTGGGTTGCTGTAAACTCAGGAGCGTTTCGAGATGAATATAATCCCAATAGGTGCACACATCGGCATGTAAAAGGCCGTCGAGGTAGGACAACAAGTCCTGCCCCATGGCATTGTATTTTTGGTCGAGCAGATGGATGCGGTCGATGATTTCTTGTGGTAAACTCATGCGGCGAAAATAATCAATAAGGAGGCATTCGCGTCCTGGTACCGGGCGGCATAAAAAAACCGGCAAAAAATGTTTGCCGGTTTCTTACTTTGATTTTTTGATCTGTTAATCCCTTCTGCCCATGTAAATCATGATGTAATACATGAGTGTTGCCAGCGCAGAGAGTGCAGCCACCACATAGGTCATGGCCGCCCACCACAAGGCATCTTTTGACTGGGCATGCTCCTGACTGCTGGTGATGCGTGCGCTTTCGAGCCATACCAGGGCGCGCTTGCTGGCATCAAACTCTACCGGCAGGGTGATGAAACTGAAGGCGGTAGTAGCTGCAAAGAGGGTGATGCCGATCAACAGGAGACTGGGGAAGGTGTTGACCATCACGATACCGGCCAGCAAAACCCAATGCACCCATTGAGAAGCAAAACTGACGACCGGAACCAGGGCGGAACGAAGCTGAAGCATGCTGTAGGCGCGGGCGTGCTGAACGGCGTGACCGCATTCGTGTGCAGATACGGCGGCGGCGGCGGCATTGCGGCCGTAATACACGTCATGACTGAGATTCACCGTCTTATCCAGCGGGTTATAGTGGTCCGTCAATCGTCCTTCCACGGAAATCACCTTTACATCATGGATGTTGTTGTCGAGCAGCATTTTCTCGGCGATTTCTTTTCCGCTCAATCCCGAACTGATCGGTGTTTGTGAATACTGGTTGAACTTCTTCTTCAATTGCATG
>JAEUTF010000238.1 GCA_016788185.1 Bacteroidia bacterium | reverse complement strand
ATCAATAAATCGGAAACGGTACTCACGCCGTATTTTGCCTATGCCAACGATCAGTATTACCATACCACCCGTTTCAATAACCAGCTGATTGCGGAGAAAAAGTTTAACAACGCCTCTCAGCTTCAGTTTACCGGCGCGTATTCCTGGTACGAGTACATCCGGAATACCTACCGTAAAAACATGGTCGACCTCACCGAACAGCTTACACCGGAAGTGCTGGACGACGATACCACGGTTTTTCGTGCCTTGTTTGTGCGCACCACGCATGTATATGCCCGCCCCGGTACCAAGTGGAGCCTGCTGAGTGGTTTCGATGTCAATTATGAAAGCGGTCAGGGGCGCAGGATTGACAATGCGGAGCACCACATGAACGATGTAGCCGCCTATGTAAGCATCGACTTCAAGCCTTTGGAGCAACTTACGGTTCGTCCTTCCGTTCGTGCCATTTACAATTCGCAGTTCAATGCACCGCTGGTGCCTTCGCTCAATGTGTTGTACCGTCTTGCAAACAAATGGTCTTTCCGGGCTTCTTACAGCAAAGGGTACAGAGCCCCTTCACTCAAGGAGCAGCACCTGAATTTTGTGGACAACGGCATTCACAATGTGCAGGGCAATCCCGATCTGCTGGCCGAGAAATCTACCCAGGTAACGGGCGGAGTGGAATACCGGCAGGCCTGGGAGGATCTGGTGCTGACCATTGAACCTGGTGTGTTTTACAATTCCATCCGTGAAAAAATATCACTGGTACAGTTCGATGCCAACAGCACCTTGTATACCTACATCAACCTCGACCGCTTTAACAGCCGTGGCCTCGAGCTGAAATCAAGACTCGCGCACAGGCAGTTCAATGTGCAGGCCGGCATCGCCTACACCGGTACCTGGGGCACCTTCGAGGGAGACCTGGAGCAACCTGAAATGGCCTGGTATCCCGAGGTGAATGCCGCCGTAGATTATACACTGAAGAAAAGCAAAACCACGTTTTCCCTCTTCTGGAAATATTATGGTGAGCGGCCGGTCTTCCTCATGACAGGTGATGCCTCCCTCGCCCGCTTCGATAATGAATCCTTCCAGATGATGGATGCTTCCTTTCGTCAGAATTTCCTGGCGGACCGTATCGTGCTGACGCTTGGTGCAAAGAATCTTTTGAATGTGACTAACCTGCGTTCAGCAGCCAGCGGAGGAGCGCACAGCGGCGGCAGCGGCGGAGAAGCACCCGTCGGGATGGGAACCACCTTCTTTACCAAATTAACATTCATCATTAAATGAAGAGACTGATTCCATATTTGCTTTCACTTTCTTTCCTGGCGCTATCCTGCCAGAAAGAGGACAGCCCTGTGATACTGCCACCTCCCGGTCCGGTACAGCAGCTGGTGGCCGCGATGGGAAGTAATTATGATGATCAGGTTTACGTGAGTTTGTCAAAGGGAATCGTTCATACTGCGCCATATCGCGCCTATGACCTGATGTTCGAAGCATCGGCTACCGGTTACCACATCTTCCTGAATTCAGGAAAGCTGATGTTCGCCTGCCGCACCGGCAATACGGATTTTTTCGGAGCCGATTCCGTCAACGCCAGCTGGCTTGTGGATGCGGAACACCTGGACGGTGACAGTACCGCCATCGGCAACTGGTGGTCGGCGGCCTCCATCGGTCCTACGGGATACAGCGAAGTGTTCGTGATTGACCGGGGCCGGGCGGACCACACCGGCAACGACCGTTTCAGAAAACTGCAAGTGCTCTCGGCCGACGATACACACTATGAAATCCGGTTCTCGGCCATGGACAATTCGGGCCTGACGGTGATGAATATACCTAAGAACCCCGCCTATTCGCTGATGTATCTTTCATTTGATAACAACGGGACCCTTGTACAGCAGGCCCCGCCGGCGTCCGACTGGGATTTCGTGTTTACAAAATACACCCATGTATACTTTGATGAGCCTCCCGGCAGTCCTTTCCGGTATTACCCGGTTTGCGGTGCGCTGCTCAACAAATGGAGGGAAACCACCGGCATGGTAATGCTGAAAGACTCCACACCCGGCTACGTCCCCTTTGCAGATTGTGCATACACCCTGGCCAATACCTATCAGTTCAGTACTGACGCCGATGTCATCGGTTTCGACTGGAAGTATTACGATTTCGGCAACAGTTGTTACTACATCACCCCCGATCTCTACTTTGTGATGAAAGACCAGGACGGCTTGTATTATAAAATGCGGATGGTGGATTATTATGATCAGAACGGCAACAAAGGCACCATCACCCTGCAATACCAGAGAATGTAAAATATTAATCAACCAAAATCATCATGAAAAAAATAAATACATACCTGCTTGCCTTCTTGCTTACGCTGGCTACCATTCAGGTGAAGGCACAGATGACATCCGATGTCGTGAGCATAGGAGCCGGGTATACCAACCAGGCATTTTACAGCATGAGCAACGGGGAACTCAGCAACATCACCCATACCGACTGGGACATTGCCTTCCAGATCCGGGGTTTTGCTGCTTCCATTCTCATCAATTCCAAAAACAATGTACGTCTGTGGAACGCCGGTAAAGCCATTTCACAGTGGTCGTCGATGACAGTTGCCGATACCACCAGCATCCTCAGCGACCCTGCCTATGAATTGTTTAATTCCGATACCAGTTGGGATTACGGTGCGTTTAACCGTACCAATGACACCTCCAACCAGTTTGATCTGGGCTGGGGCACTTATGATTTCATCACACATGTCATTTCAGGCGATTCGGTGTATTTCATCAAGATCGGCAGTACCGATTACCGTAAACTGAAAATTGAATCACTCACCAGCGGCGTGTATTATTTCCGCTATGCCAACCTCGATGGAAGCAACGAGATCGTGGCCACTCTGACAAAGAGCGCCTTCACCGGAAAATTCTTCGCGTATTATTCGCTGGTAAACAACCTGAGCATTGACCGTGAGCCGGTTTACAATACCTGGGACCTTACCTTCTGCCAGTACCTCACCCTCACGCCTTACACCTACAAGGTAACGGGAGTCCTTAGCAACGACAGTGTGGTCGTGGCCAAAGCCTATCCGGTGGATCCTGCCACCCCAACACCAGGCACTTTGCCTTTCAACGAGGAGATCAACACCATCGGTTTTGACTGGAAATCTTACGACTTCAGTACCAATGTCTGGACCATTGCCGATTCAACCGTATATTTTGTTAGAGATCGCCAGGGGAATACCTGGAAAGTGGTGTTCACCGGTTTTGACGGTTCCAGTACCGGGAATTTTTATTTTGACAAGGGGCCTGCCACCCCCACCGGACTTCTTGAGAATTCAGGCATCAGAACTTTTGGGATTTACCCGAATCCTGCCAGCCAGTGGGTACGGCTCATGCTGGAGACCGAACAGTCTGCTCCCGCCTCCATTGCCATTGTCGACATCAGCGGCCGTCAGGTGCGTGAAATCAATACCTCTCTTCGTTCCGGCTTGCAGTCGCTTGAGCTGGATGTGGCGAACCTTCCATCAGGAATCTACCAGGTGGTGGTACGCCAGGGAAGCGAGTTGCAGGTGACCCGCATGGTGAAAGAGTAGCCGCGAAGGGGATGGGCTTATTTTAAAGGGGTTGCCTGAAAAGGCGACCCCTTTGTTTTTCAACCGAAGGCATGGGTTATTAACAATTCAGGCGACACAGGTTAATCTGTACTAAATTAGTTGCCTGTTTCAAAGTCATGTTTCTTGAACAAACCAAAAGGCATCAACCGCGCCGAGGCTGGATCGAAGTCGTAGCGGGATGTATGTTCTCCGGTAAAACGGAAGAACTCATCCGTCGTTTAAAGCGGGCTAAAATCGCCAGGCAGCAGGTCGAAATTTTCAAGCCTTCCATTGAGATGCGTTACGATGAAGTAAACATTGTGTCGCACGATGCCAATGCCATCCAAAGCACACCGGTTCCGGCCTCTTCCAATATACTGCTGCTCGGCCACGAAGTGGATGTGATCGGTATTGACGAGGCACAGTTTTTTGATGATCAGCTGCCCTATGTTTGCGAAACCCTGGCCAACAACGGCACCCGGGTCATTGTGGCCGGACTGGACATGGACTACCTCGGTAAGCCATTTGGTCCGATGCCCCAGTTGCTGGCCATTGCCGATTTTATCACCAAAGTGCATGCGATCTGCATGTCCTGCGGTGACCTGGCCACGCATTCTCATCGCATTGTAAACGACGCCTCCCTCATTCTGCTGGGAGAGAAGGAAAGTTACGTTCCGCTTTGCCGTACCTGTTTTGTAAGGGAGCAGCGCAACCTGGCCATGGAAGGACATCACCTTGCCTGATAAAACTATGTCGCATTCCTTGTATGCGTTGAACGAACTGGCGGAAGTACTGCACGCGAAACTCTTTGCCGGGCTTCCCGGGCATCCCGGTATTTCATTCCTGATCACGGACAGCCGCAAGGTGGTAGGCGCCGACGCCTCCCTTTTTTTTGCCATCCGTGGCGATCGCCGTGATGGCCATGAGTTCCTTGCCGAATTGTACGAATCCGGCGTGAGAAATTTTGTCATTTCGAAGAAGGAAGCCATGCTGCCCGGCGTGGAAGCCAATTACCTCCTTGTGCAGGATGCGTTGAAAGCACTGCAGACCCTGGCGGCATGGCACCGCAAACAATTTTCTGTTCCGGTGCTGGGGGTGACCGGCAGCAACGGAAAAACCATTGTGAAAGAATGGTTGTACCAGCTGCTTCGTGAAAATTATCATATTGTCAGAAGTCCGAAAAGCTATAACTCGCAGATCGGCGTGCCGCTGAGCGTATGGCAGATGGCCTCCGAAGATAATTTCTGCATCTTTGAAGCCGGTATTTCCATGCCCGGAGAGATGCAGGAGCTGGAAAAAATCATACAGCCCACCATCGGCATCTTTACCAACATCGGCTCGGCACACGACGAGAATTTTGCAGATACCCGGGAGAAGATCAGGGAGAAAATGAAACTCTTCACCCGGGTGAGCAAGCTGATTTATTGCCGTGATTATGCGGGCATCCACGAAGTGGTGCAGAGCGGTGAAGTGCTGCAACCCGGGGTCTCGGTCTTTACCTGGTCGAAGAAAAGTAAAGCCGATCTGCAGGTAGGGCGCATCAACCGTAAGGAGCATGAAACCGAGGTGCAGGCGATCTACAGGAATAATTTCATTGGTATACGCATTCCTTTCACCGATGACGCGTCCATAGAAAACGCTTTGCATTGCTGGGCTTTGCTGCTCTACCTCGATATGGATCCGGACGAGATTGCCCGGCGCATGGAGTTGCTGAGTCCGGTGGCCATGCGGCTCGAGATGAAGGAAGGCATCAACAATTGTTCGGTCATCAACGATTCGTATAACTCCGACCTTGGCTCTCTGACCATCGCACTCGATTTTATGAATCAGCAAAAGCAGCACCGCCGGCGTTCTGTCATTCTGAGCGATATTCTGCAGAGTGGAAAAGACGAAGCGCAATTGTACAGGCAGGTGGCTGAACTCCTGCAGCAGAAGGGGGTGAACCGCCTGATCGGAATCGGACCGGCCCTGAGCCGGCAGCAGGATCAGTTTATGTCAGAGAAGCAGTTTTTTCAGGATACGGCTGACTTCCTGCGTGAACTGAATTATGGGGCGTTCAGCAACGAAACCATCCTGATAAAAGGGGCAAGGTCCTTTGGCTTTGAGCGGATCTCCAGAGCGCTGCAGCAGAAGGCGCACGAGACGGTACTGGAAATTAATCTCAATGCCGTGGTTCACAACCTGAACCTTTTTAAGTCGCGCCTCAAAGCGGATACAAAGCTGATGGTGATGGTGAAGGCTTTCTCCTATGGAAGCGGAAGTTTTGAAATCGCCAACGTTCTGCAATTTCACCGTGCCGATTACCTGGCGGTGGCTTATGCCGATGAAGGTGTGGAGTTGCGTAAAGCTGGCATCACCCTGCCCATCATGGTGATGAATCCCGAAGAACAGAGCTTCGACGCCATGATCAGCTACAAGCTGGAACCGGAAGTATATAGTTTTCGTGTGTTGAATCATTTTACGGAAGCACTGCGGCGGAGAGGGAATGATACCGCCACGGGACGTTTTCCGGTTCACCTCGAACTGGACACCGGCATGAAACGGCTGGGTTTTGATGAACAGGAGCTAAATGAACTGATTGTCCGGCTGAAAAACAACAAGTATATCCGTATCGCCTCTGTGTTTTCCCATCTGGTGGCCAGTGACGAGGCGGAACACGATGCCTTTACCCGCCAGCAGATAAGCACCTTCGGTTCGATGAGCGCTTCCGTCGCTTCGCATTTTAATTACCCCATCCTGCGTCACCTTCTGAACTCATCGGGTATCCTGCGTTTTCCAGAAGCTCAGTTCGACATGGTGCGGCTCGGCATCGGTTTGCATGGCATTGCGGCTACCCCGCATGAACAAAGGCAATTGCAAATGGTATCCACTTTAAAAACCACCATCTCGCAGATCCGTCAGGTGAAAGCCGGTGAAACCATCGGCTATAGCCGTAAAGGAGTTGCGCAGAAAGACATGACCATTGCGACGGTAGGCATTGGATATGCCGATGGGCTGAGTCGCAGGCTGGGGAACGGAACCGGAAAAATGCTGGTGCTCGGACAGGCGGCTCCGGTGGTAGGCAGTGTATGCATGGACATGACCATGATTGACATCACCGGCATACCCGCCGCAAGGGAAGGTACCGAAGTGGTGGTGTTCGGTGCGTCACCGAGTATCATTGATATTGCCCGTGAAACGGGAACCATTCCCTATGAAGTGCTGACTGGTATCTCCGAAAGGGTAAAGCGTGTATATTTTCACGAGTAAACACACCCGGAAGGAAAACTTTTCATGTCGGGGCAGGAATTTCCGGCTCATTGCATTCCATGGATTCATACCGGTAAGCATGTCTCCCGCATTCTTTAACTTTACCATTCATACCAACAGGCCTTGCCGAAAAAAGATTTCATACCTGGTCATGCAGTAAAGTTCATTCACGGTGGTGAAGAATATTTTCATTGTCTGGAGGATGTGATTGACAGCGCCAGGCATATTTTACATCTCCAGGTGTACATTCTCGAAAATGACCCGACGGGAAGAAAGGTGGTTGAAGCGCTCAAAAGAGCGGCCGGGAGAAGGGTGACGGTGTTCCTGGTGGTGGATGGATTTGGTTCGGCATCCCTGGGTACCTCCTTCGAAAAGGAAATGAAAGATTCGGGCATTCATTTCCGTTTCTTTTCTCCCTTGCCCTTTCCCGGATTGTTACAGGCCGGGCGGCGTCTTCACCACAAGGTATGTGTGGCCGACCAGCGGCGTGCCCTGGTAGGCGGCATCAATATCGCAGATAAATACAGGGGTTCGGCTGAAGAAAAGCCCTGGCTCGATTATGCCCTTGAAGCAGAGGGCCCGGTCTGTGCGGCCATACACGCAGCCTGTGAACGGGTGTACCACAAGCGGTTCAGCGAGCGCTTGCCCGGGAAAATATCGAGGCTGGACATGCACGAGAAAGTTCCGGGAAAAATACCGGTCAGGATGATGATGAACGACTGGGTAAGGCGGAAAAATGAAATTTCCTCCTCCTACAAGCACATGCTGAACGGCGCGCACCGGGAAATGCTGGTGCTGGCCAGTTACTTCATTCCGACCCGTCGCCTCTTGAAGATTCTGGTCAGGGCTGCAAAAAGGGGGAAATCCGTTTCCGTTATACTCAGCCGAAACAGCGACGTGTTGTTGATGAAGCCGGCCATGCATTTCCTCTATGATAAATTGCTCAGCAACGGAGTGAGGGTGTTTGAATACAACGAATCGGTGCTGCATGCCAAAGTATGTGTGGTGGATACGCAATGGGTGAGTGTTGGCTCGCACAACCTGAATCACCTCAGTGAGCTGATCAGCATTGAAATGAACCTGGAAGTGCTTGACCGTGATTTCGGAGAGTCGGTGAGCCTCGAACTGAAGGAACTCATGCGGAATCACTGCACCGAGATTACCCCTGAAGCGCAGGCAAGGGGTAGTAATCTGATCAGGCGCTTCGGCCACTGGCTCGCCTTTAAAATCATCAGCCTTTCGATGCGTTTGCTATACCTGCTCAACATGGAAGATGGTCCGCGCCGCTGATGCCGCGCTTTTTATCCGATTTGCATAGCTTTGTCAGGTGATCACCTATAACACACCCCTGCTGATCAGTAACGAGGGTCCTCCCCTCCATCGTGCCAGTGTGGTGTGTGATGACGAAGGAAGAGTGATTTCCGTGGCGGAAGGGTACTGTGCCGGCGCCGTTGATCTTGACGGGGTACTGGTGCCTGGTTTTGTAAACGCGCACTGTCACCTGGAGCTGTCGCATCTCAAAGGAAAGATCCCGGAAAGGGAAGGTGGCATGACTGGTTTTATCCGCGCATTGCTGGCGCAGCGTTTTTTAAGCGATGAAGCCATGCAGGTGGAAGCCATGCATCTGGCCGACCATGATATGTGGGCGGAAGGTATTGTAGCGGTGGGCGATATTTCTAATTCTTCGCTTTCGGCGGAGGTTAAAAGGGATAGCAGGATCAGGTATCATACATTCGTGGAACTGCTGGGCCTGGAACCGGCAAAAGCTGCAGCGATTGTGAAGCAGGGGATGGAACTGCTGCAATATTTTACTGCATCGGGGCGACACACTGCCAGTCTGACGCCGCATGCTCCCTACTCGGTGAGTCAGCGTTTATATGCCGGTATCTTCAACAGCATGGCTGCGGGTGATCCGCTGAGTATCCACATGCAGGAATCGGAAGATGAACTGGCCTTCTGCCGTGATGTGAGTGGTCCCATGGCGGATTTCTTCCGGGAAGCTTCTTTTCCGCTCAGCGATTTTGTTCCTTTCGGATCCGGACGACCCCTTGAACACCTGCTGCCGTCTTTTCCGAAGCAACACCGGTTGCAACTGGTGCACAATACCTATACGAACGAAGGTGAAATGCATGCTGCCGAAAGTGTGCATCCTCAACTTTACTGGTGCCTGTGTCCGGGCGCAAACGGGTACATTACCGGCCGGCTTCCTGATGTCATGGCCATGTACCGGCTGGGTTTAAGAGTTACCATCGGCACCGACAGCCTGGCCTCCAACCGGCAATTGTCGGTGCTCGAAGAGTTGAAACTGATCAGCAAGAATTTTCCGGGCATCCCCTTCACCGAACTCCTCAAATGGGCGGGATTGAACGGGGCTGAATTTCTGGGAATGGAAAATGAATTCGGTAAGATAAAATCCGGTTGGAAGCCCGGCCTGATCCTGCTGGAGGGTATGAATCCTGAAAATCCCGTATTGCACGAAGGCGTCAGCTGCCGGCGGATCTGCTGATCACCAGTCGTCCTTGTTTTCGGCGGCGGCTGTACTCAGGGCTTTCTCAAGGCTGTTCAGCACACGGATGGCCTCGGCAGTGGTTTGCTGAAGATAGCTTTCGTAAACGGGCAGGTAGCTGGCGGAGGTTTTATCCATCCATTTTTCGCAGGCAAAATACGATGGCTGTTTCCAGTTGAAGGCCGTCATTTCATAACGGTAACGGCCATCCTTAAACTGAATGCTTAAAGTGTACATCACATTGCCGGCATCCGTCACC
The DNA here is from genome assembly GCA_016788185.1 of Bacteroidia bacterium. Classification (GTDB taxonomy): domain Bacteria; phylum Bacteroidota; class Bacteroidia; order AKYH767-A; family OLB10; genus JAJTFW01. The sequence goes on along the minus strand of JAEUTF010000238.1, from coordinate 19,905 downwards.
AGCCCTTTTTTGTCCGCCGGGTTGGCGATTTTAAATCGCGCTTTACAAACGATTTTACCGCCGGAAGAGTCGCGTTCACGGATTACGTCGGCGGGATTTTTGTAGAAAGCGGAGGCCCATCCGATCGCCCGCTGGTAGAGCGCCGCGGAGTTTGTCCCGGCAACTTCTTTTACAGCACTGTAACTGATCAGGCCGCTTTTGGCATCCCTGGGCAGACTTGCATCCTGAGCAGGCAGGATGACTGGCAATAGCAGGGCCATTACCAGAAGGGTAAGGAGGTGGTTTTTCATGGCAGAGTGGTCGTAAAGATAAAAAGATCAGCCGCCGTTAACAGGTATTTTAATTCGGGTTCCGCTGCGGAGGTAGTTCTTTTTGCTCAGTTTGTTGAGCTTTTTGATCTGCTCCATGTTGGTCTGGTAACGCTGGGCGATGTTCCAGAGTGTATCGCCGGGTTGAACGGTATGGTAGATGTACGCGGCACGGGCTTTTGCGGGAGGGGTTGCATTGCTATCCTGGCCGGCCCGGATTTCGTGTGCCACTTTTGAAGCGGTATCATGGTCCGCACGGGCGGTAGTCTGCGGGTGGTGTACGTGTTCTGTCTTCAGTTCTGTTTCGCACTGGTCGGTGGTATCTTGTGAAGGCTGCAGGTCTGCGATGGTTTCATCCGGATCGATCACCAGGCGAACCGGTATCTTTTTCCTGACCGTTGAGAAAACATACAATTTCTGTCCCGGACGAATGGTGGTATTGCGAAGCTTGTTCCATTTCTTCAGGTCGGTTACCGAAACATTGTATTTGTCGGCAATGCGCCCGAGATTATCGCCCTGGCGCACGGTATGTGCTTTCTTGATTTTCTGGCTTACGGTCTTATACGTGTAGGCGTAGCTTTCATCGTTGGCATTGTCCGGAATCTTTTGCTCTATATTGGGCTCAATGCGTGCAATCCCCTGTTGTACGCTATCCAGAAAAACCCTGGAGGCTTGCGTATCGGGTCCGGCTTCACCAAGCCGTCCCAGTTTGATGGCATCGTAATAGGTGTTCATCATGGAAGCCACAATGCTGTTTCGGATCCAGGGACTCCTGCAGCCAAAAACCACGCTGATCATACGGTGCTCGCCCCGGTTGGCCGTGGCGACCAGGCAAAATCCGGCCGCTTTAGTAAATCCGGTTTTTATCCCGTCTACCTCCATGCCGTAATTGATGACCAGTCCATTGTGGTTCCGGTAGCTCACTTGTCCTTTGCCGTTATGCACGCTGGCATAGGGTATGGAGGTGATTTCAATGAGTTTGGGGTGTTTGAGTACCTCGAGGGCCAGGATCAGCTGGTCGCGCGGCGAGCTGCTGTTGTCCAGTTCATCAATGATGGCGGGCAGGCCCGAAGGATTGCTGTACTGCGATTTGCTCATGCCGAGTTCAATCGCCCTCCTGTTCATCCGTTCCACAAAGGCCGGCAGGCTCCCGGAACAATGCTTCGCAATCCAGACCGTGCTTTCGTTGTGGGAAGCCACCAGGGCCATTTTGAGCACATCTTCAAGGGTGTACTGCTCTTCCACCTTGTAGGTGGTATAACGGCGTCGGCGTACCTTCTTTTTGTACGTGCGTGTAACCGTAATCCTGTCGTCCAGGCATACGGTCCCTGCATTGATGTCTTCCATGGCCAGCAAACCAACCATCATCTTGGTCAGCGAGGCAATGGGGTAGGCATAATCCATGTCCTTTTCCCACACAATCCGGTCGCGGTCCACATCGTAGAGCAAGCCGGCGCGAATTTCTTTTTCATTGGCCACCAGGCCTGGGATGAGATCCTGGCTGAACGAGGTGGTGGGAATATGAATCAGGGTGTCGGGACCATTGGCAGAGGAAATCAATGGAAAAAGGAAGAATGCCGGACACAGAACAAGGGCCTTTAGCCCCATCCTGAAAAAGCCTGTGAAAGCGGTTTTTTCCTGCATCGTTTGCAATGATAGTTTTTTCGGGTACGGTAATCCTCCCCGTTGCCCTTTGTATTTAAACAACGTAGTGTTAGTTTTATTGTACGTGACGGAACTGCGTAGGTTTCGTCTTTAAGACCCGGGAAGACTGAAAAACGCCTTACTGTGCAAAGTTAGGAAAGGCCAGAGGCGTTTTCTGTAATATTTTGATCAAAATCTTTCAGAATTGATTTTCTCCCCGTAAAAAGGCTTCCGCCAGGATCAAATCAGAGGGGAAAGTCAGCTTTACATTGCTTTCCTCTCCGGCTTCCAGATGCACCGTGTTTCCCGCTGCTTCAAAGAGGGACGCTTCATCGGTGAATTGCTCGGTTCCCGGCAGTTGGAAGGCCGCTTTGAGGACGTCAGTATAAAATACCTGTGGTGTTTGTACGGCACAGTACTTTTCACGGGGCACGGTACGGCTGCCCTGCTCATCCAGAAGCCGAAGTGTATCACGGCAGGGGATTACCGGAACCGCAGAACCATTCTTTTCAGCCGCATCAAATAGCCTGTAAATCAGTTCTTTTGAACACAGGGGCCGGACGGCATCGTGCACGGCCACCAGGCTTCCCGCGGGAACCTGGGAGAGACCGTTGGCCACAGACCCGGCCCTGGTTTTTCCTCCTGCAACCAGGCTGTGTTCCGGAATTTCCGGGAGTGTCTGACGAAGTTCTTTCCAGTACTCAAAGTAGTCGCTGTGCATCACCAGAATGATTTCCAGCCCGGGCAGGTTAAATCGCCGGAGGGTATGTGCCAGTACCGGCTCGCCGGCCAGGGGTAAAAACTGTTTGGGCAGGGTTCCCTGCATACGGGTACCCTGCCCACCGGCCACGAGTACGACAAACTGTTTCATCAGTCAAGGATCAGCATGGCATCACCATAGCTGAAAAAGCGGTACTTTTCTTTTTGGGCCACCTTATAGGCTTCCATGATGAGATCATAACCACCGAAGGCGGTAGTCATCATCAGCAGCGTGGATTCCGGCATATGAAAATTGGTGATCATCATGTTGGCGATGCTGAAATCATAAGGCGGAAAAATGAATTTATTGGTCCAGCCTTCGTTGGGCTTTAATTCACCCATGGTGCTGACCGAGGATTCCATCGCACGCATCGCGGTGGTGCCCACCGCACAGATGTTTTTACGGGCGGCTTTCGCCTTGTTGACAATGTCGACCGCTTCCTTGTTCACCTGGAACTGCTCCGAATCCATTTTGTGTTTGGTCAGATCTTCCACTTCTACCGGACGGAAGGTACCCAATCCAACGTGCAGGGTGACTTCGGCAAGATTTACACCTTTCAGTTCAAGACGTTTCAGCAACTCACGGCTGAAATGCAAACCTGCGGTGGGGGCGGCAACAGCTCCTTCGTTTCTGGCAAATACGGTCTGGTAACGCTCTTTATCGGCCGGTTCGGCTTTGCGCTTGATGTATTTGGGAAGAGGAGTATGACCGAGCTGTTCAATCACATCCCTGAATTCAGCGGAGGTGCCGTCGAAAAGGAAGCGCAGGGTGCGTCCGCGGGAGGTGGTATTGTCAATGACTTCGGCGACCAGCATATCGTCATCGCCGAAATACAGTTTGTTGCCAATGCGGATCTTACGGGCCGGATCTACTAAAACATCCCACAATTTACTTTCGGCATTCAATTCCCTGAGCAGAAAAACCTCAATTTTTGCTCCTGTCTTCTCCTTGTTGCCGTAGAGTCGGGCCGGAAAAACCTTGGTGTTGTTCAGTACCAGCACATCGCCATCATCGAAATAATCGAGGATGTCTTTAAAAGTTTTGTGAAGTATTTTACCACTTTTACGGTGTACCACCATTAAACGTGATTCATCGCGGTTGGCGGCGGGGTGGTTGGCAAGCAGCTTCTCATTGAAGCCGAATTTGAATTTTGATAACTTCATAGCTTACGGGCCGTCAGTCATTGTGCTTTTCCGCGAAAAAAACGAATCAGCTGGTTATAATTTTATGTAAGGTTTCCGTTAAAACGGGTGGCAAAGATACGCTTTTAATAGGAGGGGGCGCTATAAAAGAGGTCCTAATTTGTTGAATATCAAATAATAAAAACTTTGAAATCAACTATCTTGCTGGTTGTCAGCAGGTTCATTGCTATCCGGCAGAAGTTTTTCTGTTTTTCGCGGGTAGCGGGCCTCCAGATCCGCGATGCTCAGCGCATCTGCAAGATGGTAGTCGCCAATTCTCGTTCTGCAAAGCGCGGTGAGGTGGGCGCCCACACCCAGAACCTCACCTATATCCCGGGCCAGGGCCCGGACATAGGTACCCTTGCTGCAAATCACCCGGAAATGAAGCAGGGGAGGTTCAAAGCCGCATAATTCAAACGTTTTGATGAAAAGAGGCTTGGCCGCAAGTTCAGCCTGTCCGCCCCGGCGGGCAATTTTATAGGCCCTTTGTCCGCCGAGTTTCACCGCCGAATGCAAGGGGGGCACCTGCATGATTTCGCCGGTGAATTTTTGGAAGGCTGCGCGCACATCTTCCTCGGCTATATGTCGGATATCCGTTTCCTGCTCCCGTTCGGTTTCCAGATCAAAGGATGGAGTGACCGCACCGATGTAAAACGTTCCGGTGTACTCCTTTTCGGCCGCCTGAATCTCCGAAATGGATTTGGTTTTCCGGCCGGTGCAAACAATGAGTAAACCGGTCGCCAGAGGATCCAGGGTGCCCGCATGACCTACTTTCTTCTCACGGGTGGTCCATTTCACTTTTTTAACCACGTTAAATGAGGTCCACCCCAGGGGCTTGTTCATCAACAGCACCATGCCTTCCGGCTGAGCCTGTTCCATGACTAATCTAAGAGTTGAAGGTCGACGCCCATGATGGAAAGCACGATGATTACGACGCCCAGAATGATCCGGTAATAGCCAAAAAGAAGAAAACCGTGCCGGGTTAAAAATGAAATGAAGGAGCGTATGGCAATCGCCGCCACGAGGAAAGCCACGATGTTTCCGATCAGGAGAATGTGTACCTGTTCGGGACTTACCCCCACGCCGGCTTTGGCGAACTTGTATACCTTGTAAATGGTGGCTGCGAACATGGTCGGTACTGCCAGAAAAAATGAAAATTCCGCAGCTGTTTTCCGGTCGAGTTTTGCTGCCATTCCGCCGATAATGGTTGCGGCCGAGCGGGAAACGCCGGGAATCATGGCGATGCATTGAAACATGCCGATTTTCAGGGCTCTGGCATAAGTAACATACTGGGCGTCTTTACCTTCTCCGCCTTTCACCCAGGAATCGATAAAAACCAGGATGACGCCTCCGGCCAGCAGCGTAAAAGCCACGACCAGAACATTGGATAACATCATGTCAATGAGGTCGTCCATCATGAAACCCAGAATGGCGGCCGGCATAAAGGCAATGATCAGTTTTTTATAGAAACCAATGCTTTGCAGAAATCTTTTATAATAAAGTACGACCACGCTGAGAATGGCCCCCAGTTGAATGGCCACCGTAAAGGTCTTTGTAAAAGGATCGTCGGCAATGCCCATGAGGGAAGAAGCAATAATCATGTGTCCCGTGGACGATACCGGCAGGAATTCCGTCAGGCCTTCAATGATGGCCAGAATGATCGCTTCAAGAATGGTCATGGCGTTTAATCCGCCTTTTTCACGATGGCATAAATTCCCAAAGCATAACCCAGCATGACCACCAGAGGGGCCAGCGTAATTCTGCGGAAACTGAATACCTCCTCGTTGAAAACATTGGGGTTCTCGGCTTTACCGCCGGCCATCAGGACATAGCCAACGAACAGCAGGCCAATGGATATGAAGAGCAAAATATAGTTTTCGCGTCCGAAGGCGAAAGCGGCATCGTCGATTTTATCTTTTGCGGCAGCAGTTTTTACCGGAGCGGTCTTTTTGTCGCTTAGATTTTTTGACATAATGGATCAGTATAATTGGTCTGTGCGATAGCGAAGATATTTATTCACGGCGAACCAGGTGCAGATGAAAGAAAGAAATATGCCGGTAGCGAGCAATCCGGCCGCCACGATCGCCATCAGGCGAAAGTCACGTATCAGGCTGAGCTCCGGTACTTTAAGGAAGGCGAAGTACATCAGGCCGATCAGCAATACGATGGCGATGAAACTGCCCAGCAATCCGTTCCAGATGCTTCGGATCAGAAAGGGTTGCAGGATAAAACCCTTGGTGGCGCCCACCAGCAACATGCTCTTGATCAGCAGCCGCCGGGCATACAAGGAAATCCGGATGGTATTGTTGATGAGCGTGACCGATACCAGGATAAGCAGTGCACTGAATGTCAATAAAATCCAGCTGATGGTGCGCAGGTTCCGGTTGATGCTTTCCACCAGCGAAGGCTGGTATTGCACCTCACTCACGGAGGGATGGGCATGGATCGAGTCGATAAAACTGCGAATGGTATTTTCTTCGGCGAACTCTGCTTTGAGGCGGATGTCAATGCTGGGATAGAGCGGGTTGTAGCCCAGAAAAGAGAGGAAATCCTCGCCAAGGTCTTTTTTCAAAGCCTCCGCAGCCTCTTCCTTGCTGACCAGCTTCGACGACTTGACATAGGGGGAACCGTTGATCCGGCTCAATACATCGTTTACCTGGGTGCTGTCGGCTTCAGGCTTGATAATCAGGACAATTTCGATGTTTTCTTTGACGTACTCCTGGAGCTTACCGGCATGCAAAAGCAATACCCCCAGGGTTCCCAACAGGAAAAGTACCAGCGAAATGCTCACCACGGTGGAGAGTCGTGATGAACGCTGGGTTTTACGCACTAATTTTTTTTCCTCATTCATGCGGGCGAGCAAAAATATAAAAAATGAACCTCGGTGATGCCAGGCGCCTGCGTGAATCCAGCCCCCTCTTTTTACTAACTTCGTACCCCCTGATTTAAACGAAGTATGGATTATAATTTCCGGGTCATCGAAGAGAAGTGGCAGCGCTACTGGCGTGAGCAGCAAACCTATCGTACCCATGAAACGCCCGGTCAGAAGAAGTATTATGTGCTGGACATGTTCCCGTATCCGAGCGGAGCCGGACTGCATGTAGGCCATCCGCTGGGTTATATTGCTTCGGATATCGTTTCACGTTATAAAAAACTCAAAGGGTTTAACGTGCTTCATCCCATGGGGTACGATGCGTTTGGCCTGCCGGCCGAACAATATGCCATACAAACGGGTCAACACCCGAAACTCACCACCCGGCAGAACATCAGCCGTTACCGTGAGCAACTGGATAAAATCGGTTTTTCATACGACTGGTCCAGGGAAATCCGAACCTGCGAACCGGACTATTATAAATGGACGCAATGGATTTTTATTCAGCTTTTCCATTCCTGGTTCAACTGCCTTACAAAAAAGGCGGAGCCCATAGAAAAGCTGATATCCGCTTTTGAGCAGCATGGCCTCAACTGCAATGCCCCTCAGTTTCTGACCGGGGATATTGAAAAATCGGTTCAATCCTTCAGTGCCGCCGAATGGAAAGGCATGACGGAAAAGGAAAAATCAGATGTGCTGCTGAATTTCCGCTTGGCCTATCTCAGCGATGCCTGGGTGAACTGGTGCCCGGCCCTGGGTACCGTTTTGGCGAACGACGAAGTGAAAGACGGCTTTTCGGAACGCGGAGGATACCCGGTGGAAAGGAAGCTGATGAAGCAATGGAGCCTGCGGATCACGGCCTATGCCGAGCGCTTGCTGCATGACCTGGATGACATCGACTGGCCCGAGTCGGTGAAGGAAGCCCAGCGGAACTGGATCGGGCGTTCGGAAGGCACCAGCATCCGTTTTAAACTGGTGAACCACGACGGTTTTGTGGAAGTGTTTACCACGCGACCGGATACCGTGTTTGGTGTTTCGTTTCTCACCCTCGCTCCCGAGCACGAACTGGTCAACCTGATCACGGCTCCGGAGTACCGCAGCAAGGTGGAGGAGTATGTGAAAGGAGCGTCCGCTAAATCGGAACGTGAACGCCAGACGGAGGTGAAAAAGGTGAGCGGACAGTTTACCGGCGCGTATGTACTGCATCCCTTTACCGGTGAACACATCCCGGTATGGGTGGCGGAGTATGTACTGGCGGGCTATGGCACGGGTGCAGTGATGGCGGTACCGGGTCATGATCAGCGTGATTATCTCTTTGCAAAACATTTCAACCTGCCCATCAGGGAAGTGGTGAGCGGCGGAAATACGGAGGTGGAGGCCTATACGGCGAAGGAAGGTCTGCTGGTCCATTCAGGTTTTTTAAATGGTCTCGGCGTGAAGCAGGCCATTCACGAAGCCATTCTTGAAATTGAAAAGCTGGGTATCGGCAAGGGGCAGGTCAACTACCGCCTCCGCGATGCCGCATTCGGCCGGCAGCGTTACTGGGGTGAACCCATTCCGGTGTTTTACAAAGACGGGATACCGCATACCATCGAAGAATCCGAATTGCCGTTGCTCTTACCCGAGATCGACACCTTTCAACCCACCGAGAGCGGGGAACCGCCGCTGGCGCGTGCCAGAGACTGGAAATACCGTGGAAAATACGAATACGAAACCACCACCATGCCCGGCTGGGCCGGCTCCAGTTGGTATTTCCTGCGCTACATGGATGCGAACAATGAGAAGGAATTCGTTTCAAAGGAGGCGGTGAACTACTGGCAGCAGGTCGATTTTTACCTCGGAGGAGCCGAACATGCCACGGGGCATTTGCTCTACCTGCGCTTCTGGACCAAATTCCTCTTCGACCTGGGCTTTATTCCCGTGAAGGAACCGGCCCGGAAACTCATCAACCAGGGCATGATTCAGGGCGTGAGTGCGTTTGTATACCGAATTAACGGCACCCATAAATTTGTATCAGCTGGTTTGAGGGATCAATACGAAACCACACCCTTGCACGTTGATGTCTCCATAGCTCCCAATCACATCCTTGACATCGAAAAATTCAGAGACTGGAGAGAGGATTTCGGTGATGCTGAATTTATCCTGGAAGATGGGATTTACCGGTGTGGAGCAGAAGTCGAAAAGATGTCGAAGAGCAAATACAATGTGGTCAATCCCGACGACATCATTGCCGAATACGGGGCCGATACCTTGCGGCTGTATGAGATGTTTCTCGGCCCGCTGGAACAAAGTAAGCCCTGGAGTACGCAGGGCATCAACGGCGTCCATAATTTTCTGCGACGCTGGTGGAGGATGTTCAACATTAGCGGCGACCGTTGTGTGCTGAGCGAAGAAGAGCCTACCGCCGCCGAACTGAAAGTATTGCACAAAACCATCCGGAAAGTGGAGGAGGATGTGGAACGCTTCTCCTTCAATACCACGGTGAGCGCGTTCATGATCTGCGTGAACGAACTCAGCGATCTGAAATGCCACAAGCGCGCCATCCTCGAACCGCTCGTGATTCTGATTGCCCCCTATGCTCCCCATTTCGCGGAAGAACTCTGGCACTTGCTGGGGCATCAAAATAGTGTCACCAGCGCTTCCTTTCCGGAATGGAAGGAAGAGTACCTGGTCGAAAATGATTTCGAGTACCCGGTTTCCATCAATGGAAAAGTGCGGTTTAAAATCAATCTGAGTCTGCAGCTCAGCAAGGAAGAAGTGGAGCAAAATGTCCTCCGCTCCGGAGAAATTGTTAAATTCATACAGGGAACGCCGAAGAAAGTCATCGTCGTGCCCGGTCGTATTGTTAATGTTGTGGTCTGAAAGCCTTTAAGAGGCGCAGCCCGTTTAAAAAACCAGGAAATCCACCCATGCAACTCTTACTCCAGCATATCGAAGCCCTTATTTTCGCTTCCGAGCAACCCATCAGCGGAGATGAAATTTTGTCATGCCTCCGTACCGTTTATGGCTGGGAACTTAAAAAAGATCAGTTCCACAGCCTGATTTCGGAATTGAAGGAAAAGTATTCTTCGGAAGATTTCTCCTTTGAACTGACCGAGATTGCGGAAGGCTATCAGTTCCTGACCAAGAAGGAATACCATCATGCGGTCAATACCCTGCTTCAGATCAAGGCCAAGAAGCGCTTGAGTACCGCCGCCCTGGAAACCCTGGCCATCATCGCCTATAAACAGCCCCTTTCCAAGTCTGAAATCGAGCATATCCGCGGGGTAAACTGCGATTACAGCATCCAAAAGCTCCTTGAAAAGGAGCTGATCGTGATCAGCGGAAAAGGAGATGGTCCGGGAAAACCCCTGCTGTATTCCACCAGCAAGAACTTTATGGATCATTTCGGACTTAAGTCGGTGAAGGATCTCCCCAAGCTCAAGGATTTGCATATAGCTGATAATGAAATTGGTATGCCCAGCGATCTGATGGATCCGATGGATGTCCCGGTGGATGTTGAGCCCGGAGCAGGCTCCATTGAACTGCCGGAGGAGGCTGAAATAGACGAAGAAGGAGACTTCAAGGTGGAAGGCAGCGTGGATCCTGAAGCTGCCATGGGAAGTTTGGAACAGGATTTGATTGAGGGGGAGGAGCAATCCGAAACCAAAGAAGAATGATAAAAAAACTGACTACACTGGCCTTCATGGCGGCGCTCCCATTCCTGGCAGCGACACAGCCACATCTGCCGAAAGTGGAAAACAAGGCGTTTGGTCCCAGTGAAGTGTTGGAATACCGCGTGCACTACGGATTTATAGATGCCGGTACTGCCCGCCTCGAAGTGGATCCCATTCTAAAAAATCTGGGAGGCCGTACCTGTTACAGGGTGGTAGGCACCGGAAAATCGGTAGGGGCATTCGACTGGTTTTTTAAAGTGCGCGATCATTACGAAAGTTACATCGACTCCGAAGCCATGGTTCCCTGGCTGTTTATTCGCCGGATTGAAGAAGGAAGCTACTCGAAAAAGCAAAATGTAAGCTTTAACCATTTCAGATCGACGGCGACCAGCGAGAAGAAAACCATTACCACCCCCGGGCAGGTGCAGGATCTGATTTCGGCCTTTTATTACTCCCGCACTTTGGATTTCACCAACGCCGCCGTGGGCGATACCTTCCTTATCCATACCTACCTGGACGATGAAGTGTTTCCCATGGTGATCAAATACACCGGCAAGGAAAAAATTAAAACCAAGGCCGGTACCTTCCGCTGCATCGTCTTTAAGCCTTATCTTCTGGAAGGACGGGTGTTCAAGGAAAAGGAAGGGATGACCGTGTGGGTGACGGATGATAAAAACAGGATTCCTGTCAGGGCCCAGGCCGATATCCTGGTGGGTTCGATCAAAATGGACCTTACCAAATACTCGGGTCTCTCTAACCCCATCGCCTTGCTGAAGTAAAAGGTACTCTTCCGAAAGATGTCTCCGCTGTATGCAGATCCACGTCAGGATCCATACAGCGGATTTTTTTTAACCCAGAAATTTTTTCTTCGCCAGGTATTCCGCAATTTGTACCGCGTTGGTGGCAGCGCCTTTGCGCAGGTTGTCAGAAACAATCCAGCAATTTAAGGTTTTGGGCTGCGATTCATCGCGGCGGATCCGGCCCACAAAAACTTCATCGTTTCCTTCGGCATACAGTGGCATCGGGTAAAAGGATTTCGCCGGATCATCCTGAACGATGATGCCTGGTGCGGAAGCCAGTATTTTTTTGATCTCGTCAAGGTCAAAATCATTTTCAAATTCGATGTTCACACTTTCAGAATGTCCGCCAATGACCGGAACACGCACGGTGGTAGCCGTCACGCGAATGCTGTCATCGCCCATGATCTTGCAGGTTTCCTTTACCATTTTCATTTCCTCTTTGGTATAGCCGTTGTCCAGGAATACATCAATCTGAGGAAGGATGTTAAGGTCGATGGCATGGGGGTATACCCTGTTCACGGGCTCCCCTTTGCGTTCTGCCATGAGTTGTTCCACCGCTTTCGCCCCGGTGCCGCTGACCGACTGATAGGTAGAGACCACCACCCGCCTGATTTTATAACGATCGTGCAGGGGTTTCAGCACCACCACCATCTGAATGGTGGAGCAGTTCGGGTTGGCTATGATGCGGTCGGCGGAGGTGAGTACCGCGGCATTGACTTCGGGAACGATCAGCTTTTTGCCGGGATCCATCCGCCAGGCGGAGGAGTTGTCGATGACGGTGGTACCTGCTTCGGCAAAGCGCGGAGCCCAGTCGAGGGAAGTTTGTCCGCCGGCAGAGAAAAGCGCAAGATCCGGCTTTAAAGCCAAAGCTTCGGAAGGTGTAATGACGGCGTATTCCTTTCCTCTAAAGTGTACCTTTTTTCCTGCAGACCTTTCGGACGCGACAGGAATAAATTCAACGACCGGGAAATTTCTTTCTTCCAATACCTGGATCATCCTGGTACCGACCAGACCGGTAGCTCCAACAACCGCGACGTTCATGGCTGATTCTTTTTACTTGTTTATCAATGATCTGAAGTCATTAGCTGTTTGTAAACGTATATACGTGTTTATTCAACGGATAATGCATCAAAGCCTCTTTTACTTTGTCCAGCAAAAATAATGAAGGGATCGATCGCTTGCCGGTTATTGTTGGCTTTGTTGAGCCTGGGTGTGCCCTGTAAGGTAATGGCCCAGTTGTGGGACGACTTCAGTGACGGAGATTTCAGCAATGGCGTACTGTGGAGGGGAGATACCGTTCAGTTCGTGGTGAGCAACGGTGTGCTTCAGTTGAACAGTACCGGCAGCGATTCGTCCTTCATTTCTGCCCTGCTGCCCCAGCAGGGCGATACCCTGGAATGGCGTTTTAAATTAAAGCTTCCTTTTTCACCCTCCTCGCAGAATTACGCCCGTTTTTACCTGGTTTCCGGAAGCGATTCGCTGGAAGGTCCCGTCCAGGCGTATTTTCTGCAGTTCGGGGAAAGCGGTGCGGCCGATGCGATCGTACTCTGCCGGCAGGATGGATGGACCCTGACTCCGCTATTAAGAGCGGGCGACAGCCTTGTCGCGAATTCCTTCGACCTGCGCGCACGGGTGTTGCGCCTGCCGGGTGGCACCTGGCAACTGGAGGCGGACTACAGCGGTGCTGAAAATTTTATTCAGGAGGGAAGTGTGAACGATACGGTTTTTCCGCCTTCGGGTTATACCGGAATCAAATTCGTTTATACCTCAGGAAATGCAAACGATTTCTATCTGGATGATGTGTACGCCGGCGCCGTGTTACGCGATACCCTGCCCTTGCAGGTCCAGGGAGCAGGCCTGGTCAGTGATTCTACCGTTGAGGTTTTCTTTTCCGAGCAGCCCGACAGTTCAGCGGTCATGCAGGTCCAGCATTACGTTGTTAACGGCATCGGATATCCGAATTGGGTGGAGGAAGATGTGGTGCAACCCTTCCGCTATCTGTTGTATTTCCCTCCTGTCTTTGACAGTAGCGGAATTTTCAGCCTGATCGTTTCGGGAATCGGGGATATGAACGGGAACCTGCTTCAGGATTCTGCCCGTTTCATGCTGTTTCATCCTGCCCATGCCGAAACTTCCGACGTCCTTTTCAGCGAGGTCATGGCGGATCCGGTTTCCGCACCGTCTCTTCCGCCCTATGAATACTTCGAACTCTATAACAGGAGCCATAAAGTAATTGTCATGAACGGGTGGTCCATTGCCGATCCCGCAAGCACCGGATTACTTCCGGATGATACGCTGTTTCCCGGCGACTACCGGTGTTACACCGATCCCGCCGGCCTGAGTTCCTTCCTTGGGGAGGGCATTCCTGCCAAAGCGGTGTCCGGTTTTCCTTCACTGAACAACGACGCCGATCAATTGTCCCTGCTGGATGGCAGCGGTGTCGTCATCGATGTGCTTCGCTATCATTCTTCCATGTACCGTGATCCTCTTCGGGATGACAGGGGCTGGTCGCTGGAGCGGATCGACAAGGATTTTCCCTGCCATGATGAGCTCAACTGGTCGGCCAGCCTGGATCCATCCGGCGGAACACCGGGCCGTCAGAATGCGGTGGAGGGGGCTTTTACGGACACGCTGGCTCCCTGGCCGGTATCTGCCTTTCCCATCGACAGCCTTCATCTTGAAATTGTCTTCAGTGAATTTTTAGATAGCATGCAGGCTCTGCCGACGGCTTTATTTGAGGTGATACCGGACATCGGTCATCCAACAGCGATACGGTTTTCAACCGGCATGCCTTCCTGTACCCTTACGCTGGCCCTGCCATTGATCGCTCTGACGAATTACCAGGTGGATCTGGATATGAGCCTTCGGGATTGTGCGGGCAATCCGCTCAGCAGGTGGAGCCATCTTCCCTTCGCCCTTCCGGATTCCATCCGGCCCGGTGATCTTCAGATCAGTGAAGTGCTGTTCAATCCGGTGGAAGAGGGTTCTGATTTTGTGGAGATTTATCATGCCGGAAAGCATGGTGTGGATTTGTCACAATTGCGCATCGGCCATGCGGATGTGCTGACAGGTAGTACGGACGATGTCATGCCTTTCAGTGTGCACCAGCGATTGCTCTTTCCCGGGCAATATGCCGTAGTCAGCACCAGGGCCATGGATATTGTGCAACGTTACAGGGTAATGGACCGGCGTATGCTGATTGAATCGGATTTGCCTTCTTTCAATGATGACGAAGGCGTGGTGGTGCTGCTCACTGCTTCACTGCAGGAACTCGAGCGTTTTCATTACAAAGATGATTTCCATTTCCCGCTGCTGGATGATCCGGAAGGCGTTTCCCTGGAGCGTATTTCTCCGCTTCGTCCGGCCGGTGACAGCAGCAACTGGCACAGTGCTTCTTCCTCCTGCGGTTTCGCCACACCAACGGCTCAGAATTCCCAGTATGATGATTATTCGAATACTTCCGGGAAGTGGCTCGACGTAAGCCCTGAATTATTTTCTCCTGACAACGACGGTTACCACGATGTACTGGGAATCCGTTGCCGGCCTTCCCGGTCGGGCTTTGTGGCGGCCCTTTCGGTTTATGATGAAAACGGCGTTCCGGTCAGGAGACTGTCGAGGCAGGAGCTGATCGGGGCGGAGGGTATCTGGTACTGGAACGGACTGAACGACGAGGGGCAAAAAGTACCTGCAGGCATCTATGTGGTCCTGGCCGAGTTGTTTCACATCGATGGTGAAACCAGGGTATTAAAAAAAGCCTGCGTGTTGGCGGAACGGTTTTAACAGGCGGGGCGATCCGGTGATCCCTGTTTCGATTTCTAATTGTCCGAACAGCCTGGCGGCATCGTGATTGAACCCTCGAATCGTGGAAACGCCCTGAGGGATCATCAAAGCGGGGATCGGAGGGGTGATGATCGGGATCCGGCCGCCGTTCCGTCTTTCACCCGGGAGCAAACGGGTACCTTCCAACCCAGGGTAAGGAACGGTTCACCCCATGAATTGAACGATTTGAAGAAATGTTAAGATTTTTTTGTTTACGGCTTCATTCGTAGTGCCCTGCTTTTTACCTTAGAGGGAAATTAACCGGCATGAAGCCACTCTACACCCTCGCCTTCATCTTTATCCTGACTGCGCCTCTGGCGGCACAAAACTCCCTCGATGTCGGCCTGGCTGCCGGTACCACCAATTATTTCGGGGACCTGGGGAACGATGAGTTCTTTCAGAAAAGTTCGATGAGTCCGGGGATGGCCATCACCGTCAGGAATTTCATTTCCCCACGGGAAATCACGGGCATGAAGTATGCTCCTTTTAATATCGAAGCCAGGCTGAGCTGGCACCGTATTCAATACGATGAGACAGAACCGGTGAACGGAAAGGCCGGCGGGGAATTGCGGAATTACGGCCGCGGCCTGAATTTCCGGAACGACATCTTCGGATTTTCCAGCCACTTCAGTTATACCTATTATCCGAACCGCCGGCTTCCCTTGCACAAGCAGGGCATGGCTTTCTTTGTCTACACCGGGGTGGGCATTTATTACGGACGGCCGAAGGCTGATCTCTTTCTTGGAAGTGTGGATATCCGAAACCGTTATTACTTCTGGAACGATGGTACCGTCCGCGACGCGGCCCAGTCGGGCGGCAGCGGCCATGTGATCGAAAAGGACGGGGAATACGAAACGGACCTGATCGATTGGCGTACCGAGGGACAGGGTGCTTACGATGAATCCAAAGCTTCGCGAAAAATGTACAGCCCCTGGCACATCGGCGTCCCGTTGGCAGCTGGCTTTCGTTATGGTTTAAATAAAAACATCACTTTGTCGATGGAGTTTGGCTATTATAAGTTTTTTACGGACTACCTGGACGATGCCAGCGAAGCCTATGCCACGTACAAGCAGATCGAGCAGCATTTCGCCGGGGATCCTGTGAAGCAGGAACTCGCCAAATACATCAGTGACCCGACGGGGCTTGGTACCGACGGGATGGTGGGCCCACGCACTTCCCGCAGGGGAAATCCGGATGTCAGCGACTCTTACAGTTTCATCAACCTGGAGATTGCCTACAAAATAAACTGGAATCCGAAGAAATTGACTGTGCTCTTTGCAAAAAAGGGATTGTAAGGAGGCGTACTTTACTTATTCAGCGTCTGCAAGCCTTTCCCCCGGCACTTCGAAATATCGTTGATGGTGCTTACCGAATCAGAAAAATTCAGAATACCCGCTATCGGTACGGCAGATGATTTAAATTGATTTCTTGAAAATCAGAGTTTGATTTCCTCACCCTGCTGGTTCAGGAAGTGAAACTCCATGATGTGATAGGCGTAGATCGGTTCCACCTTGATCCAGCGTTTAAACTTCTTGCGCCACTGCCACTGGTAGGACTTAAACTTCCAAAAATCTTTTTTCAGGAAAGCGGCCACGTAGGGGTGTGTCTGCAGGGTCAGGCCTTTTTCATTCTGCTCCTGGCAGAGGTAACGCAAATTGTTTTCAATGTCATCCATCAGTAGGAGGGAGGCCTTGATTTCGCCGGTACCGTCGCAGGCCGGACATTTCTCCACCGTGATGATGTCGGTAACCGGTCGCACCCTTTCACGGGTGAGTTGCACCAGGCCGAATTTGCTGGGGGGTAAAATGGTGTGGCGGGCGCGGTCCTGTTTCATCTCATCGCGCAGCGTATCAAAAAGCTGTTTGCGATGCAGGGTGTTTTTCATGTCGATGAAATCGATCACGATGATTCCGCCCATATCGCGCATGCGAAGCTGTCGTGCAATTTCCTTGGCCGCCATCAGGTTGGTCTGATAGGCATTGCTCTCCTGCGAATCGCCGCCGCCTTTGTTCCTTCCGCCGCTGTTCACGTCAATGACGTGCATGGCCTCGGTATGTTCAATGATCAGGTAAGAACCGCCGGCCATGTTGACCGTTTTCCCGAAAAGCGATTTGATCTGCTTGTCGATCCCGAAATGCTCAAACACCGGCAATTTCCCCTTGTACATCTTAACGATGTCGACTTGTTCGGGTGCGATGCCGCGGATATAGGTTTTTATTTCTTCCGCCACCCTGGGATCATTCACATGAATGGCATTGAAATTCGGATTCAGCAGATCACGCAGGATGGTGGAGGCGCGGTCAATTTCTCCCAGCAGTTTCGCCGGCGGTGCAGCCGTTTTCAGTTGTTCGTGCAACGTGGTCCACTTTGATACCAGGTCCTGCACATCACGGTCGAGGTCGGCTACTTTTTTGCCTTCGGCTACCGTTCTGACGATGATCCCGAAATTGCGCGGTTTGATGGAAATGGCCAGACGCTTGAGGCGTAAGCGTTCCGCCGCACTTTTGATTTTCTGTGAAACGGAGATGACATCGGAAAAAGGTACCAATACCACGTACCTGCCTGCAAAAGAAATTTCGGAGGTGATGCGGGGACCTTTGCTGGAGATGGGCTCTTTCGCAATCTGCACCATGATGTTCAGATTGGGGTTCAGCACCTGACCGATCTTACCGGCCTTGTGGATATCTGCTTCCAGCTCAAAATTATTCAGCAGGGCATCTTCCTGCCGGCCGCCCTGCGTGTTCTTCATGAACTTCAGCAGGGATTGCACCTGTGCGCCCAGATCGAGGTAATGCAGAAAGGCATCTTTTTCGTAGCCGATGTCGACAAAAGCCGCATTGAGTGAAGGCATGAGTTTCTTCACACGGCCCAGGTAGATGTCGCCCACGGAGAAATTGTTTTCTTTTTTCTCCTTGTTTAACTCCACAAGCCGTTTGTCCTCTACGAGGGCGATGTTCACCTCGGAGGCCGACGAATCAATAATCAGTTCGCTGTTCAATGCCTTCTTTCTGATTTTTTCTTGCTAAACGCCCGAAACGGGCAAATCATCATGCTTAAAACTGCCACGCAGAACCTTAGGGTCAATGGTAAACAGGTTCTATCCATTCTGTTGAACGGAAACCGGCAGCCAAAGGTTTATGATTTGCTTTCTATCATTCCGTGCAAAAAAGGGCTGGAGACAGAGGTCCGCTCCAAGCTGTGAAAAAACATTAGCAAATATGATCTGCCGTTCCGGGCGTGAAGCACCGGAACGGCAGATCGTTCAGCCGTGAAAAAGGCTTACCTGTTTTTCTTCTTATGACGATTCTTCCTTAAACGTTTCTTCCGTTTGTGAGTCGCCATTTTATGACGTTTACGTTTTTTACCTGATGGCATGATTAAATATTTTAAATGTTTTTAAGGTCGTTTTCTTTCACCTGACTGATTTGAATCAGGCGGGCTTCTTTTTCAATGTTTCCACCATTTTGATGACATCGCTGACATCGTACTGGGCATTCCTGATGAAGGTTTCATAGGAACGGATGGCCTGCGCGGTATCGCCTTTCTGCAGAAAAACCTGGCCGATAAAGAAATGTACTTCATTTCTTCCGGGGTTAATCTCCAGCACCTTGTTGAAGCGCTCAATGGCTTTGTCCAGCTGCCCTGATTTTACCGACAACATGCCCAGGTTGTACTGGGCCATTTCATGATTGGGGTCGGCCGCGATCACTTCCCGCAGCAGCATGATCCCTTTCATCGGCTCGGAAGTGCCGTCGGCATAACAGGCGCCAAGATCCGTTTTGGCGTTCAGGTTGCCAGGATTGATCTCCAGTACTTTCTTGTAGCTGGCGATGGCCTTGCCCACCAGAATGGAACGAACCGCGGTGTCGTTGGCCATCCGGAAGGAGTCGAAATAGCGATAAGCAGCATCGAGGTACGATTGCTCGCTTTTAACGATTTCGGCTTTTCTCTCGAACCAAATGGCCGATGCGGCCGGTACTCCGTTCCTGTCCCAGAACCTTCCGATACCGTCCAGCAGGGCGGTGTCTTTGTTTCCGGCTTTTTTCAGAGAAGCTTCGAAGAAGTCCAGGTTTTTAAGCTGGGCTGTATCAAGTGAAACTCTGGCGGAACGCAGCAGGTCGTCCGGGTTGAGCCCATCCATGTGCCCTTCGTGTGCCTCTTTGGGACTTGTACCGTCCTGGTTAACCTGGGAGGGTGCAAAGTAAAGTGCGACCGAGAGCAGAACGGTGCCCGCAATGAGGATGCCCCTCAGTTGTGCACCTTTCATTCAGGATTATTGAGCAGGTTGGGTTTTCTTGGTATGTGCATTCTTTACGCGCTCAGTGAAAGTCTTCGCCGGCTTGAATGCAGGAATGTAGTGTTCAGGAATGATAATGGTCGCATTCTTGGTAATAATACGGCCGGTTTTCTTCGCGCGTTTCTTTACAATGAAACTGCCGAAACCACGGAGGTATACGTTTTCGTTATTGATCAGCGAGTTGCGAATCACTTTCATCATTGATTCAACTGTTTGCTGAACCGCTACCTTTTCGATCCCAGTCTTTGTAGAGATCTCGTTCACTAATTCTGCTTTAGTCATCGTTACTGTATATTAATTATATTTCCTTTTAAGGGGCTGCAAAGATATGCTTTCTGGCTGAAATACAAAATATTACTTGATTATTTTTGCCTCTAATATGACAATAAATCAGGAGTTTTCCAGTATTTTACGGAATTGGTACCGTGAAAACGGGCGGAATTTGCCCTGGAGAAATACAAATGAAGCCTATAAAATCTGGCTTTCAGAAATTATTCTACAGCAAACGCGTGTAGATCAAGGACTTCCGTACTTCCACCGTTTTTTAGACGCTTTTCCCGATTTGAAA
>JAEUTF010000217.1 GCA_016788185.1 Bacteroidia bacterium | reverse complement strand
TCCATACACCGGAGAAGCCTGTCCCTGCGCGAAAAAATAAAGGACAACCAGGGCATTGCATTTTCCCTGATGTACATCGGCATCCTGGAAGGAAAGCTGGACAGCAGCGGCCGCGGGCAGAAAGGACTGGAATACCTGCTGCGCAGCCGCTCCATGTTTGAACAGGCCGGAGAGCTGGAAGGCATGGCCGATGCGGGGAACCGGATAGCCGGGATCCTCCGGAGGCAGTCGCGGCAGAAGGAGGCGACGCGTTATGCGGAGCAGAGCCTGGAGCTGGCACGTCAGCTCGGCTACCCGGAGCTGTTACTGAACAGTGCCCAGTTGCTCTATGACCTGTACAAGGAAGCGGGGGAGCCCCAAAAGGCGCTGCCCATGTATGAGCTCTTTATACGCATGCGCGACAGCCTCATCAACGAAGAGAACAGCCGGAGCGATATACGGCAGCGCTTCCGCTACGAATACGATAAGAAGGCGGCTACCGATTCGGTAAAGGCCGCAGGACAGAGGGAAATTCTGGCCGCTGAAATTTCCAAGCAGAAGATACAGCGGTGGGCCCTTACCGGTATACTGGCCCTGACGCTTATATTTACCGTTTTTGTTTACAACCGTTTCCGTCTGACCAGGAAGCAGAAACAACGCATCCAGGAACAGCACCGTGAACTGAGCCTGGAAAAGAAAAAGTCCGATGATCTCCTGCTGAACATCCTCCCCCATGAAACCGCGGAAGAGCTGAAGCGTACCGGCAGTGCAAAAGCGCGGCACTACGATAACGTGAGTGTGCTTTTTACCGACTTCTGTAACTTCACCGGTGCGGCGGAGCGCATGGCACCGGAAGAGCTGGTACAGGAGATTCATCACTGTTACAGCGCCTTTGACCGTATTCTCTCCGCCTACCCTATCGAGAAAATAAAAACCATCGGCGACGGGTACATGTGCGCTTCCGGGCTGCCGCAGGAAAATCCGCAGCACGCCGCCGACACGGTCAGAGCGGCCCTGGACATCCTGCGGTTCATGCAGGCATACCAGGTGGAACGGGAACGGCAGCAGCGAGCCTTCTTTGAAGTGCGTATCGGTATCCACTCCGGTCCGGTGGTGGCCGGCATCGTGGGCAGCACCAAATTTGCCTACGATATCTGGGGAGATACGGTGAACATCGCCTCCCGCATGGAAAATGCCGCTTTAAAGGGAACCATCAACATCAGTGAAAAAACCCATGCACTGGTTGCGGGCCGGTTCGGCGCGGAGTACCGCGGCCTGGTGGAGGTGCGCCACAGAGGACAGATCGGCATGTACACGGTTCGCGCTGTACCGGAATGAGGGGCAGGATTATCGCCGGCTGTCCTGCCCGGGGATCGCGGCCGCTCATGCGTCCGTCCGGTAACGGATATTGTCAATCAAGCGGGGACCTCCGGTGAGTACGGCGATGCAGCCCTGCGCCACCGGATGTTGTTCCCAGTGTTCCAGGCTCTCGAGGGTGTCGGGGTGTACGATGTCAAAATACTGAACCTCGAGCAGAGGACTTTGCCGGATGTAGCGGGTCACCAGTTCTTTGACGGCGGCCGGCTGTTGATGCGGAATGTATTCCTGTGCCATCCGCAGACCCTGATAGATCAGCGGTGCGGCTTTCCGCTGGGCGGCACTGAGCAGGAGATTTCTGGAGCTCATGGCCAGGCCATCGCTTTCGCGCAGCGTTTCGCAGCCGATCACGTGAACGGGTATACGAAATTCCTGCACCATTTTTTTCACGATCGCCAGCTGCTGGAAATCTTTTTCACCGAAATAGGCCGTATCCGGTTCGGCAATTTCAAAAAGTCTTTTCACCACCGTGGCCATCCCCCTGAAATGACCCGGGCGGTGCGCACCTTCCATGACCCGCTCCAGGGTGCCAAAATGTATTTCAAGCAGCCGGAAGCCCTCCGGGTACACCTCGCTGACCGAAGGCAGGAAAGCATAATCGCAGCCGACGCTGTCGAGCAGTTGCAGATCCTGTTCCGGCATGCGCGGATATTTTTCCAGGTCACCCGGATCGTTAAACTGGGTGGGATTGACAAAGATGCTGCAGACCACCCGGTCGTTATCCTGCTTGGCACGTCTGAGGAGGGAGAGGTGTCCTTCGTGCAGCGCGCCCATGGTGGGTACAAATCCAATGCGGCAACCTTCCGCTCTTTCCGACTGCAGCTTTTCTTTCAGCGAACGAACGGTGGAATAGGATTGAACCAAAGCAGTGTCGTTTTTTGGGAGCTCAGGGGGGGCTTCCCCGCTCCGGCAGATGAACCTGCCGGTACCGGCCTTATTTATAATTCATCTTTTCGCGGTACCAGTCGTTGAAGGACTTTTCCTTTGTTGAAGACGGCATCTTTCGTAAGCCGTGCTGAGATTTAAACAGGCTTTCGAGAATGTGTTTGCGCGGGCTGATCCCGGTCCAGCTCATGATTTCACGTTTCAGCATGGCTTTTTTCCATGCGAAGTAAAACCAGCGTTCACTTCTTGCCACCTGTCCTTTGTCGACAAAATACTTTCTGTTTTCCAGCAGGAGCCGGGGGATATCGATTTTCACGGGACAGACGTCTTTGCAGGCGCCGCAGAGAGTGGACGAATGGCTGAGGTGCTGGTGTTCGCTGCCCTGCAGGGGCAGGGTGATGGCGGCGATGGGAGATGGAAATTCCGAGGCGCCGGCGCTGCGGTATACCGGGCAAACGGTCTGGCAGGCGCCGCATTTTATACAGGTCATGGCCTGTCTTTGCTGATCGTGTGCGAGCACATCGCTGCGGCCGTTGTCAATCAGGATCACATACAGCTCTTCCGGACCGTCCTGTTCATCCGTCTGCCGCGGCCCGGTGATGATGCTGTTGTAGGTACTTAAGGCCTGCCCGGTGCCATAGGTACTCAACAAAGGCAGGAAGAGGTCGAGGTCGCCGAGGGAAGGCAGCATTTTCTCAATGCCGGCCAGTACAATGTGTGTTTTCGGCAGGGAGGCGCTCAGCTGGGCATTTCCTTCGTTTTCCAGGATCACCACGGCGCCGGGATCCGCCAGCAGAAAATTGCAGCCCGTTATACCGGCGTCGGCTGTACGAAAAGTGTCACGCAGATGATCGCGGATGAAATTCACGATGCCGCTGATTTCCGCATCGGCCGGCAGCTGGTGCTTTTCATGCAGCAGCCCGGCAATCTCTCTGGATGATTTATGCAGGGCGGGCAGGACCATGTGGGAACCCCCTTCCCCGGATGCATCCACGATGAAATCGCCGGTGTCGGATTCAACCACGGAGATCTGCTGTGTTTCCAGGTAGGCATTCAGCCCTATTTCCGTCGCCGTATTTGTTTTTGATTTGATGACGGAGCGGGCACCGGCTTTCTTTAATATTTCCAAAACCGCTTCCAGGGCATCGGTGATGTCCTGCGCCCAGATGACCTTCGCTCCCGACTTAATGATATTCGATTCAAATTCGATGAGGTACTTGTCGAGGTTTTCAATGGTTTTCCAGCGTATAAAAGCGGCACGTTCCCTGGCCAGTTCCAGATTGCTGAACTGACGGGTTCCGGATTCCAGGTGAAGTTGCTGCATTCTGGCCGCCGAAACGGCCCTTTCAGACCATGTATCCCCCTGTATTCCAGTAATTTTAGGTTTTGGTGCTTCCAAAACAAGGTCCCTCATAAGTTCAGACAAACCTAAAACAGAATCGGCAGAGAAACAAGGAATAATCAGCCCGCCGGACTTTAATTATATAGAGGACTTGTTCATGCTGACTTTGCCGGTGCTTTGGTGACAAAGCCGGTATTGACTGAAGACAGCTATTTTCATCACGGCTATGTGGGCGGCTATACTCATCAGTGTCTTCCTTTTCTTTTGGTTTGTGGGTTTCGACCTGCTTGCCGCATTGAATGGAGATCAGGCAAAGTCTGAAGCAGCGGTGATACGAAAGCTTCAGCGCCGGCGCGATCCGTCATTTGAACGGCACCGGACAAAGTTGGAGCCCTTGCTGCTCGGGCACCTCGATTATTACCGTAAGCTGCCGGAGGCCTCCAGGATAAAATTCATGCTGCGCACGCTCGCGTTCATGCAGCGGAAAAATTTCACAGGCCTTGAAAACCTGGAAGTGACACCTGATATGAAGGTACTCATCTCCGCGTCCGCGGTGCAACTCACCTTCGGGCTGCAGGATTTTCTTTTGGAGCATTTTCACAGTTTTATCATTTACCCGGATGTTTATACCTCCGCCTCCACAGGCCGGCAGCATCGCGGTGAAACCAGTATGAAGGGCATGGTTGTACTCTCCTGGAAACACTTCCTGGAGGGCTATGCGGATAGTCAGGACCGCCTGAACCTTGGACTGCACGAACTGGCGCATGCCCTCGACCTGAGCCGGATTGTACGGGAAGCGGATCCGTTTTTTCATGCCTATTTTGTGAAGTGGCAAGCGGTTTCCGGTACATTTATCAGGGAGGTGAACGAGCAGGAAGAACATTTCCTTCGCCGCTATGCCGGTACCAACGAGCGTGAATTTTTCGCCGTGAGCGTAGAGCATTTTTTTGAAGACCCTGCCGGCTTCAGGCAGGAACTTCCGCACCTGTACCGGCACCTCACGGTTTTACTGCGCCAGGATCCGGTAGCCCTGCATAGCGGGGCGCCGTCATCGGGTGTTTCACCGGAAGCTCATAACAACAGTTTGTTAACGGATGTGAAGTACCGAAGTCCCTTTGCCTTCTGGTATGCCTGCAAGGGCCTTCTCCTGCCGCTGGTGTTGTATCTTTATTTTCTGTTGCTCAATCCGGATTCCGGCGACCTGACGGCATCCGTCCTGTTTGGCCTCTTTTTCCTTTTCGGCCTCTGGCGTTTCTTTCAGCGGGCGCGGGTCATCGTGGTGACCGCAGGATATGTACACATCCTGTCTGTTTTTTCTGACAGGCCGGTAAGGTCTTGTTCCTGGGAGCACATCATCAGCATCCGGCATTATCCCAAAAGAGGAAATGGCATATCCATGACGGTGATTGAAAAAGACCAGGCCAGTACTTTTTTTCCCGGCATCAGCCTGAGCCGGAAGGAGTATGAGCGACTGAAGGAAGCGCTTTCCAACCAGGACATCATGATGTCGGTATAGTTGGAAACACCCGCTTTTTATTGCTTAAGCCAGCCGTTTGGAAGCATCCCCGAATCGGGTGATTTTACCTTCACGGAAGCAAAGCGGCAGCATTTCTGCATACATTTCGGTATTATTCAATTGCCATGAAAAAGCCAATCCTTCTGCTCTTCCTGCTGCTCAGTCTGATTTCATTTTGTTATACCTCCCATGCCCAGGAATCAGTGGCATTTGAAGGGGTCTATGTGGTGGAGGATCCTCCCGTCTTGCTGGTTATTAATAAGGAAAAGTCGGGGTATGCAGGTTTTGTCTCCGACGGACAGAAGGTCATCCGCATGCAGGTGGTAAGAGACAAGGAGTTGCTGATCTTAAGGGCAGCGGAAGGAGAAGATAAGACGGAGAACTATGCATCGGCCGATGGTGCCGGTAACCTGGTGGTGACCGATGATCAGCTGAACATGCTTTACTTTATTCGTTCGACGGAAGATCCGGATCTGATCTATGCACAATTGGAACAGGGACTCCAGGCCGCAGCCGGCGGGGATTCAGAGCAACCGAAAACTACAGCTTCTTCCGGGAAGGTTGCCGAAAAGACTGCCGACGGAAAAATTCCGGCCAAATATGCCAACCGCAAGTTTCTGCATTTGTATACCGGCAACGGATATTCGGAAAAGTGGGCCTATTACCTCTTCGGGGACGGACGCTTTTATTTCCGCAGTAATTCCTCGTATCTCAGCAACAATGCATTCAACGATTTCAGTGCGGCCATGGCCTCGGACGAAGCCGGGCGCTGGGCCGTGGAGAATGAAAACGGGACAGAGATCCTGCGGCTCAGCTGGAACAGCGGGGAAAGCGGTAGTCTGACCATTCACAAAACGGAAGGAGGATACCTGCTCAACAACACCAAATATTTTTTAGTTGGTTTGGATGAGTATGAGTAAGCTTGCTTCCCGATCGTCAACCGGACGTATTGGAATGTTAAGGTAATCCTCTTTCAGGCAATTTCCAGAACAAGGTCATCGGCTTCCACCAGGGTGCCTTCCGCCAACGCAACGTGGCGAATCGTGAGATCGCTGCCTGCCGTGATGGTGGTTTCCATTTTCATGGCTTCAATGGTAAAGAGCGGCGTGTTTTTCTTTACGGTCTGCCCCGGTTTCACAAATATTCTGCTCAGCATCCCCTGCAGCGGAGTCCCGATTTGATGAGCTCCGCCGGCTTTCGCATGGCTCACTTTTTTCACCACCGCTTTTTTATCCGGTACATCGATGGCCCGTGTTTGTCCGTTGAGACGGAAATACACGGCGCGGTGACCATTTTCGTCTACGTCTCCTACATACAGTAAGCGGATCAGGATGTTTTTCCCTTTACCGATCTCCACCAGGATTTCCTCGTTGTTTTTCATGCCGTAGAAAAATGCCGGGGTAGGAACCTGGCTCACCTCCCCGAAGTTTTTCCGGAAGGCATGGTATTCGTCGAAAACTTTCGGATAAAATTTCCAGGATAGGAAGTCATGAAAAAGGAGGGTATCTCCGTATTGTGTTTTAAATGCGGTAAACTCCGTTTCAAAATCCACCGGACGCAGGTGTGCATTGGGCAGGTCGGTATACGGCTTTTCATCTTTCAGGATGATTTGCTGAAGTGCCGCCGGGAAGCCTCCCGGTGGCTGACCCAGGTCGCCGCGGAAAAATCCCTGCACACTGTCTGGAAAACTGAGGGTGGCTCCTTTGCTGAAGATATCGTCTTTGCTGAGGTGATTGCTCACCATGTACAAAGCCATGTCGCCCACCACCTTCGAGCTGGGTGTGACCTTTACGATGTCACCAAAAAGTTCGTTGACATCGGCATAGGCCTGTTTGATCTCCACCATTTTATCACCCAGACCCAGCGATTGAGCCTGCGGGCGGAGGTTGGAGTATTGGCCGCCGGGAATTTCGTGATCGTAGACTTCGGCCGTGCCGGCCATCAGTCCGCTTTCAAATGGATAATACCATTCGCGGATCGTCTCCCAGTAATTGCTGTGCTGGTTCAGGTGCTTCACGTCAAAGTCCGTTTCATGCGGCGTATGGCGCAGGGCTTCCACCAGGCTGTTGAAATTGGGCTGAGAGGTGAGTCCGCTCATCGAGGCCAGTGCGACATCCACGACGTCCACTCCGGCTTCAATGGCTTTCAGATAAGTGGCGGATTGAACCGAAGCGGTATCGTGCGTGTGCAGGTGGACCGGTATGCTCAGCACTTTTTTCAATTCACGTACCAGGATTTCGGCAGCGTAGGGCTTCAGCAATCCGGCCATGTCTTTGATGCAAAGGATGTGTGCACCTTTGTCCTCCAGTTCACGAGCCAGATCGAGGTAATACGGCAGCGTGTATTTTGTTTTCTTCGGATCCAGGATGTCGCCGGTGTAGCTGATACAGGCTTCTGCCAGTCCGCCGGTACGTTCACGCACGGCACGGATGCTCACCTCCATGGATTTGGTCCAGTTGAGTGAATCAAAAATCCGGAAGATGTCCACGCCGCTTTTCCAGCTTTCTTCGATGAAGCGCTCCACCAGGTTATCCGGGTAGGCGGCATACCCGATGGCATTGTTGCCGCGGATCAGCATTTGCAGGCAGATGTTCGGAATCGCCTCGCGCAGCAGCTGCAATCGTTCCCAGGGACATTCATGCAGGAAGCGCAAGGCCACATCGAAGGTGGCGCCGCCCCATACTTCCATGCTGAAGGTCTGCGGATGGTGTACGGCATAATTTCTGGCCACCTTTAAAAAGTCGGTGGTGCGCACACGCGTCGCCAGCAGCGACTGGTGTGCATCGCGATAGGTGGTATCGGTAAACTTTACCTTCTTTTCATCTCTGAGCCAGCGGGCGAATTTCTCCGGACCCAGTTCATCCAGCAATTGTTTGGTACCCGGTGCGGGTATTCCCTTTTTCCCGTCGGCCGGCATCCGTGGCTGCTCCAGATTCCTGGAGGGGTCGGTCCGGGTCACATCCGGATTTCCGTTAACGATAACGTCGGCGAGGTACCGCAAAACGCGGGTACCGCTGTCCTGCTTCTTGCGGAAGACGAAGAGCTCCGGATACTTTTCGATGAACTTCACCGTTGCCTTTCCTTCTCTGAATACCGGGTGGTTGATGACATTCTCAAGAAAGGGAATGTTGGTTTTCACTCCGCGGATTCTGAATTCCATCAGGGTCCGGTACATTCTGCTTCCGGCGCCCGCCAGCGTCCTTCCCTGAGCCGTCACCTTGGCCAGCATGGAGTCGAAGAAAGGCGAAACTTTAACCCCCTGGTAGGAGGAGCCCTCGTCGATGCGGATCCCGTAGCCACCTGCATTGCGGTAAGCGATCAGGGTTCCGTAATCCGGTTTAAAATCATTCTCCGGATCTTCGGTGGTAATACGGCACTGGATGGCGAAGCCGCGGCACTGAATGTCTTCCTGGCGAAGGATGTCAATCAGGGGTGAACGCAGCGCTTCGCCATCGGCAATCAGGATCTGCGAGCGCACGATATCGATTCCGGTCACCTGTTCCGTCACGGTATGTTCAACCTGTACACGCGGATTGACTTCAATGAAATAGATGTTCTCCTCCTGATCGACCAGAAATTCAACGGTACCGGCATTGTCGTACCTGACCTGTTGGGCAATGCTCAGGGCATAGTGGTACAGCCGGTCTTTGGTATCCTGGCGCAGGCTGGGCGCCGGGGCCACTTCCACCACTTTCTGAAAGCGGCGTTGCACCGAACAGTCCCGCTCATACAGGTGCACCAGGTTGCCGTGCTGATCGCCCAGTATCTGTACTTCAATGTGCTTGGGGTCATCGATGAATTTTTCGATAAAAATGGTGTCGTCACCAAAAGCGTTGCCTGCTTCCCGTTTCGCTTCGTTAAAGGCTTTTTCAAGATCTTCCGCCGCACGGATCACACGCATGCCCCGTCCACCGCCTCCGGCACTGGCTTTCAGTATAACAGGGAAGCCTATCCGTAAAGCTTCCTGCATGGCGGTTTCCGTGGAGGTGAGCGGAACCTGGTTGTCTTCAATCACCGGTACTCCCGCACGCCGGGCCACCCCTTTGCTGGCCACCTTGTCGCCCAGTTGTTCCATGGCTTCCGGACTGGGACCGATAAAAATGATTCCTTCTTCGCGACAACGCCGGGCGAATGTCACATTTTCAGAGAGGAACCCATAGCCGGGATGGATGGCATCTACCTTATTTTCTCTGGCAACGCTGATGATTTCTTCGATGTCGAGGTAAGGCTTCAGCGGTTCTTTCTCTGTACCAATCTGATAAGATTCATCCGCTTTGTATCGGTGAAGTGAATAGCGGTCTTCGAAGGTATACACGGCCACCGTCCGGATACCGAGCTCGGCTGCGGCTCTGAGGGCGCGGATGGCGATTTCGCCACGATTGGCTACAAGAAGTTTGTGAATGCGTTGCATAAGTAAAATGGTGTTCAGCTTATACGGAATACAGGTTCCTGCGTTTCAGGAGCGGACGGCTTCTAAAGTAATAAAAATGAGATACGTACAGAATTCGGGAACTCTTACCCTGGGTATTCAGGAATTATTGTGCAACAGGATACTTTTTTACTGTCAGATTCATGTCATTCATCTTTAGCTCACCGGGGCTTCACCTTTGATTCATCGTGCTGTTTTCATCTTTGTAAGGTCGCTCAGGCGATGGATTGTATTGACGTTCTTCATACAGTTTTCAATCAATAGGGTTGTTGATTGGTTAGGTTAAGGTCCCCAGAGGTGGGGACCTTTTTTTATGCGTATCAGTCTGCTGTAAGGGAGCTGGTGCGCCGGACCGGCCATTCATAAAGGAGTATGTTGGAGACGGAGGAAGCTGGAGCAGAATATTAAAGACCGGCTGAAAGAGGTTTCCAGACACTCGGAGTAATTGTGAAGAAAGGGGTTTATTGCGGAAGCGGGTGGATCATGACACAATTGACCGGCTGAAACGGGGGGCTTGGCGCTCGGAGTAGTAGTGAAGCAAGGGGTTTAGTTCGGTGTAGTGTGAATCAGGATACCATTTACCGGGGCTGAAAGGGGGCCACCTGGCGCTCGGAGTGGTATTGAAGAAGTGGGCTTAGAAAAGAAAAGCGTGGATCAGGATAGTATAGACCGGCCGAAAGAGGTCTCCAGACGCTCGTAATAGTTGAGAAGAAATGGGTTTAGACCGGTGTAGGATGAATCAGGATACCATTTACCGGCTGAAAGGGGGCCATCTGGCGCCCGGAGTGGTATTGAAGAAATGGG
>JAEUTF010000216.1 GCA_016788185.1 Bacteroidia bacterium | reverse complement strand
TACCCTGCATTTTTACCGCCGAGCCGGTGTATTTGCCGGCGTAGCTGAAGAGCCCGCCTGCATACACGGTGTTGTTGTGGATATAGGTTTCATTCACATGGTAATTGGTGCCGGGGTAATTCTTCAGCAAAGCTCCTGTATTGATGTTGAAAACGGCAAGGTAATTCCGGATGGTATTGTTGACCACGGTAAACTGACCTCCGCTGACCAGAAGGCTGTCCTTGAGCTGTAGCGTAAGTACGGAGCTGTTCAGGACAGGATTCCAGGCGTTGAGAGCGCCGGTATTTTTATTGGCCGCCGCCAGATAGCTGCGAGAGGTAGCATTGATTTCCGAGAAACTGCCGCCGATATAGAGCAGGTTGTTGGTTCCAAGTGCCAGTGCGCGCACCGTGGAATTCACATTGCAATTGAAATTCAGGTCAGCCGTTTTGTTGGCAAGGATTTTCAGGATATTGTAACGGGTAATGACGCCGTCAGAATAATTGAAACTGCCTCCCACATACCAGCCGCCGCTGTTGTCGGGAATGACGCAATAGATCGTACCGTTCAGAAAGGGCAGGTCGAAATCAGGGATGTCGCTTTGCGGGCTGAGACCGGCCAGCGCACCGGTGTTGTAACCCACCCCGTTGAAAGCCCCGCCCAGATAAAGGGTGTTGCCATCACGGTAAGAACTGTACACCTGGTAATTCGGTGTCACAAAACGAGGATGATGCGTATTGCTTTGCGCATGGGTCATGCAGTAAAGGAAAAGCATCAGGAGATTGAGGTAAAAAGTTTTCATGGTATATGGATTTAGATTGATCAAAAGGATGGTTAAATTTAAATTCCGTATTTCAGATTGTCAAGTTAAATTTAGATGAAGAGCCGGTGTATGGGCGAACGGCTCCAGGTTCATATTAAATCATTACAAACCAGGGCATTGTGCTGTGTCTGACTTGCTTATTTTAGTGTCGTTTTTTTGGAATCTGCACGGCCCGTAGGATAGAACGTACGGCAGTGGGGGCATACGGGCTAATTCAGTGGAGCTGGCCGGAACTATGTTGCGGAAGATTGAAAGTTAGAACAAGCATTGTATTCATTGGAAATATCGGGGATCGCGAAGGACAAGCATCCGTACTTGTTTCCTTAGAGGAGAATTTTGAAAGGGATGGAAGGTTCACATCCATCGATGGAAAATACACCGTATTCGGCCGCATCGGCACCTGGAGTGTATCCTTTTTTTGTTTACCTGAATAAGCAAGTGAATTTATTTCCTTTCCAAACCTTCCAGTTCGGCAATCTTCTTTACCTGATGTTGAATACGGAAAAATTGCATGGTTATCCAGACCACCGCAATCAAAACCGCAAAGGTGATCAGGGTGAATTCCCAGCTGAACTGGTTTTTAACCGGCCCGATGAATTTTGCTCCGGCAATACGTCCGAGGTTGCCGATGGTCATGTAAAGTGTGAACTGACTGGCTGAAACTTTTTTCCAGCAACATTCCATGGCAATGGCAAAGATGCCAATGCAATTGAACACGTACAGCGTATTATAGATCACCATAAATACACCGATGAAAACCGGTTGGGTCCAGTATGCTTTCAGCAGGATGAAGGAGGCGGTGACGGCGATCAGCAAAAAGAAATAAATGTTCATCATTCGTTTCTTTCCAAACCGGTCGATAAGAAATCCGCCGATGAGCATTCCGCCGATGCCTCCGATGAGGCTGGCGCTGGCGAAGTATTGTGAATAGGCCTGATCCGTCCACCCCAGCGCCTGAACGGTAAATACAGGCAGGAGGGTAGCCATGAAATTGAAGGAACCCTGCGCCAGGAAGAGCATGACGGCGAGCAGCAGGCTGTTGCGCAGGCTGAATACTTTGTAAAGAGATTTGAGAATTACCGTCCAGCTGCCCAGTTGCATTTCCTTTGTTTCAGGGGAGGCGGATCCCTGTGTCCAGGGCAATAATTTTTCACCCGGACGCTCCCTTAGGAGCAGCGGTGCAAGCATGATGAAGCATACCAGCATCGACAGACTGAGGATGGCCTCCTTATAGCCGTATTGATGCATCAGCCAGCTGCCGAGGGCCAGCGAAACCGAGGTGCCGATGATCTTGGCACCCCACATGAAGCCGTTGGCTCTGGCTTGCTCGTTTACCGGTACAATGTCAACGGCCATGCCGTCGGTGGCCACATCCTGAAAGGCACCAAAACATCCCACCATGAAACCGGCCAGCATAAACAGGTTCAGGTTGTTGAGCGGGTCGGGTACAAAAGCCATGGCAATGAAACTGGCCATCAGTCCCAGTTGGCCGAACAGAACCCAGGGTCTTCTTCGCCCCATGGGCAGGAAACTGAAGCGATCCATTAAGGGGGCTACGATGATCTTAAAACTCCAGGGCAGCCCCGCTGCTGCCACGAAGCCGCCTATCTCTCCCGGCGATTTGCCGTTCATCGCCATCCAGGCCGGGATCCCGAAATTCAGCATGCCTTCGGGAATGCCCTGCGCGATGTAAAGAGCGATAAAATTTAAATAACGTAAGAACGTGTTTTCGGTAAGAGCGGGAATTCCTGAATTTTTTTTAAATCCTGCAAAATTGCTGACTTCCATATAGAACGTTCGTCTTTTTAAAATACCGGAGAAAAGATAGCAAAAATCCGGACACCGGCATATAGCAGAACCAGTATCCGGATTCATGTTGTCCCCTACCTGAAAGGTCGCTTTCTGATTCCTTTATGAAGGTGTATTGATGGTTGTCCTGGTCGCTAAGGCATCACCTTCAAGCGGCTTAATCCTGATTGGCGCAGGTCCGGCGGCAGGATCCGCCTGAGCACAGGCGGAGAAGCGGGTCAGCCTGCACGGTTCGTTCTTCACCTGACGGAGGAACATCCTTCAGAAGAGGTAGACGGGGAGACGGTGCGAGGTCAATGCGATGCAGGAGAAACCTGATTCAATGCCGGACGGAGAGAGCCGGCGGGAATTATACATAACCTTCGGACATCTTTTGGCCCATGGCAGGATAGGCCTCTGCCGGTGCCGGAGAGGTACCCAGACCGTCCACATAACGGTTGAACATGCAGAAGGCGGCAGCGATGAGAACGGTATCGTGGATGTCCTCGTCACTGGCGCCCGCTTGCCGGGCATGTTCAATATCGGAGGCTTGCACCGATTTTCCTCCTTTCTGTATTTTGGCTGCAAGTTGAAGCAGGCATTGCATTTTTTTACTTAGCCCTCTTGTTTCCGCATGAAGAAGTACTTCGTCTACGAGGTCCGTATTCTCATGGAGGTGTACCCGCGCCGCCGCGGCATGGGATTGACAGCAGAAAGTGCATTCGTTCAGTCGGGAAACATAGGCCGCAATCAGTTCCCGTTCGCCGGAACTGAGTCCGGATGATCCCAGCAGAAGAGTTTGTGCCAGCGCCGACAGAGCCTGTCCGCTGGAAGGTTTGTATTGCAGCAATTCAATGATGCCGGGCGCATGT
Source organism: Bacteroidia bacterium (assembly GCA_016788185.1). Classification (GTDB taxonomy): domain Bacteria; phylum Bacteroidota; class Bacteroidia; order AKYH767-A; family OLB10; genus JAJTFW01. Next base: position 6,819 of record JAEUTF010000216.1, on the reverse strand, counting down.
TGACCCGTTTGGATGTAAGCCATGTTTTTTCAGTTTAAATTGTTTTTGATTTTATACCGGCAGGTGCCGGAGCAAAGGGGAGTGCCCGGTACAATTTTTTCCATAAACGGGCCTGAAAATTTTTCTAAAGGAAGAGATGCCTGCACCAGTTTGAAGAGCAGGGTGGAGTGCCTAAGCGTATTTTCTGCTCCGGAAATTAAAGGCGACTGGTCCCAACGGGCTGTTCTCCCTTTCCATCTCAGGATACTTATGCCATGAATGAAGATGGAAGTGCCTGGTTCAGGGGATGACCGTAAACGTTTCCGTTGGCAGGGGGGCGTTGTCCCGGTCGTATAAAAGCAGACGGTATTGCCCGGGAGGAATCAGAAGGCTGGGGAAATAGGAACTCAGCAACACCTCCTCCTTGGAGCGGCAGGTTTTGAACAGGAGCAAGGTCTCGCCGGTAAACCGCCGGAACGGAAGACCGCAATCCATTTGCGGACCCGTGTGGCTGTGCAGGGTGTTAAAGCCTGTGCTGTCGGACACCTGAAGGGTCCAGAAGGGTACACGGCTGCCGCAGGAGCCGTCCAACAGAATTTCAGCATCCACGAAAACCTGGATGTGTTCACCAGCCTGGTAAACGGGTTTCAGCGATCGGATCTCCTGTGCAAGGGAAAGGAGAGGGAAGGAGAGCAGCAGCAGCGTCAGGCGAAGCATGGTCCAAGATAAATAAAAGTTCATCAGGATCCGCTTTGACCCGAAATCAAACAAGGAACTTTGGACTTTATCAATCTTCGCGGAAAGACGCTTTTACCTGAGCAGTGTTTGACGCTTGTGGAGAGGCTTGAAAGGGATCCTCATGGCCGGGTGTCGTCGCCGGCCGTTATTAAGTACCTGCCTGCCGGTTTCAGTTAAAAGCAATATTTGCCTTCCGTGATCATTTTAGAGGCCACTCGTCTTCTGGCTTCAACAGTGTTCACGGGTGCCATTTTGCTAAAACGCCTCAGGCCCATCAGCAACATGCGCTGCTCATCGCCCTCACTCATGGCATTGACGGCATTTTTACCGCTGATATGCAGGCGGTCAAGGGCGTCACTGAGATAAACCCTTGCCATGTCCATCTGCAATGCGCATTCGCCTTCCCCTTTGAGCGAAGTCAGTTTCTGTACGCGTAGTAAAATGCTTTCCGCCATGTAAATGTCGATGGCCATATCGGCAATGCGCATCAGTATTTCCTGTTCTTTGGCAAGAGTCATCATGTATTTCTGTACGGCTGTACCGGCTACCATGAGCAGGGCCTTTTTCATGTTGGCGATGGCTTTGTTCTCCTCTTCGAAAAGTTTGCTTTCGCCGTTGCCGAAGTCGGGAATGGCCATCAGTTCTTTCTGCACGGCCATGGCCGGTCCCATCAAATCCAGTTCTCCTTTCATGGCGCGTTTAAGAATCATATCAACGGCCAGCAGGCGGTTAATCTCGTTCGTGCCTTCGAAGATGCGGTTGATACGGGAATCGCGGTAGGCGCGGTCCATCGGAAAATCGGCGGAATAGCCATAACCTCCGTATATCTGCACGCCTTCGTCCACCACAAAATCCAAAACCTCCGATCCCGCTACTTTCAGGATGGCGCATTCTACGGCATATTCTTCAGCGGCGCCGAGGAGGGCTTTCTCCATGGGCTGTCCGGCAGCCATGAGTTCCTGTTCCTTTTGTTCAATGAGGTTGCTCACCCGGTAAATGGCCGATTCCATGGCGAAAATGCGGATGGCCTGCTCGGCCAGTTTATGTTTGATGGCGCCGAATTTGGAAATCGGCAGTTTGAACTGCTGACGCGTGTTGGCATAATCCACCGATTGTGTGCAAACCTGTTTGGAGCCTCCGAGGGCGGCGACCGCGAGTTTGGCTCTTCCGATGTTGAGAATATTGAAGGCGATCAGGTGTCCCTTTCCGATTTCGCCCAGCACGTTTTCCACCGGCACTTTGCAGTCCATGAAAAATACCTGTCGGGTAGAAGAACCTTTGATTCCCATTTTGTGTTCTTCCTCACCGAGACTCAGTCCTTCGTAGCCTTTCTCGACAATGAATCCGGTAAACTTATCGCCATCCACCTGGGCAAACACAGTGAACACATCCGCGAAACCCGCATTGGTGATCCACATTTTTTGTCCGTTGAGCAGATAATGCTTCCCATCGGCTGAAAGCACGGCCTTGGTCTTGGCGGCAAGTGCATCCGAGCCGCTTCCCGGTTCGGTGAGGCAGTAAGAGCCTTTCCATTCACCGGTAGACAATTTGGGCAGATATCTGGCTTTTTGTTGCGCTGTGCCGAAGTAGAGAATGGGCAAGGTGCCGATGCCGGTATGTGCCGCCATGGCTACGGAAAATGAATGTCCTGCACCCAGCACTTCCGTCATCAGCATGCCGGTGAGAAAATCCTTTCCAAAGCCGCCGTACTCTTCCGGAATGGAAACGCCGAGCATGCCCAGTTCCCCGGCCTTGTCGAGCAGGGAGGCCATGAGGCCCGGCTCCAGGGCATCGATCCGGTCGAGGTGAGGATATACATGCTGCACCAGGAATTCATGGGCCATGTCGGCCATCATGCGGTGCTCTTCACTGAATTCTTCGGGAATAAAAACAGATTGGGGATCGGTGCTTTTGATGACAAATTCCCCGCCTTTGAGGCTTTTGCTGCTCGTGGTAGTTGACATGAGGTATAGTTTACAAACTATTCTACGTAAAAGTAAATCATTTGTTGCGATGGCGTACAGGCCTTGATGCATATCAGGAATGGCCATGATCGCTTTAAATCGATATGGCATTTTTCGTCAGGGCATTTGCCCTTCGTTCCCTTTGGAGAAGGAGAAGTGCGACAGGGACTTGCGCCGGCAGTACGATCGGTTACCGTTCAGGAGCATCTTTTCAGTCCGGACGACAGGAAAGCATTATTTTTGCCGGCAGATGACGGTGATCGGCAGTGATTTGAACGAGGCGGCACGCCTGCTTACGGCGGGGCAATTGGTGGCCATTCCTACGGAGACGGTCTACGGCCTTGCGGCCAACGCGCTGAATCCTGAAGCCGTACTCCGGATTTTTGAAGTCAAGGAACGACCTTCCTTCGATCCCCTGATCGTTCATGTGAACAGCATCGCTGCGCTGCAGGAGTATGCCTCTTCTGTTCCTCCGCAGGCGCTGGCGCTGGCACAGGAGTTCTGGCCCGGACCGCTCACACTTGTGCTTCCTAAAAAGGATATCATTCCCGATCTGGTAACCTCGGGACTTCCGGGTGTCGGGCTTCGTATGCCGGCACATCCGCTGGCGCTCTCCTTGCTTCGTCAGCTGCCATTTCCATTGGCCGCACCGAGTGCCAATCCTTTCGGGTACATCAGTCCCACCCTCCCTCAGCACGTGTATCGTCAGCTCCAGGGCAAGATCCCTTACATTCTCGATGGCGGCCCCTGCACCATCGGGGTGGAATCCACCATCGTGGGTTTTGAAGGCGATGAGGTGCTGGTGTACCGCCTTGGCGGACTTCCGTTCGAACACATTCAGCGTATCGTTCCGGGAGCGCAACTCCGCCTGAATGCATCTTCCAATCCTGCCGCACCGGGCATGCTGCTCAGCCATTATGCTCCTAGGAAGCCCCTCCTGCTCGGGGAGATAGAAAAATTGCTGGAAATGCATCCCGGGCGGAGAACGGCCGTGCTTTCCTTTCGTCGCGATTTTTCGGATATTCCTGGCGTTAGTGCTTGCGAAGTGCTTTCCCCTTCCGGCGATCTGCACGAAGCGGCGGCGCATCTGTTTGCGGCCATGCGGCGTCTCGACGAGGCGGACCTCGATCTTATTTTGGCCGAACCGGTTCCGGATACGGGCATCGGCCGTGCCGTCAACGACCGTCTTCGCCGCGCCTCGGCGGAATGATCGGGCATGCATACGGGTCCCGCGTCAGGACCGGTGAGTGATGCGAATGTACCCTGGCTTGCCCATTCGCAAGAGTCCGGTCATTCCCGCCACCGGGAGGCCGACAGGAGGGAAAAGAAAAAGCCGGAGCATTTACCTCCGGCTTATTTCTGGTGTTTCTGAATTTATCGCTTTACGATGCGGAAAAAGCTTTCCTCGCCCTGATTCTTTCTCAGACCCAGCAGGTAGGCACCGCTTTCAAGGTGCTGTATGCCGACGGTGGTTTTCACGGTGAACCTGATTTTATCGTTCAGTAGTCTGCGGCCGCTGAGATCGTAAATACCGGCTTCGTAATCCGCAGGGACTGCCGTCTCAATGGTGATTTCATTTTGCGCCGGTACCGGGAAAATACGTATATCCCCGGTGGTTATGTCGTTCAGTCCGATGGTGGTGATGGTGTAGCAGGCTGAGGTGTCGTTGCAGCCGTTCTTGGTCACCGACAGGGCATAAGTGCCCGGAACAGCGGGTATGAACTGCTGCTGGCTGGCGCCCGGAATGGGTGCATAGCCGTTGTTGCAGTCGAGCCACTGATAGCTGGCATTGGTGGCGGCGGAAGTGAGGATGTGCTGGTTGACATTTACCGTGGTGTCGACCTGTCCGACGAACAGGATGCCGACCCCGGAGGTAGTGCTGAGCCCGCAGTCGGCGCTGGAGACGCAGCGGTAGAAGCGGTTGTTAAACGGTGTGCCAAGGCCGCTGAGACTGAGAGTGGGTGTTGTGGCTCCGCTGTAATTCCCTCCGTCCACCACGTTGTTCCAGTTGATACCGCCGTTGGTGCCTTCCTGCCACTGATAGGTGAGGTTGCTTCCGTTGGAACTTACCGAGAAGGAAGTGCTGCCCCCGGGACAAACCCCGCTGTTTACCGGTTGTGCCGAAACCACCGGGAAGGCGCATTCGCCATAGCGACCGAAAAAGATGTCGTTGAGACCGGTATTGGTAAGAAAATTCGCCAGGTTCAGCGGATCCACATACAAGGTGCCGGCGGTGAAATAGCCCGATGTCAATACGTCGCCGTTGTTGGGGTCGATGGCGATGCTTCGGGCATATTCGGTACCGTTAGATCCTATCCTGAGTCCCCACACATAGCTGCCGCTGTTGCTGTATTTGGCCACAAAGGCATCCCGGTCCGTCACGGCGTACAGGCTGGCCACGCCCGCGCCCGGGTCAAAATCGGCAGAGTCGATGAAGGAGCCGGCCACATACACATCCCCGTTGCCGTTGAGTTTGATGAAGTTTGAATTTTCGGAGCCCGGGCTGCTGATGGCGCCTGCCCAGCTGAATTCTCCGGCATCGTTCAGGCAACTGATAAAGACATCCGTCAGTCCTGCGCTTTGCAGGTTGAAGGTGTCCACGCCCGGATCGAAATCCACCTGTGCGTTAAAGGTGCCGGTGGCGTATACGTTGTTGTTATAGGTATCGATGGAGTAGAGGATGTCGCTGTTGAGGCCTCCGAAGGAAACACTGTAATCCAGGATGCCTGCCGCCGTAAACCGTACAATGTAGCAATCGCTTGAACCGTTGCTGTTCAGGAAAACACCGCCGGGAATGTCCACATTCATGGTGGTGCTGAAATATCCTGCAACGATAACGCGTCCGTTGGCATCCACCGCCATCGACTTCAGGTAGTCGCTGCTGGTACCCGGGAAATTGTAGCCCCAGAGATAATTTCCCGCCGTATCGTATTTGGCCAGGTAGGGGTCGTAGCTTGCGGCGGTACCACCACTTCCATTGGTGACGGTGGCGGTACCTGCACCGGCATCCAGGTCGAGTGTCGGACTGCTGAACTCCCCGCCGATGTAGAGGTTGCCGCTGCCATCCAGTTTGATGATTTCCCCGTACTCCGTATTTGCTTCCCCGAGGGTCCTTACCCAAACCAGGTTTCCATCGCTGGTATATTTGGCAAAAAAGGTATCAAAGCCTCCCATTGAAGTCAGGCTCACGTTGGCCGGTCCCGGGTCAAAATCCACGGTTACAGAAAAGTAACCGATGAGGTAGATGTTGCCCGCTGCATCCACATCCATGGCATAGGCCCTGTCGCCGGAGGTGCTGCCGATACGTTTGGCCCAGACCAGGCTTCCGGTGGGGCTGTATTTGGCGAAGTAAATATCCGTAGAGCCGGCTGAAAGAAGGTTGAGGGTTCCGGCGCCCGGATCAAAATCGCAGTTGCCGTCGAAGCGGCCGGTGATATAGGTGTTGCCCGCAGGATCGGTGGCGATGAAGTCGCCGTAATCACTTCCTGTTCCGGCGGCTTTTCCTGCCCATTTGTAGACCGGCAGTATCTGTGCGCGGACCAGAATTACATTCAGGAGGAAGGCCAGAAAGAGTACGTATTTTTTCATGTCAACGGTATTTGGTGGTTGGTATGACAAGTATACTTATTTTTTGTTTATCTCCAATAAAAAAACCGGACTGGGAATCAGTCCGGTTCCACCACCTAAAAGAGTGGTTCATTCAGGAAATGTGGCAGGGATTCATCCCCGCCGGGGAGGATGCAGCACTTTACACACCCTTTGCTGCATCCATGCAGCGGATAGCGGCATTTGGTTCATTCAAACTGCCCTTGATACCATTGCTGCTTTCCTTCTGCAATCTTCTGCATAGCCATCCTGCGAAAAAGCTAATCGGACTGTCCGGTCCGGATGCTTGCTGTTTACTGCTTTACTTCAATCTGCCGGAAGCGGGGCGGGACGGGCCCGCCCCGTTCAACCGGCAAGCTGCTGCTATGAAATTAGTTGGTTAATTTTTTATTTTTTCACAAAGCGTCCGGTCATCGTCAGCTCATCGTTTTGTACGCGGGCCACATAGACACCGTCGGGGAGCGCTTCAATGTTCAGGCGCGGCCTGCCGGATCCGGCTTGTATCTGCCGGCGAAGAACAACCTTGCCGGTC
>JAEUTF010000178.1 GCA_016788185.1 Bacteroidia bacterium | reverse complement strand
CTCCGAAGGGTGGAACGCAAGCGTGGTATCCATGCGGTAACCGGTTTCAATTTTTTCCTGCATACCGTCGATGTGACGGGCAAAATAATTTTCAATGGTCCACTTGTTCTTCAGGCTGTCCCAGTAGATCCGCTCCGACATAAGTTTGTACACCATCCGGCCTTTGTCCATGCGCTCATAGGAAAACTGGTATCCGATGCGGTCGATGTTGTTATAGCTCTCAAAATAAATAAACTGTCCGGGTGCGATTTGCCGGTGCACGTGTTTGTTTTTATATATAAAAGGGTTTTTGATATAGCGTGTTTCAAAGGCCAGGCGTTCGGTATTGGAATGGGGCAGTACGAAATTGTTCATGTAAAAGGAAATCGAAGCCAGTATGACCGCGGCGCCGAGGTAGGGTACCAGCAATCGACGGAAACTGACTCCGCTGGCGAGAATGGCAATGATCTCCGTCTGACCGGCCATGCGGGAGGTGAAAAAAATCACCGAAATAAAAATGAACAAAGGACTGAAGAGATTACCGAAATAAGGAATAAAGTTGAGGTAATAATCGAACACGATGGCACGCAGCGGCGCCTCCCGTTCCAGGAAATCGTCAATTTTTTCGCTGATATCGAAAACGATGGCAATGGAAATGATCAGCGCCAGGGCAAAGAAAAAAGTGCCAAGGAATTTGCGGATGATGTACCAGTCGAGGATTTTTATTTTCAAGGTGAATTCGTCTTTTCAGTTCAGGATAAGTACGGAATGTTCATCAGAGCCGGCGACTCACTTTCTCTACCATTTCTTCTTTCCAGGAGAAGAAATCACCGTTCAGGATGCGTCGACGGGCCTCTTTTACCAGCCAGAGATAGAAACCCAGGTTGTGCAGGGTGGCAATTTGTGCGGCCAGCATCTCCTTGCTGATGTGCAGGTGACGAAGATAGGCAAGACTATAGGTTCGGTCCACATAACGGCCGGAGGAAAGATCGATGGGGCGCAGATCGTTTTTCCATTTCTCATTTCGGATGTTGATGATGCCTTCGGCCGTAAAGAGCATGCCGTTACGGGCGTTGCGCGTGGGCATCACACAATCAAACATGTCTACGCCGCGGGCGATCCCCTCGAGGATGTTGGCAGGCGTTCCTACCCCCATGAGGTACCGGGGTTTCTCCACGGGAAGAATATCGGTCACCAGGTCAGTGAGGGCGTACATTTCTTCGGCCGGTTCTCCTACCGAAAGTCCGCCAATGGCATTTCCCCCACGGTTCATGGAGGCGATGAACTCCGCGCTTTGCCTGCGCAGATCACTGAATGTGCTTCCCTGTACAATGGGAAACAGGCTTTGCGGATATCCGTAAAGGGGAGGGTGGAGATCCATGTGTGTGCAGCAGCGTTCCAGCCAGCGGTGGGTGAGTTCCATGCTTTTCTTCGCCGCTTTGTACTCGCAAGGATACGGGGTACATTCATCAAAGGCCATGATGATGTCGCCGCCAATGCTGCGTTGTATATCAATGGCCCTTTCAGGCGTGAACAGGTGTTTGGAGCCGTCGATGTGGGAGGTGAATTGCACGCCTTCTTCCCGGATCTTGCGAATATCACTGAGGGAGAAGACCTGGAAGCCGCCGCTGTCGGTGAGGATGGGGCGGTCCCAGTTCATAAATTGGTGAAGCCCGCCGGCCTGCTCCAGCAACTCTGTGCTGGGGCGAAGGTAGAGGTGATAGGTGTTGCCGAGAATGATTTGCGCTTCGATGTCCTCTTTTAGTTCGCGCTGGTGAACACCCTTCACGGTACCTGCTGTACCCACGGGCATAAAGATGGGGGTTTCAATTTTCCCGTGCGCCGTTTCCAGGAGCCCGGCACGGGCCTTGGTGGCTGTATCGCTGTAGAGCAGGTCAAACTTCATGGTATCGATCATCAATCATGCACTCCGGTTTCAATGTACCGGCAATTTATAATAAACCGTAATCCTCCTGATATCAACGGTCATCGTCTTGCACATTACACATGAGGCGGCACAGCCGTCATGCTGTCGTTTCTTCCGCATCATTCAGCAGATCGCGGATGGCTACCGAAGCACAGGCTGCGCCGAAGGTAGCCGGCAGGTAGGAGATGGTACCGTAGGCGGATTTTTTGAAACGGCTTCCGTCGGTCAGCATCAGCGACTCACGGATCACCAGTTCCGTGCTGAACACGGCTTTGACACCTTTGCGCACCCCCAACTTTCGGAGGCGCTTGCGCACATACTGGGCAAAACGGCAGGTATGCGTTTTGGAGATATCGGCCACCAGCAATTTGGTAGGATCGAGTTTACCGCCGGCACCCATGCTGCTCACGATGCGGAGCTTTTTAGCTCTGGCGATGGAGATCACCATGGTTTTCGGGGTGATGCTGTCGATGGCTTCCACCACGTAATCATAAGGCTCGCTGAGTACCGCTTCCACCACGTCGGGCATCAGGAACTCCCGGATCACATTGATTTTTATCTCAGGGTTAATGGCTTTCAGACGCTCTTCCATGAGGAGAGCCTTCGACTGCCCTTCGGTGGTGGCCAGTGCCGGCAATTGCCGGTTTCGGTTGCTCGCTTCTACATCGTCACCGTCCACGATGGTCATTTCCCCTACACCGGCACGGGCAATGAACTCCGCAGCATAGGAGCCCACGCCGCCCAGACCAATCACCAGCACATGCGCTTTCTCCAGACGGTCGAGGCCGGCCTCACCAGTGATGAGCTTCGTCCGGCTGAGCCAGGTACGATCACGCATAGCCGAACATGCTGCAAAAACGTTTATACATATCTTCCTTCAGCACCTCCGGATCCATGTCGCGCAGCTGCGCCGCCCGGCGGTACAGGGACGGCACATCGGCAGTCTTGTCGTCGCTCTCTATAAAAAGCTGCTCCAGGGGCATCTGCTGCAACACTTCCGATGCCGGGGAACCCTGCTTCAGCAGCGCCTCGCCAAAGGACAGGCAAAGTCCGTGTTGGAGGAGTCCCTGAGCAATGCTCATCCGCACATTGAAGCCGTGCACGATCCAGCGCTGTGTAGGCTGCAGGGCGCGGTGTAACATTGCGATTTCATGGTGCGTCCTCACCGCATGAATGATGAGGGGTTTTTTCGCCTCTTCGGAGAGCTGCACCATGGCGCTGAAAACCTCTTCCTGGAGCGAAAGCGGTAGATCCGTAAGGCGGTCAAGACCCGCTTCGCCGATGGCCAGGACCTTTGGGTGGTGGATGAAAGCCCGCAAATGCGCTGCATCTTCTTTCCAGTGATCCGGGTGGATGTGCCAGGGATGGATGCCGATGGAGTAGAGGCCCTCTTCTGCAAGACCGGCTTCCACCGTATCGGGGTTAAGGAGGTTACGGATCGCCAATACACCGGGCGAGGGCGGGTGATGACTGTGTATATCGGTATAGGGTATCATTTCTTTTCCTGGTCCTGGTAAAAACGTTCAATCAACAGTTCGTTGCGGTAGAGATTTTTGAGCGTCCAGGTGCTGCGCAACTCATTTTTCTCTTCCTCGCTCAAAGCCCATGGTATGCCCGGAGTAGTACGGATCCGGTGACTCAACTCCTGCAGCAGAATGGCCGCGGCCGCGGCAATGTTCAGGCTCTCGGTAAAGCCCTGCATGGGAATTGCTACAAAGGCATCGGCCGCTTCCTTTACCATATCGGAGATGCCAATGTGTTCCTGACCCAGCACCAGCGCAATGGGTTGGTCAATGCTGATTTCGTGAAGGCTCCGGTTTCCGCTTTGCGGAGAAGTGGCCACTATGCAATAGCCCTTTTCCTTCAACGACTCCATGCAGCGCCGTGTATTGTTCGTTTCCTCCCGGTAATTGTGGATGCTCAACCATTTGTGCGAGCCCTTCAGCACTTTGCGCGCAGGCTTGAACCTGGCTCCGTTCTCAATGACGTGCACATCCTGGATACCGAAACACTCGCAGCTGCGCATCACCGCATTCGCATTGTGGGCATCCGAAATATTTTCCAGCACACAGGTCAGGTAGCGTGTACGCTGTGCCAGCACCTGCTCAAAACGCTCCCGGCGACCGTCCAACATAAATCCCTGCAGGTAGGCCAGCAAGGCCGGTGTCATCTCCGGAGGGCTGATTTTTTTCACGGTGCAAAGATCGTGAATTGTGTTGTGAAGCGAGAAGGGTTTACTCTATGGATGGTTCGATCAGGATACCGGACCTGGCACAGGCAGGAAGTGGCCGAAAATAATTATAGAAAGAGTCGTACCTGTTTGCGGAAAAAGACGCATCTTTGTAATACGCATAGTACGTAACGTAATTAAGGTAATGGAAAAAATCAGCAATCCTTTCCCGGTGATCAGCTACCAGGGACCCGACTCTTTCTGCGACCGGCAGACCGAAACCGAGAAACTGCTGGAAGCCATCCGCAACGGACGCAACACCACGCTCACCTCCCTGCGGCGCATGGGTAAAACAGGACTCATCCACCATGTTTTTGAGCAGCTAAAAAACAAGAAGGGCCTGCGTAGCTTTTACATCGATCTGTATCCCACACTATCACAGGCGGAACTCATCCGGACACTGGCTAAACACACTCTCGGTAAACTTGATCCCAACCACATTAAACTGATGCGGGAACTTGCCAACTTCTTCACCCATTTGCGGCCACACATTCAGTACGATCCGGTAAGCGGTGCACCGGGCATAGAATTCACACTGGATGCCCACTTCCAGGCGGAGCACAGTCTGGATCAGATTTTCAGTTACCTGGAACGTAGCGGCCAGCAACTGGTCATCGCCCTGGATGAATTCCAGCAAATCACCGAGTACAAGGAAAAGAACACCGAAGCCCTTTTGCGCAGTTTTGTACAAGGTTCCCAAAACATCCGTTTCATCTTTTCGGGGAGTCACAGCAGCATGCTGCAGTCGATGTTCCGCGACCAGGGGCGACCCTTTTACCAAAGCAACGACATGATGCAACTGGGGCCCATCGAGCACGAAATCTATGCACGCTTTATCGTAGAAAAATTCGCCGGCGCAAAACGTAAACTCAGTCTGGAAAACGCCGAACGTATCCTCGACTGGTGTCGCCACCACACCTATTATGTACAGCTCATCTGCAACCGTCTGTATTCGCGCGATATACGTCAGCCCGACGAATGGTACATTGAGCGTTTGTTTCAGGAGGTCTTGCAGGAAAACCAACCGGTCTATTACAACTACCGTAAGCTACTGACCAACAACCAATGGTACCTGTTGCAGGGCATTGCCCGCGAGCAGGGAGCCCGGCAGGTGATGGGGGCGGAGTTCATCCGGAAGAATGCACTCGGTACCCCCAGTTCGGTGCAAACAGCCCTACAGGCCCTGCAGGACAAGGAAATGATTTTCGAGGAGGAAGGTCGCTGGTGGGTATATGACGTTTTCCTCAGCCGATGGCTGGAAGGTTGAAGGGAACCCGATATTTTTTTAGTGGAAGGTTCCCATGAAAGATGAAAATTGCTTTTTCAAGTGGAGTGCAACACGTCAAAAAAGTATGTCAGGATTGTTGTAGAGGATAAGGATGTGAATTTTAACCTTGATTCTTTACAAATTATCTGAGGTGCAGCACAGGTCGTACCCCGAAGGGATTCACGCTCCTTCGTGGTGCGGAAACAGCATCAAACCCGGGTCAGGTCATGAGCCTTCGGGGCTTTGAACATGGAGGTCAACGTGCAACGCATGGCGTAGCCACGTGCTAAAAAGTTCTTGATTTTCAGAGCCGATGAGGCAGAAAAGGCAACATTGACCGGACAAGCTGCACCTTTTACAAATCTGCCATCAATCATAAAATCTCTTAAATTAGCTCCCGAAGCCAACAAATACCCATGATCAGAAAATACCTGTTCCTCTTCATCCTTCTGATGAGTACCAAAATTTCAAGCGCTCAGGAAAATGACCGTCAAACCCTGCTCATTAAAACCCAGGTGTACTGCGATCATTGCCAGGTTTGCGAAAGCTGCGGAGGAAGAATGGCGAAGGAAATGCCTTATATCAAAGGACTGATCTCCTATGCCTACATCGACAGCAGCATGCATTTTTCGGTCACCTTTAACCCGAAGAAAACCAGCCCGGAAAAGATCAGGCAGGCGATCGCACGCATCGGTTACGATGCCGATGAGGTAAAAGCCGACTCCAGAGCATGGGCTAAATTCGACGAATGTTGCCTGAAGCAATAAGAGATCGAATTTTTCGAAGGCCTTAATTGAGCAAAGGCAGGTTTATTGTTTTCCGATCATGAAACTCGTTTGCCCCAGTACTTTGCCATCAGTCTGCAAACGAACTGTGTAAAGTCCGGTGGCGTAAGCCGAGATATCCAAGACCTCTTTGTATTGATTGGCGGCCAGTCCGGAATACTCAATGCGCCGGACTTCCCGGCCGATTTGATCAAGCACCAGCATTTCCAGGCGGGCCTGTCCCTCACTCCGGAAAGGAATGTTTACAATTCCGCTCGCAGGATTGGGATAGGGTGCCGACAGCAGGTCATGGTTTGTCTCCCCAAGGCCACTCGCAAAATTGAGGCTGACATCGTCCACGATGAAATTGGAGCCGATCTGTATGCCGGTTCCCGATGCTGTGGTGTCACTGATCACAAACATGATGTTGGCACCGGCAGGCACCCCGGGAGTGTACGTAATCGGTGCATTGGCAAGGGTATAGGTG
>JAEUTF010000176.1 GCA_016788185.1 Bacteroidia bacterium | reverse complement strand
GCTGATTGTAACACCAGGCTTGCCGTGAGCGGATTTTCTTCAAAGGAATCCACCAATACTTTCAGGTAGGAAGAGGGCTCATCTCCCCTCAGCTTTAATACCATTTCCACGCCGCTTACAGAGTCATGCGCGCCTACAAATCGTAACAATCGCTCGTTAATGTAAACATTGTACATAGAATATGATTTTTAAGCACTAAAAAGAATTGGTAATTAAAACGAATCTTGTAGGTTTGTACTTCTAGGTTTGCCATTCATGGATGATACCGCTTCAAAAGTAGCCGAATTCCTGCTTCAGATCAAAGCTATAAAATTACAGCCGGAACAACCCTTTACCTGGGCTTCAGGCTGGAAATCACCAATTTACTGCGATAACCGGATTGCACTTTCATACCCAAGGGTCCGTACGTTCATCCGTCAGGAACTGGTGAAACTGATTGAAAGCAAGTTCGGACGTCCGGATCTGATTGCCGGCGTGGCAACCGCCGCCATTGCGCCCGGTGCACTCGTTGCGGAAGCCATGGGACTACCTTTTGTGTATATACGTTCTTCAGCAAAGGACCATGGCCGTCAGAATACCATCGAAGGCGAAGTACAGGCCAATCAATCGGCCGTCGTCATCGAAGATCTCGTTTCAACCGGAGGCAGCAGCCTCAAAGCGGTAGAAGAGTTGAGGAAAAACAATGTGCTTGTCAAAGGTCTTGTTTCCATTTTCACCTACAACTTTGATGTGGCCAACGAGAACTTTAAAAAGGCCGCCTGCCCCTGGTATTCACTCAGCAATTACGAGGTGCTGATCCGTCAGGCCATCGCTACCGGTTACGTACGTAAACATGATCTCCCCCTGCTTGAAGCCTGGAGGAAAAAACCCGATACCTGGAAAATTTAGAACGCCGCTGTTCTCTTACATTGCCCGGCAAAACACCCTCTCTATTCAGAAAAAAATGACCCGGATTGAAAGCCAAAAAGTATCTCTGAAGCAAGCACCGGAAGAGGTATTCCGTTTTCTCAGCGACTTTAACAACATCGGCAAACTGATGCCGGACCAAGTGGAAGGATTTAGTGTTGATGGTGATACCTGTAAATTCACGATCAAAGGAATGGCCACCCTGGGTCTGAAATATGAAAGCAAAACGCCAAACAGTGAAGTGGTGATGACCAAACACGAAAAAGCGCCTTTCGACCTGAAACTGATCTGTAAAATCACGGAAGCCGGGGCAGATCACACCGACCTTCAACTTTTTTTTGACGCGGACCTGAATCCTTTTTTAAAGATGATGGCCGAGAAGCCGCTGGGAAACTTTCTGAATCTCCTGGTGAACAAATACAAGGATCTCAACCAGGCCTGAACTTTCAGTTTCCGGTATGAAAACGGCTTTGCGGATGTCGCAAGCGGAGGATGGCTCCGTCTGCTTCTACCAGCGCCGCCCCTTCGTGGTTGACATCGATGAGTGTACCCGAAAAGATATGTTCATCGGTTTTAAACAAGGCGGTTTCGCCCCTCTTGTAGAGTCGGTGACGGTAATGTTCATGCAGCAACACGGTTTCACCGGACTGAAGATTTTTATAATCTGCCCAGATTTCCCTGAATAACTCAGGGGCTTCGCTCTCCGGGTCATAGGTTCTTCCCGTTTCCATACGCAAGGAAGTAGCCGGAGTTTCGAATGGATGGCTGAAACTTGTCTGGTTGAGGTTGATGCCGATGCCGGCAATGACGGCCGAAACACGGTGACCACGAAGGATGTTTTCCACCAGAATTCCGGCCACTTTTTGGTTGTCAATCAGAATATCGTTGGGCCATTTGATTTTCACTTCCCTGCCCAAGGGGGCTTCGATGTACCGCGCCACAGCGCAGGCGATGGCCTTGTTGAGATCGAACTGTTTTTCAACAGTCCAGGAAGGCGGTTGCAATAGCACCGA
The DNA here is from genome assembly GCA_016788185.1 of Bacteroidia bacterium. GTDB lineage: Bacteria > Bacteroidota > Bacteroidia > AKYH767-A > OLB10 > JAJTFW01. The sequence goes on along the minus strand of JAEUTF010000176.1, from coordinate 860 downwards.
AGCGTACAATCCGGCTCCGGCAAGGCTCTCCCAGTCATTTCCTCTCTGACCGCGACCGGCGGTTTGCTCCAGGGCGATGACCATGGTTCCCTCGGAAACCAGGTCCTGGCTCAGGAGCGACTGTAAATAATTGTTAGTAGAATCAACAGAAGGCAGGACGATCAGGTTCATTTCAGGGATAAAAATGAGTAATTTTGCAGAAATACCGCACAAGACACGCATGGCAAAAAGCGCCAGGGCCAGCCTGAAGATACAGAAAAACGCCACAGAACTGCTGGTGGAAGCTGTTGTCAGGGGGCTTCAGGAAAAAAAGGCGAAAGAGATTGTGATCATGGACCTGAGGGGTATCGGAGGGGTGGTTTCCGACTTTTTTGTGGTTTGCCATGGCGATTCTTCGACCCAGGTAGAGGCTTTGGCCCGATCAGTAGACCAAATGGTTTACAAGGAATGCGGTGAAAATCCGGCACATCTTGAAGGCGTTAAAAATGCACAGTGGGTGCTAATCGACTACATAAGCGTGGTAGTCCATATCTTCCAGCCTGAACAAAGAGCCTACTATGGCATTGAAAGGCTGTGGGCGGACGCGGACACACGCGAAGTCAACGATAACTAAAGTTAAACTGAATTGTTTGAAGGGAACACCCGAAACAATATTGAAGAGGATTAAAAATGTCTGAGCCATCTACACAGGAAGATAAGAAAAAGTCTTTCAACAATTTCCCGAAGCCGAAGCAACCACGCTTCAATTTTAATTTTTACTGGATTTATGCCTTGATCATCATGGTGATCATCGGCATAAACATGTTCGACTGGGGCAACCATCCCAGAGAAGCCACCTGGGCGCAATTCTCCTCCTGGGT
>JAEUTF010000116.1 GCA_016788185.1 Bacteroidia bacterium | reverse complement strand
AACCTCAGCATCCTGAACCTGGTGCGGCACTGGTCCTATGTGCCCTCCCAGCACTTCGGCATGCTCCTGCACCTGGATGAATTGAAGCGCCAGACCTGGATACGCCTGGCCTCCTCCGACGATGCGATCGCGGCCCACCGGCCCAAACTCACGCTGGAATATTATTTCGCTGATATCATCGCCGGAGGCTCTACTACGTTGTGCAACGGAGGTTCGGTTACTTTCAGTACCAACAGCGGACCCTACACCTATCAGTGGCTGCGCAACGGACAGGTGATTGCAGGCGCCAGCGCTTCTTCCTATACGGCCACGGTGGCCGGCGATTACCAGGTGATCCTGACCGCCGCTTCCGGATGCAGCGTGGCCTCTGTCGCCAAAACGGTGACGGTGAATGCGCCGCCGGCCGTCAGCATCAGCCCTGCCGGAGCGGCCACATTTTGCCAGGGCAGCACGCTGCTGATTTCCGCCGACAGCCTGCCCGGATACAGTTTTCAATGGAGGAAAAACAATGTGAACATAGCTGGCGCCGTCTTCAGCACGTACACGGTCAGCCAGAGCGGGACCTATTCCGTGGTGGTCACCAGCCCCTGCGGTGTGACGGCCACCGCTTCGGTCGTGTGCACCAAAATCAACAATCCCGCCGCCAGCATCAGCGCGGGCGGTCCCACCACCTTTTGTGCCGGACAAAGCGTAGTGCTAACGGCCAATGCTTTTGCCGGAGTCACGTACCAATGGCGCGCCAACGGCAATGACCTGGCAGGGGCCACCGCACAAAGCTATACCGCTACCCTTGCCGGTAATTACACGGTGCGCGAAAGCGCCAACGGCTGCAGCAAAACCTCCAATGCCATCCCCGTGGTGGTGAATTGCCGGGAGGGCGATTTTGGCGCGGCGCCATACCAGACACGCGTAGGACCTGTGCCGGCCACCGATGCAGTACGACTCGAAATGGATGGAGATTTCAGCCGTTCCGTCGTGCGGTTTGAATTGCTGGACCTGCACGGACGCGCTCTTCAAATGCTGCCGGCGACTGGCAATACAACGGTCCTCTACCGGGGAGATCTGGCCGCGGGCCTTTACCTGCTCAGGACGTTTGTCGATGGAAAGATGGTGGATGAAGATAAACTGATCTTTACGCAGGACTGATTCCGGCGCATTCAGAAGATCAGCGGGATAAAAATCAACAATCCTGCAAGGGCGGCGGCCATGGCGCTGATCAGCACGGCCCCTGCGGAAAGGTCCTTTATTTTTTCGGCCTGGGGATGTTGCTGCGGCGATATAAAATCCACGATGTTTTCAATGGAGGTATTCATGGCTTCGGCTGCATGGACCATTCCGCTGGCGAGTACCAAAACGCACCATTGAGTCAGACTGATCCTGAACCAACATCCCATAACGAGCACCAGGAAACTGGCGGCCAGATGGATCTTCACATTGCCACCTGAGCCAAGGTATATTTTCAGTCCTTTTATGGCATAGCGGAAACTACGGACGAGCCGGGCCGAGTTGTTCTTGGTGGGATGCATGGATCAGGAAGTTTAATGGGCGCATTTTCTTTTTGCTGTTCAGATGCCCACATTGGTCCGGAAGAGTTTGATGGCAATGGCCAGCAGCACAATGCCAAACACCTTGCGGATGATGCTGATGCCCGCTTTCCCCAGCAACCGCTCCAGCGGCTCCACCAGGCGGAGCACCAGGTACACGATCAGCATGTTCACGACAATGCCCACGAGAATATTTTCGGTGGAGTATTGCGAGTGCAGGGAAATCAGGGTCGTCATGGTTCCTGTGCCCGCAATGAGGGGGAAGGCAATGGGAACGATGGAGGCGGTTTCGGGTACTTCATCCCGATACAGACGGATGCCCAGTATCATTTCGAGGGCCAGGAAAAAGATCACCAGCGAGCCCGCAATGGCGAAGGATGAAACGTCGATGCCGATGAGTTTCAGAATGCTCTCCCCCAGGAAAAGAAAGAGCACCATGATGACCAGTGAAGCCAGTGTGGCTTTTTCGGCGTGGATGAAGCCTACTCTTTTACGCGTTTCGATGATGACCGGCAGGGAGCCGATGATGTCAATCACCGCAAAAAGGATCATGCTGACGGAGAGGATATCTTTTACTGAGAAGTTCATCGGGTAGCCGGTTTGAGACCGTAAAAGTAGGATTATCTCTAAAACCGGGTTCACCTGAGTAAGATCAGACGTATTTCTCTTGCAAATGTCGGGCAGCACAGTTACATTTCGGATCCTTTCACTCATTTCAAAAAAGGTAAAGCCATGAAGAAAATTTTATGCTTGTTCCTGCCCCTGCTGATGGGATCGGCGGCGCAGGCGCAGTACGGACAGCGCTTGTATGATCTCGACTCGCTGTCGCAGGAGTGGTTCAACGATGGCCTCATCACCGACCAGTTTCTGGTTTCGGGGAAGCCGGTATATGCGGCGACCGGAAAGGTACAGTCGCCCACCGCCACGGGCGCCCTCATCGAGCGATCGAGGTTTGCCAGAATTGGGTTTACAGGCGCCACACAGGCCAACCGCTTTTACTATCTGTTTTACAACGGAGCGGAGCGACCTTCCAGAATGAATTCCATTTGTGAAGGCAGCAATGCCTTTCTGATGTCGGGGGTGGTGTACAGTAACAATGCGCCCGGTACCGGCGATGTGCTCCTCCTGAAAACCGCGGCATCCGGTGTACCGCAAAGTGTGCGCAAGGTGGATCTGGGGGGCTTTGATGAATCGTTTTGCACCCGACGCTCCGCAAAGACTACATCCAAGTATTACACCTGCGGCAGCAGCTATGTGCAAAGCAGTTCAGCGGCCTTTCTCATGAAGCACAATGCCAGCGGAAGCGTGGTGAACTGGGTCCGGAAGTTTTCACTTCCCTGCGGCACGACGGCCAGCCTGGCGGAAGCCACCTCGGTGATTGACGATTCCCTCAGCGGAAATGTGGTGGTGATTGGCCATGTGCGCAGCGCTTCTCCGTCGCTGGCCTGCCAAAACGCCTTCATCGCCCGGTTCAGTGCCTCCGGAGCCTTGCATTGGCTGCACTTTATAGCGTCCAACAATGCCGCGAACTTCAACCTGCAAAGTATACGGGCGACCAATGCAGCCCAGGAATATGTCATTACCGGTTCAGCCTTGAATCCGGCCAACGGGAAGAACGGCATCCTGTTGATGCGGGTGAATACCGCCGGGGCCGCCCCTGCTTTTGTTTTCAGCAAACTGATTTCCTCTCCCGGACCCACCCCCAATTTCCCGGTGAGCCAACAGGCCGGCTATGATGTGGTGAGCAGGAAGGATTCAGCGGGTGTGCTCAGTTATTATGTGGCGGGACAAACGTCGTATACGTTTGGCTCCGGCGATGGCACGATGCTGCGCGCCGACCAGAACGGC
>JAEUTF010000078.1 GCA_016788185.1 Bacteroidia bacterium | reverse complement strand
GGCGCCTCCACGTGGTAACTCTGGAGGTTCTCCAGTTTGAAATTCACGCGGGAAGAAGCCCGGGTACGGATATAATCGATGGCGTTTTCCATCACGGTGGTCAGGTTCTCCTTCTTCAGCGCCGGCGCGGCACCGATTTTCGAGAAACGTTCGGTGATGGTATTGAGGCGGATAATGTCCTTTTCAATTTCCGGAAGATGCTCCTCCGGTTGCGGCTTCGACTTCAGGTATTCCAGCCAGGCCATGAGGGAGGAAAGCGGGGTTCCGAGCTGGTGGGCCGTCTCTTTGGCCATGCCCACCCATACCTGGTTCTGCTCCGCCTTGCGGGAGGTGGAGAAGGCGATGTAGGAAACCAGCAGGAAGAGGGCAATGACCGCCAGCTGAAAAAACGGATAATACCTCAGCTGGGTCAGCAGGTAGGAGTCCTTGTAATAAATAAAATTCTTCTGGTTGGCGGCGAAAGCAATTTCAATCGGCTCGTGCTGCGTCTTCATTTCCTCCAGCTCCCGGGCGATGTACAAACTGTCATCGAGTCGCAGGGAATCCAGGTTGCGGGTGGAGATGACCTGCGAATGTTCATCGGTCAGTATAACGGGGACGGTGGTGTTATCCGTAAGTACCGAAAGCGCAAAGCTGATATCACCGGGCTCCGCGTTGATATCGGAGATCTGGCGGGTGGCCTCCGCCCACAATTCGACCTTTTTCTTCTCTTCGGCGGAGAGTTTACGTACCAGCTGGTTGGTGTATAAAAGCGAACCAATGCCTATGAGCAAGGCAATGACCAACAGGAGAAGTTTCCAGCGCTGTTTTCGGGTATAAATATTCACTGATCCTAATGTGCTTCAAAAATAGGGGATTTAAAGGCTACCTCACTCCGGTTCACTGTCCAATTCAAGTTCCTCCTGCTTTTGGGGCTGGTTCTCAACCTTCTTCACGCCTGCACTGTCCTTTTTGAACCATCCGAATTCCTGCCGCAGTATTTGTTTGAGGTCCTGTTTCTCCTGCCGGATGTCTTTGGTGATTTTCTGTTCGATGCCTTTCCGGTCGTAGCTGATTTTAGGATCACTCAGCGGACCTTTCATGGTGAGAAAGAGACGCATGCGGCCCAGGCCATCATCCTGCACGGTACCGAATTCGGTGTTGCGGTCGCGCACCTTCCTGCCCATGATCTGTGAGAGATAGAGCTGCAGTTTGTAGTCCACGACGTTGCTGAACGAGTGGGTTCCGGAAGCCGTGAGATCCATCACACTCGATTTGATTTCCATGCCCGGAAAGGTGATGAGCTGGTTGCTGATCTCTATTTCATTCTGCAGGGTTTCAAACTTAATCTGGCGCAGGTCGGCGCCCTTCAGGTATCGGGAGAGGGCCAGCATGGGCTCGAAATCGATCAACTCACCCTTTTCAATGAGCAGTTTGCTTCTCGCATATACCTTGTTGAAATTGCAGTGCAGATCTTTGCTCCAGGTGGAGGCAAACTGTACGCTGGCCGTCAGCTTTCCTTTCACATTTTTATCACGGATCACTTCCTGGCCGAAATTGCCAAGCTGGGCGAAGGCTTCCGTCACATCCAGTTTCTTCAGGTCGGCATCACAGGCGATGAGAATGCTGTCGCGGTGCGAGGCATCAATCCGGCCGTTGAGCTGCAGATGCCCTTCAAAGGCTTTGAAAGAAATTGCATTCCCGTACAGGACCTTGTCGCGCAGGTGGAGTTCACCCTTTACCTGCCAGGCCTGAAACTTACGGAAACTGAGCATGCCGACACTGATGCCCAGCTTCACCTTGATGCGGTCACTGAAATCGAGACGGTAAGCGGTATCCGCTGCGCTGTTGCTTTTGTCCTCCAGGAGCTCGTTGAGGTCCAGATTGCGCGCGCTGAGGCTGGCCTCTCCGTACACGACTTCCTCTTTGGTAAGCAAATAGGCGTAGACGTTATCGAAAAACCCGTTCAGGCGGAAGTCGCTTCCGGCGGCGATCCCTTCCAGGTTCACAAGGGAGAGGCGATTGCCCTTCAGCTGAAGCATGCCGTTGATTCCGCTGTACTCCACCGGGCTTTTCCGGAGACGGAATCCGGCATTCAGCCATTGCAGGCTGCCTTCCGAAACCCAGCTGGCCGATTCACGGCTGCGCCCGCGAAGCCGGGCATCCAGCATCACCTGCCCCGACATGCTTTCGAGGGTGTCAGGAATATAAAAACGGCTGAGTACGGCCAGATCCACCTTGCTGTTTACCGTCAGGCTGATGGATGGATTTTTAAAATCTTCGGCCAGAAGCTCCAGGCGGAAAGCCTGTCCTTCGAGCAGTCCGCGGGCGCCCCTGATCTCGAGACGCTCCACCGGCCGGGCCGCCGAAATGCGGTTCACATAATTCCCTGCAAACTGAAGTCCGCTGAGCTTGTAGGGGCTTCCCTTCGGAGAGAGGGAGGCGTTAGTTGTTCCGAATTCAGCGGTAATCAGGGGTTGTTCCGTATTGCTGATCCTGCCCGAAATCCTGGTGTTGAAATACACCTTCCCGTCGTAGTTATAATCCTGCAGCTTATCCGTATACAGGCCGGGGACCAGCGAGAGCAGTTCTTTCAGTCCGGCATCGCTGCTCTGCACCTTCAGATCCACCAGGGTTTCCTTACCGCTGCGGAAGTAGCCGTCCACCATCAGCCGAATGGCTTCCACCTGCAGGGTGCTTTCGCTGAACGTATACAGGCCCTTCTGTGTATCCATGCGGACTTTCACCTTCACGTTGGTTTCCTTGTTGCTGAGGTAGGTGATTCCATCGCTCTTGAATCTTTCCACATACAGCGCTCCCTCTCCTTCCAGGTCATACACCGCCTCCGAGAAGGTGCCGAGGCATTTCATCGACCCGGCCCTGAAGGCATAATCACGCCCTGCGCGGATGTTGTGATACCGGAGCGCTGTTTCACGGAGGAGGATTTCCTGCAATTCCAGGCTGAAGGCATTACCGCCCGCTTCTCTCTTCCGGAAGATGTCGTAGTTCTCCACACCCCGGCGGTCGACAAACAAATTGCAGTCGGCTTTTTCAATACTGATGCTTTTCAGACGAAGTTCATCGCCAAACACCTCCCACCAGTTGAAGAGCAGGTAGACGTGGCCCGCCACCAGGAGCGGCTCCGTGGTTCCCTCCGTACTGCGGCCCCGGGTCTGAACATTGCGGAAATCAACGCTTGCATACGGGAATTTGCGGAGAAGGGAAAAATCAATTTCCTCCACACTCACCGGTACGGTGAGGTTTTGATTGATTTGCTGTACCGCCACCTCCTTGATTCTGGGTCCCAGCCACCAGGCCAAGGCGCTGAGGAGCGCCAGCAGGACCAGACAGGACAGGAAGATGATCAGGATGATTTTTCTCGGGCGGCTCACGCGGCAAAAATAAAGGCTTATCGCTATAAGGAGGAATCGCCGGGAATATTGTGCAGCAGGATGAATTCCGCTCCGGCCCCGGATCCGGGGCCCTGAAAGGCAGGGCTGAATTAAAAGGAAATGTACTCGAGGGGGTTGACGGGACTTCCGTTGTACCACAACTCAAAATGAAGATGCGGCCCCGTACTGTATTCACCGGTATTGCCGATGATCGCCACCACTTCACCGGCATGGACATGATCGCCAATGCCTTTCAGCAAGGCGGAATTGTGCTTGTAAAAAGTAAAAATATTGTTGCTGTGCTGAATGCCGATGACATAGCCCGTTTCACTGGTGAAATTGGCAATCAGCACGGTGCCGTCCATGGCCGATTTGATCACCTCGTTGGGCCCTGCCACGATGTCGATCCCAAAATGCTTCTGCACCACATTGAACTTATTGGTGATGCTGCCTTTGAGGGGTGTAAAAAAGGTATAGCTGCCGATGCCCGCGGCAAAGGCTTTTTCACCGGATTCGCTGAGTTCAAAGCGGTCGGAAACCTCCATCTGCAGTCGCAGCAACGAATCTTCTTCCGACCGGTCGAGTTTACGGATGCTGTCATACAGGGTCGTCTGAAGACTGTCCTTGCGCAGCGCGCTGGTATCGACCCTGTCGTTCAGGACATCCAGGAGGTTGCTGAGATAGCGCTCCTGGGCAGCCATCTGATAATCAAGCGAATCTGTTTTCCGGGCAACCGTCAGCAGGTTTCTTCGGATATTGACATCGGTATAACCGGGGATGTATTCCCGGAGGGGTGTAAAGGCTATTAAATAAAGGGTTAAGGTGATCAGGCTCAGGGCAAAGGTTCCGCCAAAAACGATGATGTTCATCGGGGTGAGGCGGAGCGAAAATTTCTCCTCCAGGGTCTGGTCATTCATCACCACCAGCCTGAATTTGCTCCGCAGGTTTCTGACGATTTTTTTTCTTCTGGCCTTCAGGATGGGCATAGGGACAAATATCGTAAAGATCGGGCTTTCGGGCGCTTGCTGCCAATCCTTATATTTGCACGTTTATACTAAAACCTCAATTATCCAGTTATTACCGGATAGCCAAGCGAGATCAACCTGTGAAAAGCCCGCGTTTCCATTTACTCCTGCTGCTGACGAGTTTAACCTTCTGGTCGTGCAGCGTGAAGAAAAACAATTTCTTCAGCCGGGCTTATCATGGCACCACCACCCACTATAACTTTTACTTCAATGCCCGCGAGCGCATGAAACAGGGGGCGGCTACCCTGGCTGACGCGCACGAAGACAAATACGACCGTGTCCTTTCCATTTTCAAGATCGGCGATCTCAACAAGGCCAAAGCGGTCTTCCCTGATTTCGATGAAGCCATCAAGAAGGCCTCCATCGCCATCACCCGCCACTCCATCAATGTAAAAGGCAAGAACGACCGCAGCATACGCGAGCACAATGCCTGGATCCCCGAATGCTACATGGTGGTGGGACAAAGTCAGTTCTACAAGCACGATTTCTGGTCGTCGATAGAAACCTTTCAGTACATCAGCTCCGAGTACAAGGACGACGAAATCCGTCCGGAAGCCCTGCTCTGGCTCACGCGCTCTTACCTGGAGCTCGGAAAAACCACCGATGCGGAATACCTGCTCGACTACCTGAAGGCCGATAAAAAATTCCCGATCCGTCTCAGAGGTTTTTACAATGCGGTGCTGGCCCAATACCACCTGCAGAAAAACGATGTTCCGCGCGCCATGTCGGCGCTGCAGATGGCGGCCTCTACCTCGAAAAAGAAGGATGACCGCAGCCGTTATTACTTTATTCTCGGACAGCTGTACCAGCGTGCCGATACCCTTCCCAAAGCTTTTGACGCCTATCAAAAGGTGCTCCGCCTGAATCCGCCCTATGAAATGGCTTTCAATGCCCGCATCAACCGCGCCCGTTGTTACGACGTGGGCAGCGGCAGCGCGGACATTGTAAAACGCGAGCTGCAGAAAATGCTGAAGGACGAAAAGAACAAAGAGTACCGCGACCAGATTTATTATGCGCTGGCGGGCGTGGCCCAGCAGGAAAAGAAAGAGGACCTCTCGGTGGAACTGCTCAACAAATCCATCCAGGCCTCCACTTCCAATACGACGCAAAAATCACTCAGCTATCTTTCGCTGGCCAACATCTACCTCAAACGCCCCGAATACATCCCTGCTGCAGCGTATTACGACAGTTGCCTCACCAACCTGACCAATGATCACCCGGATTATTTCGACATCCAGGCAAAACGCAACAGCCTCGACCGGCTGGTAAAAAACCTGAAGGTCATCATTACGGAAGACAGTCTGCAACACCTCGCTTCGCTAAGCCTTTCCGAACGGGAGGCCCTGATTGGAAAACTGGTGGAAGCGGAAGATGCCGAGAAGGAAAGACTGAAACAGGAAAAAGAAGAACAGCAGCGCCTCGAAGAACAACAGGTGTTGGAAGAAAAGGAGCTCAAGAGTCAGCCCCGTGCAATGAACCAGCCAGCCACCGCCGCGGGAGCCTGGTATTTTTACAATCAGTCGGCCATCAGTTTCGGATACAACGAATTTCTGAAGCGCTGGGGAAACCGCAAACAGGAAGACAACTGGCGGCGGAGTGAAAAAGAGCTGGTGATGAGTGAAACGCAAGATACCGCGACCGTTGACAGCAGCCAGGCCGGAAAGCAGGCGCTCAACGACAGCATTGCCAAACTCGATTCCAAAGCCAGAAAGGAAGCTTACCTCGGACAAATTCCCGATTCTCCTGCACAACTTGAAGAATCCAACCTCAAAATCGCCGAGGCCTATTACAACTGCGGCGTCATTTACAAAGAGCAGCTGAACAACCTGCCCGAGAGCATCAACAGTTTCGAGACACTGGATAAACGCTATCCTGCCAACAAATACAAGCAGCCTTCCTATTACAACCTGTACAGAACCTACACGACCCTGGGCGACTCCGCCAAGGCCAATTTTTACAAAAATTACATTTTGGCGAATTATCCCGAATCCGATTATGCGCGGCTGATTCAGAACCCCAACTTTTTCATGGAGATGAAAAGGAAATCGGAAGTACTGGAGGTGTTTTATGAAAATACCTACCGGGCCTTCCTGAACCGGCAGTACGACCAGGTGATTGAACGAAAGGAGTACGCCGACCAGTCATTTCCGGCCAACAACAAGCTCTCTCCAAAATTTGCTTTTCTCAAAGCCATGGCCGTTGGCAAGACCCGGCCCATCAACGATTTTCAGTTTGAACTGGAAGATGTGATCCGCCGCTATCCCAAAGATTCCGTCAGCTTCCGGGCCAAGGAGATTCTCGATTACATCAAAGGAAACGATGTGAAGACCACCGCCCTCGATACCCTGCCGGTGGATACGAACAACCTCAAGGATCCGTTTGCCAAGTCGGCGAAGTATACCTACGACCCCAACAGCCTGCAATTCTTTGTGATCCTCTACCAGAAAGCTTCGCTGGTTACCAATGAACTGATCAACAAGATCAAAGCTTTCAACAACATCGATTTCCCCGAACAGCAACTGACCGTCAACAACGGAAACATCGATCTCAACATTCAGTACATCGCCGTGATGTCATTCAACACCCGGGATGATGCAATGATGTATTATGAAACGATTGTCTCCGAAGACAATCTGGTGAACCAGTACGATCCGCAGCAGGTGCAGTATTATGTCATTTCACAGGATAATCTCAGTGAACTCACCCGCACCAAAGACATGAAGGCTTACAGCCAGTTTTTCCAGCAGAAATACCTTCAATAAGCCAGTACAAAAGAAGGAGTACCGCGGATGATTACTTCTTTCCTCAAGCAACCCTTTCCCTATAGCGAAAATCGCGCGGGCCGTATCCGGGTTTCCTTGTTCACCGGCTTTTTCATTTTTCTCTTCCTCTTCATTTTCCGTCCCTTTCAGCTGCATCGTTTCGAAACGCTGGAGATTGCTAAAATTACGGCTGGCTATGGCCTGATCACCTGCGTCATGGTCTTGCTCAATGCCTTTTATTTCACCAGGCTGTTTCCCCGGTTTTTTTCGGAAAGCCACTGGACGGTTGGCAGGGAAATCCTGTACATCATGTGGATCATTTTCACCATCGGCATTGCGAATGCGCTTTATTCCGTATGGATTTTCAGAGACAACATCAGCATACAGTACCTGGTGTCTTTCCAGGTCTTCACCTTGCTGGTGGCCTTGCTGCCGGTCAGCATCAACGTGATGGTGATTCAACTGGTGCTGACCCGGCGAAACCTCAGGCAGGCCCGCGAAATCAGCGGACACATGCACCACAAAAAGCGACTGGACGCCATTCCGGACGCCATGGTAAGCCTGCGCTCCGAAAATAAAAAAGAAGAGCTGACCCTTCCCGCCAGGGATTTGCTGTACATCAGCTCCGCCGACAACTATATTGAGGTACACTACCTGGAAAACGGGAAAGAACAACGCCGCCTGTTGAGGGGTACCCTGAAAAATGCCAGAGAGGATCTTCAGAAGTTCACCGCTTTTTACCGCTGCCACCGCACCTGGATTGTCAACCTCGACCGCGTGAAATCGGTTACGGGTAATTCACAGGGTTACCGCCTGGTGCTGGACGGTACCGATACCGTGGTTCCCGTTTCACGGAATCTGAACGAGGAACTGAATACGCGGCTGGCGAAATAATCGCGGTCGCGGTGTTGTTCCCGCGCGAATACGATCCCTGTGCACCGGCATTCATCCTTGCAGACCATCCGTTTTCCTTGTATAAAAGCCATCCATTCATCCCGGCGCCCTGCATTTCATCCCAAAAGCTGCAGATCATCCCAGGGCCGGTACGTTCAGCCCTTCCGTCTTGACACCAGAGGATCGAGGTTGTTTCTTTGCTGGCATAACTTCAACAATTATGGAACTTCCTATTCTCGAAAGCCTGCGCTGGCTGCACATCCTGTCGGGAAGCGCCGCCCTGCTGGCAGGACCCCTGGCCATGCTGAAGCAGGATGGCGGACGCTTTCACCGCCGTAGCGGACTGGTTTATTTCTGGTCAATGCTCGTCATTTTTATCACCTCCATGGTTTTATCCCTGGCTCGCGAAAACTGGTTTCTCTTTATGGTGGGCCTGTTCAGCTGTTACCTGGTGGTGACGGGTTACAGGGCGCTTTCACTCAAGATGCTGCACCGCGGACAAAAAGCGGAGCGCTTTGACTGGGTGTTGCTCTTCCTCTCTTCGCTGGCCACACTCGGATTGTTCACGTCGGGCGCCTGGTTTTTCCTGAAGGAGCAAAATAGCTTTGGCATCGTACCCCTGGTATTCGGCATCGTGATGGGCTCGGGAGTACGAAAGGATTACCGGCGCTTCACCGTTCCGCCCACCGAAAAAAACCACTGGCTGATCAGGCACATTACATCCATGATGGGCGGATACATCGCCACGGTGACCGCCTTCCTGGTACAGAACGTAAGCACCCGGCCGGCCTTTGTCGCCTGGTTGCTGCCGACACTGGTCATCACCCCGCTGATTGTACTGACCGTCAGGAAAATCAAAAAAGGAAAAGGTAAAATCGCTTTACCGTAAGGGCACCTGCCGGGTGAGATACTGAAAAAGGTGTTCGGAAACCGGATAGGAATCGTCCATGAAATAAAACAGGCCGCCCCAGGTATACTGGATGCTGCGGTATTCTCTCGTGTGCTCACCTTCACGGATACGCAACACCGTTATCACCCGGTTGTGTTCTACAATTTTCTCCACTTCCGTATGCAGCGTGTATTCCGGCAACAAGACCCCGGGCGATCGGTCACTGTCACCCGAAGTCCGGAGGCCTGTGTCGCGGATTTCCCGGCCATCGTCACCGCTGCCGCTGCCGTGTTGATCAACGCCCTGCAGAGGGTCGCTGCCGGCCTGCGGATCGTCACCCTGCTGCGGAGGATGCGGAACGGTAGCCTGCTCTTCGGGTAGGACCGGCAGAGCGGACAGGTTGACCGGGCGCGGTGCTGCCATGACTTCCGCATGCAAAAAGGGCAAGGGCAGGGACCGCAAGGGCATCGGCTCAGCAGCCAGCATGGTTTCGAAAGACGGCCGTCCGGCAGGAATCGAGATAGCAGGCTGCTCCCTTTGTTCTGGAGATTTATCCTGCTTACTGACCATTCGCTCTTCCCTGGCTTTCTTTTCCAGGATTTCCTCCGTTTCCTTCAGTTGGGATAAAATGGATTTGGTATAATCGGTATCGTAGCCGAACTCATCGATTTCCGCGAGGTAACGGATGAAGGCCACGGGCTGGTTGTAAATAACAATGTTCACTCCATCGTATTGCTTAAAAAGCCGCACGCCGATCTTATAAGGATCAAATCCCTGTTTACGCCGGTCTGCCGGCACCTTGGTGTCGACCCGGATGGATTTGGTGATGTAGCCCGGTTTGGTAAAATCGATTCTGTACTCCGTATCGTACTCCAGCCGGAGCTTCATGTTATGCTGCCCTTTAAAGGTCGCCACCGTTTCGCCCCCGCGGCGCATGTACACCACCGATTCATCAAAATCCCCGTTCACCACCACAAATTGAACGGGTACACTGAAATACCGTGAACCGGGTGCATGCTGAGCCACGGCACCATGCAGCAAGAGCAGGAAGAACAGGGTATAAACAGCGCGGATCACCTATCAAAAGTACTAAAAAGGCAGGCTATTTCAAAATTAGAGCCCCTCCTGTAAAATTGTTTGCATTGATTAATCTTGCCAGGCCAAATACGAGCGGGAAAGCTTAATTTTGCAAGCACATAAAGCCCCAAACAATGACAGTACAAAAACGCCAGCAGGTGCACTGCCTGCCGATACTGAGCACCCTCTTTTTTCTTGCAACAGGCATGGTAACCGCTCAGGCCCAAACCAGTCTTGAAGCCGGTGACATCGCCTTCACCGGTTACATCACCGCCGATGATAACAATGTGACCCAGGACGATGTCATCTCCTTTGTGCTGTTAAAAGATATGGATGTCAATACTGTGATCTACTTCACCGATTTCGGCTGGACCGATGCCGGAACGTTCCAGACAGTGGATCCCTGCGGAGGAAATACCGGCGCCTACAACGACGGGATCATTCGCTGGACCAGCACTTCCGTGCTGAGTTGTGGAACGCAGGTCAGCATAAATTGCCGCAAGGCCCTGACGGCCAGCAGCGGTACCGTGACCGGCATCAGCCCTACGTTCAACAATGCCAATGTGTACCTGAGCCTGGCGACCAGCGGCGACCAGGTTTTGGCTTTCCAGGGAACCACCGCCAATCCTGTTTTCATTGCCGGTATCAGCATCAACCGCGACTGGGATACGGTGCTTGATTCCTGCGATTTCACCTCTTCCCGGTCCACCTTACCGGTCACCCTGGGAACACTGGGCACGGCGCTTTTCCCCGATGCGGTGAATGCGCAATACAACTGCAGCACCACCAGCGGGGATACGCTGAGTCTCCTGTCGGCCATAAGCATCGCCTCCAGCTGGAATACCGATACCAGCAGCGTTCCTCCGGTAGCCCCGTCCTTTCAGCTTCCTCCGCCCTGTACCTTCAGCGGTTGCGCGCTTCCCGTTCCGCAGATCACGGTGCATCCTTTGACCCAAACCCTGTGTGAAAACAGCAACTTCTCCCTTTTTATTCAGGCCGGGAATGCCAGCGCTTACCAATGGCAGCAAAACATTGGCGGCACCTGGGTGAATGTGACCGATACACTTCCCTTCAGCGGAAGCCAGGACGATACCCTCCACTTCAGCGGCATTCCCTTTGCGCTGAACAGCCGCCCCTTCCGCTGCATGGCCTATGGCGCAGCGCCCCCTGCAGCGGTCAGCAATGCCGCCATCCTCACCGTGCTGCCCGCGCCCAACATCACGGCGCAGACGCCGGCCAGGGCAATCTGCGAAGGACTCAACGTCAGCTTCAGTGTGAGTGCTTCAGGAACCGGCCTCGGTTACCAGTGGCAGTTTGATAACGGTGGTGGATGGACGAATCTTAGCAACACCCCCCCTTATTCCGGCGCCACCACCTCCGCCCTGCTGATTACGGCCACGCCCTTTTCGCTCCACCTCACCAATTACCGTTGTATCGTGAGTGGCAGCTGCGCTCCCGCCGACACCTCGGCACCGGTCTATGTCTTCGTAAATATCCTTCCGAATGTGACCCTCGAGCCACAGGCCGACAGCATCTGCGCCGGAAGTTCCACCGTTTTCATTGTGAATGCGGTCGGTTCGTCCGCGGCCTACCGCTGGCAGATCAATACCGGAAGCGGCTTCAGCAACCTGAACAACGGAGCGCCTTTCACCGGCGTATTCAACGACACCCTGACCGTGACCAACCCTGCACTGATCTATAACGGCGCGGAGTTCCGTTGTGTGGTGAGCGGGGTTTGCAGTCCCGCCGACACGTCCATGGCCGTGAAGCTAACGATCGGGGGTATACCCGGTGCACCTGTCTTTCAAAATACGAGCGTCACGTATTGCGACAACGACAGCAATGTGATTTTCAGCGTAAGCCCCGTGGATGCAATCAGTACCTACAGCTGGTCGTATACCGGCACCAATGCCGTGCTGAGTACGGCCGGCGATACCAGCGCCACACTCAGTTTCAGCAATGCCGGCAGCGGCGACAGCCTCCAGGTAAAGGCGCAGAACTTCTGCGGCAGCGGAGCCTCCGCCTTCCTGCTGCTCACCGTCCATGAATCTTACAGCCTGGCCGATACCCTTCGCCTCTGCCCCGGCGACAGCCTGCAAATCCACGGGAACTGGCAGAGCGTTCCGGGAAATTACATCCAGGTATTCAGCGCTGTCAACGGCTGCGACAGCCTCTTCATCACCACCCTTGAAAACTATCCGGTTTACAGTACCCCTTTGCAGGCCACGATTTGTAACGGCGACAGCGTTTTCGCCGGAGGAGCCTGGCAATCGCAGGCGGGTACCTACACCGACACCCTGACCTCGGTACATGGTTGCGACAGCCTTCTGGTTACTATGCTGGCGTTCTTCCCGGTTCCTTTCGATTCGGTGCAGGTCTTTGTCTGCAGCGGCGACAGTATTTTTCTGGGAGGCGGCTGGCAGAGTCTGGCGGGCACGTATGCCGATACCCTCAGCAGCGTGAACGGTTGCGACAGCCTCCTGTTCAGCAACCTCGGCTTCTTCGCCCCGGCCTTCGATTCCCTGCAGATCGGCATTTGCCAGGGCGACAGCATCTGGATCGGCGGCAACTGGCAAAGCAGCCCGGGAAATTTTATTGATACCCTGATCAGCACGAACGGCTGCGACAGTTTACTGTACACGGAATTGATCGTTCATCCACATCCGTTAGTAACCCTCAGTCTTGATACGGTGATCTGCTCCACCGCGTCACCCCTTCAGCTCTTCGGCGAAGATCCTCCCGGAGGCACCTGGTCGGGGATGGGTGTGAGCGGCAACACGTTCGATCCCGCGTTCCTCGGCTTCGGCTTCTTCCTGGTCACGTATGATTACAGCGATATGAACGGATGTTTCGGAAGCGCCACCGACACGGTCTATATCGCCGATTGTACCGGTATCGGTGAGCTGAACGGTACCCGCTTCACAATGTATCCCAATCCGGCCAGCGACTTTATCCGAATCGATGTCTCCGGACCGTCTTCCTCACCGCTGCTCCTCCGTATCAGCGATGCCGCCGGTCGTGAAGTATGGCGCAGTACACTGAGCGGACATTCGCTGTACCTGGCCTTGGATGAATTTGAAAATGGCGTTTACCATCTTCAGCTTTCGGATCAGAAAAAGAGCATCGGCGCCCGACTCGTGATCATCCGGTAATCTCCACTATTGACGCAAGAAGGCAGGAAGAATACCCCTGCCTTCTTGCGTTGAAGCACCTTCAGCAAACCGTTGAGGCGGGATTAAATCAGTTTGAAAAATTTCCAAGCGCAGGAGAAGGAGGAAAACCAAGAGCCCCCTGCACCCAAAGCATAAAAAAGCACTGAGGAGCTGCCCTCACCGCCGATAGCTGAGCCTGCTGCGCCCATGGCTTTTGATGACTTCACACCAGCCTATCCGGCCCCCTGCATCGAGGACGGAGCCCTTTGGTGCGACATTGTCGGATAGGCGGTCCTGAGTTCTTCTTTGTTCCAAAAAGGGGTAGTATATCGCTTTTGACTGATAAACAGGTCTTTACATGCAACCCTTTGTTACCAAGGCGGCATCCGAAAACGAAAGTAGCTGGTCAACCCCCGCTTCCCCCAATTCGCTCGTTATTAACCCTATACGCATTTCAGAAGCAGGGCCAGGCCTGATCGAAAATCATATAAATATTTATAATTCAATACGATAATTAGGTTCAATTTGCCTCCTTTCGTATAAAGAACTACCTTCGCACCCCTTAAATAGTAACTATGGAAAATTTCTTGTATTTCGTACCGGTCCTTGGCATTGTAGGCCTGGTGTATATGTTTATCAAAGCCAGCTGGGTCAGCAAACAAGACGCCGGGGATGAAAAAATGCAAACCATTTCAAAAGCGATTGCCGAAGGGGCGATGGCTTTCCTGAAATCGGAATACAGGATTCTTGCCATCTACATGGTCATCGCCAGTATCGGACTGGGCATTCTCAGTCAGATGGTTGAAACCTCGCACATCCTGATCGTGGCCGCTTTCATTACCGGATGTATTTTCAGTGCGCTGGCCGGTTTCAGCGGTATGCGTATTGCCACCAAGGCCAATGTCCGTACCACGCAGGCGGCACGCACTTCCCTGGCCAAAGCACTGCAGGTTTCTTTCTCGGGCGGATTGGTGATGGGTCTTGGCGTAGCCGGACTCGCCGTACTCGGCCTGAGCCTCCTCTTCATCTTCTTCTTTAATTTCTTTATGGGCGGTCAGATGACCAGCACAGAACAGATGACCCAGGTACTGGAAGTACTTGCCGGTTTCTCTCTCGGTGCTGAATCGATCGCGCTCTTCGCCCGCGTAGGCGGCGGGATTTACACCAAGGCTGCCGACGTAGGCGCCGACCTGGTAGGAAAAGTAGAAGCCGGTATCCCCGAAGACGATCCCCGCAACCCCGCCACCATTGCCGACAATGTAGGCGACAACGTAGGTGACGTAGCCGGCATGGGTGCCGACCTTTTTGGTTCGTACGTAGCCACCGTGCTGGCTTCGATGGTACTCGGCAATTACATCATCCACGACATGGGCGGTATCGACGACATCTTCGGCGGCATTGGTCCTATCCTGCTTCCCCTCAGCATTGCCGGCGTAGGCATCATCGCTTCCATCATCGGCTCCTGGCTGGTGAGTGTGAAGGAAGGCGCCCTGGCCAATACGGATACGGTACAATCGGCCCTGAACCGCGGCAACTGGATCTCCATCCTGATCGCCCTGGTAGCCTCCTATTTCCTCATCGACCTGATGCTGCCTGCACAGATGAACATGAGCGCTTTCAGCGACGGATCATTCGGTGAACTGAGCACTACCTCCATGAACGTTTTCTGGTCGGTGGTGATCGGGATGTTTGTAGGCGGCGCGATTTCCTACATCACAGAATACTATACCGGTCTGGGTAAAAAACCGGTCAATGCCATTGTACAAAAATCGGCGACCGGTGCTGCCACCAACATCATTGCAGGTCTCGGAACCGGTATGCTCTCTACCGCCATGCCGGTGATACTTTTTGCCGGAGCCATCTGGGCGGCTTATTCTCTGGCCGGCTTTTACGGTGTGGGCATTGCCGCTTCGGCCATGATGGCGACCACCGCCATGCAGCTCGCCATCGACGCCTTCGGACCCATTGCCGACAATGCCGGTGGCATCGCGGAAATGAGTGAGCTTCCTGCCGAAGTACGTGAGAAAACCGACATTCTCGATTCGGTGGGCAATACCACGGCCGCCATCGGAAAAGGATTTGCCATTGCCTCCGCCGCCCTGACAGCCCTCGCGCTCTTCGCGGCTTACGTAACCTTCACCGGCATCAACGGCATCAACATCTTCGATGCCAAAGTGCTCGCTGCACTATTTATCGGAGGTATGATACCGGTAGTTTTCTCTGCCCTGGCCATGAACTCGGTGGGCAAAGCCGCCATGGACATGGTGAACGAAGTACGTCGCCAGTTCCGCGAAATTCCGGGTATCATGGAAGGAAAGGCTACACCTGAATACGGACGCTGTGTGGAGATCTCCACCAAAGCCGCGCTTCGTGAAATGATGCTCCCGGGTATCATCACCATCGTGACGCCCATCATCATCGGAATTGTCATGGGACCCGAAGCACTGGGTGCGTACATGGCAGGAGTTACCGTGAGCGGTGTGTTGTGGGCCATCTTCCAGAACAATGCCGGCGGCGCCTGGGACAATGCCAAAAAATCATTCGAAAAAGGCGTTGAGATCAACGGTGAAACTTTCTATAAAAAATCAGAGCCGCACAAAGCTGCTGTGGTGGGTGATACCGTGGGCGATCCTTTCAAAGACACGTCCGGTCCTTCGATGAACATCCTGATTAAACTCTCCTCGCTTGTTGGTCTTACCATTGCACCTCTGATTGCCCTGAATGACGGTCACGGAAGTGGAGCCGGCACGGATGATTGCTGCGGAGGAAAAGATAAAATGGAATGCCACATGGACATGGGCAACGGCTGTGAAACGGATGCGGAAGGAAACTGCGTGATCGATTCCGCCACCTGTGCACAATGGATGGCCGAAGGCAAATGCGACAGCAGTGATTGCGTGAAGATGGAAAATGGCAAGTGTCACATCAGCGCATCGGCCTGCAAGTCGATGATGGGTGCTGCCGACGGATGCGCCGGATTGTCGGCTTCGGAAAAGGAAGCCTGCATGAAAAAATGCAAAGAACAGGGCATCGAATGCGGTAATGGCAAACCCTGCCCGATGCACAAAGCCGGATGTAGCGATGAATGCATGAAGATGTGCAAAGAGAAAGGCATCGAATGCGGCCAGGGCAAACCCTGCCCGATGCACAAAGCCGAGGCGGCTCACGATTGCAGCAAAGGTTGTGACGAGGCCTGCATGACCGCCTGTAAAGAAAAAGGAAAGGACTGCAAGGGAAAACATGGCGGTTGCGGCATGTAAGCAATACCCTTCATAAAAAAAGCCCGTGTCTGTGACCCGGGCTTTTTTTATGACCCTGCCCTGGCCTTCGCGGAAGCCTTCGTGATTTTCCTTCCTCTCCCCCCCATCCTGCCCTTTCACCCGGTCTCTCCTCCACTTTCTTAAATCTATCGGGCATTTCAGAGTTTGGAAGATCCCTCCATGAATGACCAACACCCGCCTGCCGGAGCGGTATAATTCCTACTTTTGGGAGCGGAAAACCGGCGTCTCTTTCCCGGCCTCCCCATACTCCCTTCTGATGAATTCCACGCTGCTGCTGCTGTCACTTCTTGCACAGGAACCCCTGGTTTGCACGGGCACTGATTCATTGGCTGCCAGGGAGCACAGCGTGGTCATGAACGCCGCTACGGAAGGGCACTGCCGTCATCTGCCGGGACACGCACCGGCGATGGGGTCGGTCATTGAAACTGAACCAAGAACAGCGACGGAAGACAGCCTGCCGGGCGGGGATCTTCAGTTGATTTTGGGTCACCGGAACCACAATCCCTATCCCCCTAAAAAAAAGCCTTCTTTTATGCTGGTCGGCAAAAAGAAGTGGATCCAATACAACCCGGTGAACCTTACTTTCGGCGGCATGCTGTTTTTGTATCAATCGGTCATCTCCAGCCAGATTTCGGCGGACTGCCCGTATGAGGTAAGCTGTTCCAATTTCAGCAAACAAAGCATTCAGCATTTCGGACTCCTCAAAGGCTGCGCCCTCAGCGCCGACCGTCTCACGCGCTGCACCAAACTCGCTGCCAAAAAAATTCATCCGCTGCGCATATCCAAGGAGGGCATGCTGATCGATTCCCCGGATTTTTACAGCGTCAGGAAACACAAAGCGCTTTAAATGAAGTACAGCCTGCTCCTGTTTTCCTTCCTCCTGCTGAGGACCGGCTTTGCGCAGGCCCAGGAAGATTCGATCCCCCTAAGCAGGGAAATCAATTTCCTGTTTCATCTGGGCGAGCAAAAACAACTCGACAACCTGGAGTACTACAGCCAGTCGCTGCTGAATGATTCGCTGCAATACTCACGCGACTTACGCGACTCCGCCGCCTTTGCCACCGGCGAACTTTTTAATAAATTCAGGAACAGCCTCAAGGCCCGTTCCTATTACGACCGTGTCAGCGACGCTTCGGTATTCGCGTATCCCGCAGGACTTTTCTCCGGACTCCTGAATGCCGAGGAACACCGTTATGAGGAAGCCGAAAAGAAAATGAGCGCTTTGCCGGATCCCGGCACCGGTCTGCTCCATGAACTGAAACATTTTGAACTTGCCGGCCTTTATCTCCTCCGGAAAAATCACGCCGCATTTGATTCCCTCCAGGTGCTTTTTCTGCCGGAGGACTCACTCATCGGAGCGGAGTACGCCTTTTTCAAAGACTACCATTACATTCTTCAGACGATGAAGAAAAAATCAGGATTTCTTGCCGGCGCACTTTCCGCCGTGGTGCCCGGACTTGGCAAGGTATATACCGGAAATCCGGGGCAGGGGCTTGCCTCTTTCCTGCGCGTGGTACCGCTGGGCCTCATCACCGCTGAGAACTTCAGAAACGGCGGCTTTAAAAATGCCCAGTTTTATATCTTTGGCTCTCTCTTCACCCTGTTTTATGTTGGAAACATTTGGGGAAGCAGCCTGAGCGCACAAATCGTTTACCAGGAAAAAGTTGATGAAATACATCACAATATACTTGTGGGGCTTCGTATCCCTGTTGACCGCGTCTTCCGCTGAGCTGCGCGCACAGGAGTTTTTCGCGGCCGCCGATCAGTTGTATGCCCAGGGGTATTATGCTGCGGCATCGCTGGAGTACGAACGGGTGGTATTTGAACAGCCCGGTAACGAAACCATCATCTGCCTGGCTTTGCTCAGAAAAACTGAGTGCCTGAAAAAAGAGGAGAAGTTTGAACAGATCGGCAGCCTGCTCTCGCGACTCGACGATTTCAGTCTCAGTGACAGTATACGACAGGAAATATATTTTCAGAAAGCGCTGGGCTATTTCATGGCCGATAAATTTGAACAGGCCGAAAAGAATATCCTGCCCGTATTTAATCTGGAACCTTACCACAACGAAACACGCGTATCCTCGGCATTGCTCTACACCTTCAGCCTCCATGAACAGGGAAAATGGATGCAGGCTCATGCATTCCTGCGCCGGTGGATCCAGACGGAACAACAGGTTAAGTTGCCGGAGCAGGAAAATATTCTGCAAGCACTTGACAGTCTTTATGACCCCGATGCCTTGCCCAGACTGAAAAGCATCCGCAAGGCAAAAACGCTGTCGCTGATCTTTCCCGGAGCCGGACAAGCCTACAATGGAAATTTCGGCAAGGGTTTTGTAAACCTCCTCCTGGTTTCCGGCAGCGCCGGTTTCTGTGCCTACAATATTCTTGCTTCCAATTACGTTACAGCCGCCACCGCCGGCGTATACCTGTTCCTCTACTTCTACTTCGGCGGAGCGAACCAGTCGAACTGGCTGGTGCCTGAAAAAAACTACAAAAAGAAAAAAACATACAACGAAGGATTGAAACAATACCTCAGTCACATCACACCCGTTCTGCTCAGGCAGTCACCGTCAACCCATGAATAAAACCACGCTTCCCATCTGTTTCCTCCTTTTGCTGCACACCCTGCTGCAGGCGCAAACCAGCCCCCTCTTTATCCTCGCCGGACACCAGGAAGGAGTGAACATCTGTGCCTTTTCACCCGACGGAAAAACACTGATCAGCGGCAGCAAGGACGGCGTATTGAAAGTCTGGGATGTGGCTGCCCGTTACAAACCCCTGAAAGAAATCGTGACCGGCGATGATGCCATTACCGCACTTAATTTCAGTCATGCCGGTGACCGCTTCGCCGCAGGCACCCTCAACACCCTGCTCATTTTTGACAGCAAGACCTACAAGACCCTCGCAAAAAAGAAAAAGGCCCACAGCAGCTTCGTCAAATCCGCCAGCTTTTCACCCGACGACAAACTGATTGTGAGTTCCAGCTGGAAAGAGAATGCCCTGATGGTGTGGGAAAGCACGAAGCTGAAAAAAGTAAACCAGCTGTCTGAAAGTATCTGGACCGACGATGCCTTTTTTACGGAAGACGGGAAATACATCATCTCCTGCAACCACGACGATGTGGCCAAGGCCTGGGATGCACAAACCGGCAACATCGTGAAAACGTTTGCCGGACACAAAGACTGGATCTATGCCGTGCAGCTCACCGGCAACATGAAAACACTCATCACCGGGAGCTTTGACAAAACCATCAAACTCTGGGATTTTGAAAGCGGACAACTGCTCAATACCCTCAGCGGACACCGCGAGGGGATCTCCACGCTCGCGCTATCACCCGATAACCGCCTTATCGCCAGCGCTTCCATTGACGGAAGCATTGTGCTCTGGGATTTGCAGAAGCAACAGGAACTGATGCGGCTCAGTGAAAAAGGAAGTTCAGTTTTACACCTTGAGTTCTCCCCCGACAGCAAGACACTGCTTTCCTGCTCCGCCGACCATACCCTTAGCGTATGGGATGTGACGGTCCACCCATAAGTACTTGCCGGCCACTTAAAATGTCCTTAATTTTACATCTCATAAATCAGCAAACTATCTACATTTCAAATGAAAAAAATTATCACCTTGTTTCTATTGACGGTGGCTTCCCTTGGATATGCCCAGGATGTCATCACTTTATCAGACGGAAGAACCGTTCAGGCCAAAATCCTGGAGCTTACACCCGATCAGGTGAAGTACAAAAAGTTCGATAATCCGGATGGGCCTACCTATACTGTTCCCGTAGGCAACCTCACGAAGATTAAATATGCCAACGGCTCCGAAGATACCTTCACCCCGGCACCGGCGGCAGCAACCAACGGCAATGGGAATTCCGGCGACAACATCCCGAAAATTTTCAAAGGCAAACTCGATCTGGAAGACGATGAGACCGAAATGTACATCGAAGCGGTGGCGAAGAATGCCGGAGCAAAACTGCTGGAACGTTGTGTAGGGAAAGCCGATAACCAGACCACCGAAATTTTTTGGGGAGAAATCCTGCGCGATGACATCGCCTACGAACTGACCATTCCCATCCAGATCAAATGGGACAAAGGTCTTGCGAACAAAGAACGCTGGATCCGCGGTGCCATCACCATCGACAGAACCGGAAAGAGAACCTGGAAATACCAGGGTGACTCGGGTGGCATGTTCTTTGGCAATTGTGCCAAAGGCGTGGTAGAACTTTAATCCATAGCATAGCTAAAAAAAGGCTGTCTCCATTCGGGCGACAGCCTTTTTCATTTTTACAGGGCCCGGTTGAAACCGAACACGGAGGCAAGCGCGATAAACCATAAGCGCATCGTTACCCGGTAAAATGCCGGAGTCTTCACCGTCCCGGCCGGAAACAGAAACAAAAAAAAGAGGAAGAACAAGTTCTTCCTCTTTCGTATATTCAATGAAGCGCGAATTACTCGCTGGCTTTAAGTTTGCTGGTCTTGATAGGAGTACCTTGTACCACCCAACCTGAACGGAAAACTTCGTAACGGCTGTAAACAACACCGTCGATCAAGGCATCGTAACCGGGACCGGCTTTCTCGATGGCTTTGTCAACAGCTGCTTTCAGCATAGGTTGAGTACACATTTTCATTTCTTTACCTTCAGTACGGGGACCTTTAGCTTCGTTCGGAAGACGGAGGGTCACGTTTTTAGAACTGATCACGGTAAAATCAATCAGGCGTTGCTGGCAGGAAGTCAGAGCCAATGCGCAAATCACCAGTGCAGGGATAGCAATTTTTTTCATAATGTGAATGTTTGTCTTTTCTTATTGTGGCAAATATAATTCTAATTACATTCAAACCAAAATCCGGAACAACCTGAATCTCTGATCCTTATCACCCCTGCCCAGAATGAAAAAATACGATGCGAAGTCCCTGTTTAAGTTCAACTAACGTATTGTTTTACAGCCACTTAAAAAGCAGCGGGCCCATCCATTCCCAGGATGTCTCCACGTCTCCATCCGGATCTTTCGAGGGCCTGCCCCTGATCAAGGGTCACCCGGAAATATGCAACGCATGATGGTGTACACCTGATTTGTACTTCAAATAATATCTTTGAACTGTGCTGAAAAAGAAAACCGCTGCTCCCGGTGCCGCTCCTGTGGCTCCTGGTCCCACCACACCGCTTTCTCCCCGTTTCCTTTATGTCCTTTGTGCCATCAGCGCCTTTTTGCTTTATGCCAATACGCTCGGCCATGATTTTACGGTAGATGACACCACCGTTATTAAAAACAACAAATTCACCACCCAGGGTCTGGCCGGACTTGATGACATCTTCACCTCCTCCTACCGGGCCGGTTACTGGGATCGTACGGAGGGTTTATACCGTCCCTTATCGGTGGCCATGTTTGCTGTGGAGTGGTGGCTGGCTCCCGACAAGGCCTGGCCCGGGCACCTGATGAATGTATTGCTGTACGCGCTCACGGCGGTGGCCCTGTTCTCCCTGCTTCAGCGTCTGCTGAAACACATGCACCCGCTGATTCCCCTGCTGGTAACACTACTATGGGTTTTTCATCCGCTGCACACCGAAGTGGTGGCCAATATCAAAAGCCGCGACGAGTTGCTCAGTTTCCTCTTCGGTCTGCTTGCCCTCAAAGGACTCATGCGCTATACGGAACAAAAGCAATTACCCGCGCTGATCCTGTCCGCCCTGGCTTTCTTCATGGCCTTGCTGTCAAAGGAAAACTCCGTGACCTGGGCAGGAGTATTTCCGCTGGCCCTTTGGTGTTTCGGAGCTGCCGACCTGAAAAAAACAATCCGCCTGAGCAGTATCTACCTCCTCATCACCGCTCTCTATTTTCTCATCCGTTTGGCCGTTCTTGGTGAAATCACAGGCGGATACGAACTCATGCTTATCAATAATTCCATGGTGGGGGCGGAATCGATGGCCACACAACTGGCCACCGCCCTTTCCGTGCTTGGAAAATACCTGTTTCTTTTTGTGTTGCCTGTTACCCTGGTTTTTGATTATTCCTACAACACCATTCCGAACGTTACCTTCGGTTCTCCGGCCGCCCTCCTTTCCGCGCTGGTAATTATCGGCGCATTTCTGTACGCCCTGAAACAAGTTCCGCGCCGGTCGCCCCTTGCCTTTTCGATCCTGTTCTTCTTCGGCACCATCGCTTTGGTATCGAATGTTTTTTTCCTGATTGAAGCTACCATGGCGGAACGTTTCGTTTACACTCCTTCGCTGGGACTCTGCCTGCTTTGCGGATGCCTCGTCAATGGATTTTTACAGAAGAGGAACAAAAAGGTAAAAGAGCCCGGCCTGCCAAATGCCTTGTGGAAGAATCCGGTGTTTATGCCCCTGATGGCTGTCCTGATTTTGTTCGGAGGGCGCACCATCAGCAGAAACATGGACTGGAAAAACAACCTTACCCTGCTCCTTCACGATGTAAAAGTTTCTCCAGAAAGCGCCCGCATCCGCTACGCCCTGGGTAGCACACTGCTGGTGGAAGAAGCCCTGAAAGCGCCGGAAGGATCCGTCCAGCGAAGCAATCTTCTCGACCGATCCATCGACGAACTCAGCAAAGGTGTTTCCATTCTGCCCAACTACAACGATGCCTGGTACCACCTCGGCATTGCCTACAAAGAAAAAGGAGATGCAAAAAATGCAGTAGCCGCCTTCGAGCAGGCACGATCCTACAAAGCCTTCACCGAAGCCAGCCGCTTCATCAGTGCCGGAGTGGCCTATGGCATGAACCGGCAATACGACAAAGCCCTTGCCGACCTTGAAAGCGCGGTACGCCTGGCTCCCGACGATGCGGATGCCTGGAACAATTACGGGCTTTACCTGAGTGAAGCCGGACAAGCCGCTGCCTCGCTCGATGCCCTCAACAAAGCCCTGGCACTGAAGCCGGATTTTGACAAAGCTTATTACAACCGTGGCAACACCCGGGCGAAAGCCGGCGACTACCGGCAAGCGCTGACGGATTACGGCATTGCCTTGTCCTACAACGGAAGCTATACCGACGCATTGAACAACAGCGGCAATTGTTACGTGATGATGCAGAAGTTCGACAGCGCCCTGGTTTTCTTCCGGCGTGCCGTGGAGGCCGATCCGGCCAATGTCAAAGCCGTGATGAACCTGGCGGTGACCCTGCAGAACCTCGGGGATACGGCCACCGCGAGAACCTTTTTTGAAAAAGCCCGGAACATGGGCGCCAGGCCATGAGAAAGGCAGCGCTTTCGGGAATGCTTTCCCTGTTGTTCCTGTTTTCCTGTTCGGAACAAAAGGAAGGAAACAGAAATCTTTATTTCTCCTCGGCCTTGTGCATGCAGAATGAAATCCGGCACTTGCAGGAAGGCGATTTTTTTCTGCTGAAGGAGATCACCTACAAGGGAAAAAAAGAACTGATCCAGGTAAACAAACCCGACTGGGAAAAGGAACTCAAACCCTTCGTGGATGCCGACATTTCATTGCCGGGACTGACCCATGCCTATGAAGTGGATTCGGCGCTCATCGCCGATACTTCATCGGGAAAAACGGTACGCTGCACGGTGAGGCATTATACGGCAAAGGAAAAGAAGACGGCGGTGCAAAAGCTATCCGTATGGCAATGGGAGAACGGCAACACCCGGCTGAGTGTGGAACTGAAAAAATCAAATTCCTGGTTCAGCCTTGAGCAACGGATGGACTATACGAGCGGAACCGGGTATACCATTACAGGAAAACAAAAAATGACCATCGGGGATCCTGCCGGATACAACATATCGGCCCGGTTCATGAAAAACAACAGCACACCATGAATTTCAGTTTACTCATCGGCATCTGGCTCGGAATCCTTCAACTGCCGGAAGCACAGCTCCCCTTCCGATTTGAGTTCAGAAACGATGACGGCCACCCCGTCATGATCATTTACAATGCGGATGAAAAAATCGTTTGCGATGAAATCAGTACCAAGGGCGATTCCCTCTTCATCCGCCTTCCGCTCTACGATTCAGAGTTCCGTCTGAAGATGGGCGTAGGTGAATTGAAGGGGAACTGGATCAACCGTGGACGCAGAACTCCTGCAACGATTGCCTTTTCGGCTACCAAGGACATCACCGGGCGATTTCCTCTGTCGGGGAAAGGAAGCTCTGCCCCTTTGGCGGAGGGCCGCTGGGAAACCTGGTTTGACGCCGGGAGTCCGGATTCTTCGCTGGCCATCGGACTCTTCCGGGTGAAAGACCAGGTTGTACACGGTACCTTTCTGACTGAATCCGGTGATCACCGGTTCCTGGAGGGCGTAATCGACGGCGATTCGCTCAAACTCAGTGTTTTTGACGGGGCACACGCCTGGCTGTACCTCGCCAGGGTGCAGGGCGAAAGCATGGAAGGCCTGTATTACTCCGGCAATCATTACAAAGGCCCCTTCCGCGCGAAAAGAAACGACAGTATCAGCCTCCGCGATCCTTCCGGCATCACCCGGGTGGAAGGCCCCTTTGATTTCCGGCTTCCGGATCCGGACAGTAACCTGGTATCATTAACGGATGTGGAGTACCGAAATAAAGTCAGACTCATCCAGATTATGGGCAGCTGGTGTCCGAACTGCATGGACGAAACGGTCTTTCTCGACAGTGTATACCGTCTGCGAAGGGAAGAAGGACTCGAGGTGATCGGCCTGGCCTTTGAACGACCTGAAAATTTCAGTCTGGCTGCCGAAAATGTGCGCCGTATGAAGAAAAGACTGCAGGTGAGCTACCCGGTTTTAATTGCCGGTGTGGCGAAGAAAGGCGAAGTGGAAAAAGTGCTGCCTGCGGTGCAGGGCTTCTTCTCCTATCCCACTCTCATGGTCATCGACAGGAAAGGCCAGGTAGTAAAGGTTCATACGGGCTTCAGCGGTCCCGCTACCGGCGAGGCTTGGGTCAGGTACCAGGCTGAGTTCCGGAAAATGCTCGACCGTATCTTGCGTTAAAAACTCAAGGTTGTTTTTTAAAGACTGATTTACAGTTATTTGTGATTGATCAGGCAGAGTCAGTCCATCCCTGAATTTTTAATCGTCCCGATCGTTCCTGCCTATGGATGTTCACCCATTCAAACCGACGATCAGCCCCTGTAAAGGGTTCATTTACCTAAGGAACAAGCGCCAAACCCTGGTAAAGCCTGATATTTGTCAATGAATGGCCTTGTTATTTTCATCAAAATTCCGATATTAGATTTATAAAGAGCTGCCACGATGGCTGCGCAGCCTGTCCTCCCGAAAAAAATCACAACACATACATGAAAAAACAATTACTGTTTTGGGTGCTCCTCTTGATCTCACCCCTGCTGGCAAATGCACAGTGTACCACCACCAATGCCACCACCTGTGCCTGTAAAGACGGCACCACGAATTGCGATCTCCTGCCCGATATCATTGTGGCACGTCCCCCCTTGCTGGTCAATGGTGCCAACGGTTACGTAGAGTACCCGCAAGTCTGCAGCCCGTCCTGCAGCGGCAACGATGGCCGTCTCCGGGTATCGGTATCCACCCCCAACATCGGCTTCGGTCCGCTGGAAGTGCGCTCCACCTCCACAGCCATCTGCGGCACGGATACTTTTTACAATGTAGCCAGCAACTTCACCTGTCCTAACGGCCAGCCGCTCCGTACCATGATCAATCAGCGTGTGTACCACAAAAACGGCGGTGCCATGACCTACACCGACCGCTATGCCGGAACAATGACCTACCACCCCAGCCACAGCCACATGCACGTCGACGACTGGGGTATCTATACGCTTCGCAGCGCCACACCCGATCCCAATCCGCTCAACTGGCCGGTGATCGGCACGGGTTCCAAACTCGCTTTCTGCCTGATGGATTACGGTTCCTGCTCGACCTACAACGGACATTGTGTGGACAGCGCCAACAACACCCTGCTCAACTCGAATTTCCCCAATTTCGGACTGGGCGGTGGTTCTTACAATTGTTCACCCAGCGTACAGGGCATCTCATCCGGTTATACCGATATTTATTACCAGTCGCTTGACGGGATGTGGATCAACCTTCCTCCCGGACTGTGCAACGGCACCTACTGGATGGTGATTCAGCTGGACCC
>JAEUTF010000063.1 GCA_016788185.1 Bacteroidia bacterium | reverse complement strand
AAACCTTACAAGGATTTGTGCGCGCTCATCGGGACCATGATCCTGGAGTGCAATGCAAAGTACAAGTACCCGAAATCACTGGCTTCTACCATCGTGGAGATGGCGCATTTTCAGAATTTCTTTATGAACAACCTGCCTTCGCTGACCGATTTTGGAAAGAGCAGGCAGGAGTCGGAGATCATCGCTTTTCTGGAGGACCTGGTTTTTTCGAGTCTGAAAGTGGCGGAGAAAAAGTCGGGCGGCAAAGCCTTGTCGCGTCCTGCGCGCTCGCGTGGATGAGGGCTGCGGTGAACCTTGGTTTTCCGCGGGCCAAGCATTTTTATCCTGATCCGAACTAAATGACTGGGGTATGGGCCACGGAATTTCTGAATGCTACGAGCGATGGAAATGGGCCACGGATTTTTATGATGCATATGATTTATTATGATTTGCTTTTGGGCAAAGGAAAAAATATACGTGGATGAAAAATACTTTTATGGGCCACGGATTTTTATGATGGATATGATTGGTTATGATTTGATGTTGGGACCGGCCATCGATGTCTCAGCATGATCCGCGGGCACAAGGGTAAAATAAAAGAGAGCCGGGGAACGTTCCTGCTATAGAGACGGCCGGTGCATTCCGGCCCGGGGCCATTCGGCCGGATCCGCGTATATGTAGTAAAATTCATACTTGTCGGATTTATTTTTACCTTTGAGAGGAAGATTTTCTTCATTTTGTGTTTCGCATTTGTTGAACCTTATATTTCGATTTTTGCATGGATACCGCTAAATACATGGTTTTTGACGACCTGATGGAAGGCGCGCAGGTCATCAGTCCGGAGTGGAAATATGTATACGTCAACCAATCCCTGACCAGCCACGGCAAGTACCGGCGCGAGCAATTGCTCGGCCACACCATGATGGAACGCTATCCGGGCATTGAGAAAACCGATATGTTCACCCACCTGCGCGACTGCATGCAGAACAAGGTGCCGCACCGGCTGTTGAACGAATTTGTTTTTCCGGATGGCAGCAGCGCCTGGTTCGACCTGCGCATGCAGGCGGTGCCCGAGGGCGTGCTGGTGCTGTCGTTCGACATCACCGCGCAGGTGCGCATGGAAAAGCAGCTCGAGAAAAACCTCGAAGAGCAGCAGCAGATGATGGAACAGATCTCCCGCCAGAAAATGCAGCTCGAGGATTTCTGTCAGATCATCGCGCACAACCTGCGGGCGCCGCTCAGCAACCTGAGCCTGCTGAACGAGATGGTGACCACGGCCGCCTCGATGGAGGAGAAGCTGCAATACCTCGACAAGCAAAAACCGGTCATCGATTTCCTGCACGAAGTACTCGAAGAGCTGATGGAAGCCCTGCAGGTGAAGCAGGATGCAACTGTCCGCAGCCAGTCCATCGATGTGCAAAAGGAGATCGGGCGGGTGACGGAGCTCCTCAGCGCGGAAATCATCCGCAGCGGCGCCGAAGTAACGACCGACGTGACGGAGTTGCCCACCTTCCGCTATCCGCAAAAATACTTCGACAGCATCGTCTTCAACCTGCTCAGCAACGCCCTCAAATACCGCTCGCCCGACCGGCCGCCGCGCATCCACCTCCGCACCTACCGGCAAGCCGGCGCCCTCTACCTGCAGGTACGCGACAACGGCCTCGGACTCGATCTCAAAAAACACGGCGACAAACTTTTCCGCCTGCGCAAAACCTTCCACAAGCATCCCGACGCCAAGGGTTTTGGATTGTTCATCACCAAAACACAGGTGGAAGCCATGGGCGGAAACATCCGTGTGGAAAGTGAGCCCGGGCAAGGCAGCACCTTTGTCGTGAAACTTAATCCAGCCTCCTGATATGAAAAGCATCCAATCCCTCCTGCTGGTGGACGATGACAGCTTTTATCAGTTTGCCACCCGCAGCATCATCCAGCAAACCGCCCTGGTGAGCCAGGTAAAAATATTCTCCAACGGCCTCGATGCCATCAATTTTCTCAGGGCCATCCGCCACAAGCCCAAAGAACTGCCCCAGGTCATCCTGCTCGATATTTTTATGCCGGTAATGGACGGCTGGGAATTTCTCGAAGAGTACAAGGCGCTGCAACTGAAACCCGAAAAGCCCATCGTCATTTACATGGTTTCTTCCTCCATCGACCCGCGAGACATCGAACGGGTACGCACCATCCCTTCCGTCAGCGGCTACATCATCAAGCCCATCACCCGCGAGCGTTTTCTGGAACTACTCAAAACCGTTCATTGATGATGTTCATTCTATCATAACAAATCATATCCATCATAAAAATCCGTGGCCAATCACAAACTTTATTCTTGCCCCTAAGAAAATCATAAAACATCATATCCATCATAAAGATCCGTGGCCCATAACAAACTTTATTCTTGCCCCTAATCAAATCTCAAAAAATCAGCGGCCCATGTGATCTTTAAATTAGCACAAAACAAATCATAAAAAATCATAACCAATCATGATGATCAGTGGCCCATAACAAACTTTATTCTTGCCCCTTATCAAATCTCAAAAAATCAGCGGCTAATTGGTCATTAATTCATCTCCGACTATTTACCATTCCTTTTTCATACACACGCTGTTCTCCACCCCTTCGTACTGCCCGTAATTGGGAATGATCCGGTAGCCGCAACGCAGGTACAAGGCAATCGCCTCCGGCTGTTTTTTCCCCGTTTCCAGCACCGCACTGGTATACCCCTCTTCCGCCGCCCAGGCCTCCAGCTCCCCCAGCACCTTTCCCGCCAGACCCCTTCTCCGAAAATCCTTTTTCACAAACATCCGCTTGATCTCCACCGTTCCCGCCTCATACGGCTTAAAGGCCCCGCAGGCCACGGCCTCCCCCTCCACGCAGGCCAGCACCACCTGTTTTATTTTTTCCAGTCCGTTGTACTGCGCGTAAAAAGCCTGCTCCTCGCCGTTCCGCTCCTGCAGATCCGTGTCCAGCGCCTGCACCAGCGCCCTGAAATCCGTATCGCCCGAATCGCAGCGTTTAAGACCGCTTGTGTTCAGTATATCCTTTTCCATGTGGTGTATGTTTAGCCTTCGTATACTTCGTTTTTTTCCGCTTCCATTTCCTCATCGTCCTCCAGCAAAAAAACATAGCCGCAGGCCTCGTCCGGACAGCGCTGCTTTTGCAGCTTTTGTGCCGCATC
>JAEUTF010000004.1 GCA_016788185.1 Bacteroidia bacterium | reverse complement strand
ACATCATTCAATTCAAAAGCAGCCTTCTTCAAGTCGTTATACACCGGATCATTCAAACTGCCATCACAGGTGAATGTACAGGTGCTTATGGTTGAGGGGTTCATCCCTTTATTATACTTCTCCATCAGCACATCCACGTAGTTGTCTTCAAAATCACAATTCTCAATCATAAAAGGCGCATCCCTTCGCAGCACCAGGGCGTTTTTCGCGTCGCGTATGGTGGCACGGGTAGTAGTGGCAAAAGCGGTTATCTCCAGCTCGGGCTCTTTCACCGCCTGGTCGGTTATGTCAGCGTAGATGCCATTCCACATGGCGATGCCGTTACAGGATTCAATATAACAGCCTTCCAGCACTAACTTTGCTCTTCCCCGTATTTTAATTCTCCCGTCTTCTCCTAATCGAAGCGTGCATTTCTGAAGGACCAGCGTTTCTAATAATTTATTACCGCGATCCGCATTCCTTATCCAAAATTCACCGTTGATGCAAATACTGTAATCGGGATCGTTGCCTGTAATCGTTACGGTTTCTCCATCTCCATCCGGAGGATCAACGGTAAATTCATTAGTGCTACCGGCTAATGCTATCGCTGCATCAATCAGCTCACCTTCATCTGAAAAATTGTTTACAGGCCCATCCGTCGAGCCATGAGGAGTTGGATGTAGCGCAATTGCACTCGAGCATCTGCAACAGGCCACCACATGAACAGTCACTTCATCCCAAACCGGGCAATTTTCGGAGCTCGTTCCATTTTCTTTCCATGCTTCTACCCGGAAAACATAGGTTCCTGTAATGAGAGGCATAACCGTAAAATCAGGTGAATTATGAGCAGCAACAATTTCAGTATCATCCTTTAGCAATCTGTAATAGAAAGTATTATTAGCCAGCCAGGGAGAGGATGTTGTCAGCGCACGCAAATTAAAGTTATCTGTTGAGCAAACAGTGAAATCATCACCTAAATCCACACTTCTTGGTCCTCTGTCAAACGTGATTAAATTACTGCCTGCCCAACATTGGCCATCGAATACAAAAACCTGATAGGCTTCAGTAGTGAGTGTCGTATTGTTGAGTGAAATATTCTGCTGAAATGGATTGCTGTCAGTGATGTGCCTGTCCGGAACCCAAAGGTAGGTGTACGAGTTGTTGATATCAACACTGGTGGTATTGATATCGGCGGTGAGCGCGATATCCTGGTCAGCACAAGGGATGTCACTGCCGGATGTTATGGAGGCGGTTACACTCATAGCCGGATGAACGGTTAAGGTTACAGGAGCGGAGGTTGCGCTGCCGTCTCCGGCGGTCAATGAATAGTTTCCGGCGGCCAGGTTTGAAGGAAGGGTAAACAACGAATCGTTGCCGCTGATGGCATGAAAAGGCGATATCTGTATGGTGATACTGGCATTATGATGGGCTCCTTGTACCAGTGCGGTAGTGGTGGTTCCTGCACAAATTTCATCGTCTGTTAAACGGAGCGTAATGGTACCGGGATTTCTGTAAATAATACGTGTGAGCGAATAAGGGGGGATGGAAACTACTCCATTCACAATGTCAACCTCGCCCGTTGTGTATAAATGCTCAATGGATAATGGTGTGTTAACCGGAAGTGTGACGATACTGCTTATTCCGGCTGTTGGTTCTATGGCCGATAGTTGGACCATACTTTGCGGGGTATTATTCACCGGACTAATGGAAGTCAAGGCAGATGGACTGTTGATCGCAAAAAAGGAATTGCCAAGGTTCAGGATGATTGCTTCAAATCCTTCTTCCTTTTCAAACGACCAACCGTATAAATTCAGGAGGTTGCTATTTGTAGTTTGGCCAGCGTAACCGATGGTCCCTATAGCTGCAGCATCATTGCTGAAATCAATCCGATGGGCAACAACATCCGTTCCTTTCATGGCAAGGGCAATTTCGTTTTGAGCGGCGCCTGAAGCAGTAAAGCCATAAGTGGTCGTAACAAAATTATCAGGATCAACAACATTATACGGTAACTGGCCATTCAGGAGATTTGAAAAACCTCTGTCTGATTCAAAGATATTTCCATACACCGCATCGGATGTCATGGCATGTGAACACAGGTGGGTGATCAGGGGGGACTCTAAATATTTCAATGTTTGTATGGCATTGAATAAGCCGTGTGCCCAGGTCCCGACATTATTGCTGGCGTCATCGTTCATGTTGTATTCGGTGAGCCAGACTTCCAGTGCCGGACTTATAGCCAATTCCGTACTACGGATCCCGATCGCCTGCAGTTCATTCGCGATGAGCTCATCTCCTTTTTCAAAAGGTTTGATAAACATTTTACCGATGTTGGCATTTCCAAAAACGGTGCTTACCGGCTCATTCAACCCACTGGAATAATATTCATGTATAGTAATGGCATCAGGCCTGTTTGGCACGTTTTGTATTTTTGATAAAATGGTTTCCAGCCAAAGTGATCTCCTTCCGGGTGAGCTTTCACCGGCAGACGTACCTACCACGGCCACTTTGACATTTTCAAAAGGCAAAATACTTTTAAGAGCATTCGAATAGGAGTTGGCATAGTTAATATAAGCAAAAGAAGAGGGATACACTTCCTTGTAATGTTCATCGTTTAGATAAAATTCATTGCCCAATTCTACATATCTGACAGGCAGATTCAATTCGTGTGCCCTGTAAAGTCTGGCCAGTTCGTAGTTAAAACCTGAGGATGTGAGATTGTTAAATTGAAAGACAGGCCGTCCGGCAACCGCATCACTGCAAACTTTGAAATACTGCATTTCATTCACAAAGGTTCCTCCGCTCACCATTTGCGGAAGTTGCTTTTTATGTGATTTTTTAAGGTAATACCAGTCGTCGGGTAGTTCATTCTCTGGAATGAACCATCCTGTACGCCAATCCCAGTAGTTGCCGTTGGTTCCTCCGTTGTGACGGATGTTGCTGATACCCTTGCGTTGCAGTACTGCATTTGCAGCCAAGTCAGACCAATACTGTCCGGGGTCCAGTACACTGGAGCCATTGTACCCGAAATAATCTTCTGAGATCGCATGATTCCAGGAGGGGTCAGAGGAACCGGTGTTCAATACCGGGGTAACAGGAATAACACGTGGCTCACCCGGTTCAAGCTCATCGCCCCAGGTAAAGGCGTTATAGTAATTTGTTAAAATGGAATTCTTTATGTTACCCGCCAATACATGGCCGCTGATTCCTTCTTTCCCGGTATTTTTCCAGGTGGCGCCATCCCATGCTGCTACAATCAACCCGGTAGTATCGTATAGTCCGCAGGCAATGCTGTCCCAATACAGAGATACATAAACTTGGCTACTACCGCTTGTTCTGGTTAAATTCCAATAGCTACAGGTGTTTAAACAGCGTATACTTGTATCCATTGAAGTACCATGAGGCTGTTCCTGCAAATAAAAGCGGGCGGTGAAGGCATCCGTTTCTTGCCCGGGGGCGGTTATTTCAACGGGGTTCCATTGCCCCTGATCCCCTACCGGGAAAACAAAGGCTGTATTA
Organism: Bacteroidia bacterium; assembly: GCA_016788185.1. Classification (GTDB taxonomy): domain Bacteria; phylum Bacteroidota; class Bacteroidia; order AKYH767-A; family OLB10; genus JAJTFW01. Next base: position 2,310 of record JAEUTF010000004.1, on the reverse strand, counting down.
CCAATTTTTTTCACAGGACCGTCAATATGACTGAAATTGCTGCCTCCATTTACAATTACAGGAGCCTTAAGGGTGATGAGTGAATCGCTGCGCAGTATACCTCCATTTAAGGTCAGTACACTGTCGATGCTGATGGGACGATTGGAGTGAAGTACGCCTGCAGATTTATCCAGCAGAAATTTTTGAGCGGAGAGGGAGGCTGCAGTGTTGAGGGTTTGATGGGCCGCTCCATTGAATTGCAGAAGTCCGCTTCCGGAACTGAACCCCACTTTTGAATTGTTGGTGGTCACATCTCCCCCAAAGGTACTGGTATCGGCAAAGGCTACCTGAATATACCCGCTGCTGGTATTGAAAGAAACATCTCCTGCATATACATCACCCTTTTGCAAGGCCATGCGCAGGACCCCCGACCCGGTCGTATTGTTGTAGATCGTGCATGGGCCATAGAACGTATTTCCACCCTCCCAGTGGTTGGCGGCATTACCGGTTTTGGTAAAGGAGGAAGGTCCGAAAAAGGTAGAATGCTTCACTAAAATGCCGGGTGCTGTAAAGCTGGTATTGCCGCTAAAGTTGCAATTGCTGATATTGAGCGTACTGGTTCCTGAAGTCAGAATACTTTGAGCGGTGGTGTCGGTCTGAACAATACCTTTCAGGTGGATGACGCCCGCAGTAAGCCCGCTACTTCCTGCCCGTATGGTTTTGCCTGCTGATAAAAAGGCAATGGCGCCGTTACCGGCACAAAAGCTCAGGCCTCCGTTGCCCGTGCTGTTGATCCAAACATCTCCATGAAAGATACTGGTATCTCCCCAGGCTATCTGGAGGGCATAGGTACCGGTGCTGGAAAAATTGACTTTGCTGTTAAAGGTGTCGCCGTTGGTTTGCCCCATGCGCAGATAACTGGTTCCGCTGTTCTTTATACTTACTGAATCATTAAACACACAGCCACCTTCACCCCAGCCGCTGGCACTTCCGTTCTGTTCGAAGTTCCCGGTCTGGTCAAAGGTTCCCCCGCTGAATTTAAGTTGTCCCACTATAACATCTAAGGTACAGTTAAAATCTGTACCCTGAAAGTACGCGTATGTCCCCCTTAATTTTAGTGTTCCGCCGGTGATCTCTCCTCCGTTAAAAGTGGCTCTTTGGGTAACATAAAGCTGGTTGGTGTCCAGTTCAATCGTGCTCCCGTTTTGTACTATCCGGCTCACCGTGCGGTTTTGGTCCAATACAAGGTTGGGTTCGCCGGCGTAGATGGTAATGGTGTCTCCGGCACCGGGTATTCCGTTTGGCGTCCAGTTAGATGCGGTTGCCCAGCTGGTGTTAAGGCTACCGTTCCAGGTGTAATTGCCAGCATGGGTATTGGTTTGTAGGCAGAGAAAAACAAGAAAAAGTATATGCCGATGTGCCGATGTGCCGATGTGCCGATGTGCCGATGTGCCGATGTGCCGATGTGCCGATGTGCCGATGTGCCGATGTGATCATAAAATGAAAGGTTAAGATAAATGAAACAAATTAAAATATGGATACTATGGACCAGACGATCAATTCGTCACGAAAGAATAAATGTCACTGTATATCCCGTTATGATATTTTATACGGACCATTCCAAACTGCACATCGGAGAAAGGAAAACTTCCGAGTTTTAAGATTACTTTACTCCCAACCCTGTTCCAGTCACAACCAGTAGGCAGGCCACTGCTCTGATCAAATACAAAACTGTAATTAAACAAATCGTAGAGCCCGTCTCCTGAACCGAGTTTCAGCTCTATCAGATCCACCTGATTGGTATCAGCGAGGGTGATGAATCCCGTGCCTTCCACCATATCATTCACAGGGGCGGAAGTGGTAACATAGGCATCAACAGGCATTTGGGCTTTCGCTGTCAGTGAACTCAGGACTAACATAGCCAGAAGGAGGAAGGGTAAAAAGTAATTTGTTTTCATATAAAAAGGAATGGAATTGGAATCAAATGTAACATTATTATTTTGATAGAAACAAGTAGTTGGTACGCGAATGTTTCATGATCAGGTGTCATTTTTAATCCGCTTCATCATGATCAGGTACTTTTCCGTAACGGACTCCGAAGTCTCTTCAATCCGTTTAAAGTCGATTGGTCCTGACAAAGACAATCACCCGCTTTGCCTTTTGGCAAAATTTCAAGCAGCCATACAATAAGAGGAAACGGCCTGCCGGTAATTTTTTAATGCTCCGCCGTCAAACTTTTGTTCTTGTTTCTGAATAAAGGTGAACGCCCGGTAAGCGAGGGGTAAAAGTGGTGCAAGGGTCGTGATATAACCAGCCGACATTTTGCCGCCG
>JAEUTF010000227.1 GCA_016788185.1 Bacteroidia bacterium | reverse complement strand
CTGTTGAAGAGCTGTTTATTTATTTGTATATTGTATTGATATACAGTATATTTGATAGATACTAACAAGATGTTAAAACCGTTTCGTTTAAATTGTTTCACGTGGAACTATGAATTATCCTGAATACGATGTAATTGTAGTGGGCGCCGGACATGCCGGATGTGAAGCCGCTGCAGCCGCCGCGAACATGGGCTCAAAAGTGTTGCTCATGACCATGAACATGCAAACCATAGCTCAGATGAGTTGTAACCCTGCCATGGGTGGGATTGCCAAGGGACAAATTGTGCGGGAGATTGACGCGCTGGGCGGCTACTCAGGCATCGTGAGTGACCGAAGTGCCATTCAGTTTCGTATGCTGAATCGCTCGAAGGGCCCCGCGATGTGGAGTCCGAGGACCCAGAATGACCGTATGCTTTTTGCGGCCGAGTGGCGAAAGATGCTGGAGCAAACGCCCAATGTGGACTTCTGGCAGGATATGGCCAATGGCATTCAGGTGGAAAACGGGAGGGTGTGCGGCGTAAAAACCTCGATGGGAATTGTCTTTAAAACGAAGGCCGTGGTGCTCACCAATGGCACTTTTTTAAATGGAATCATCCACATCGGAGAGAAGCAGTTTGGAGGTGGTCGCACCGGAGAAAAGGCTGCCACCGGCATTACGGAACAGCTGGTAGAACTCGGTTTTGAGAGCGGCAGAATGAAGACGGGAACACCGCCAAGGATAGACGGCAGGTCGTTGAATTATGAGAAGATGGAGGTACAGGAAGGCGACAGCATGCCAGGGAAATTCAGCTATACAAACACCCCCAGGCTAAAGAAACAAAGACCCTGTCACATCACCTACACCAACGAGCAGGTGCATGAGATCCTTCGGAGCGGGTTTGAGCAAAGTCCAATGTTCAATGGGCGGATACAGGGCCTGGGCCCAAGGTATTGTCCAAGTATAGAAGACAAGATCAACCGTTTTGCCGATCGCGACCGGCATCAGCTTTTTGTGGAGCCGGAGGGCTGGGATACGGTGGAGATTTATGTCAATGGATTTAGCTCCTCTCTTCCCGAGGATGTTCAATACAGGGCCCTCAAAATGATTCCCGGATTCGAGCATTGTAAAATGTTCCGGCCCGGCTATGCCATCGAATACGATTACTTCCCCCCTATTCAACTTCAGCATACCCTGGAAACTAAGCTGATCGAGGGACTCTATTTTGCCGGTCAGATCAACGGCACCACCGGATACGAAGAGGCCGCCTGTCAGGGATTGATGGCCGGCATCAATGCACATCGTAAGATCAATGAATTGTCGCCGGTTATTCTTGGGCGTGCCGATGCGTATATCGGTGTTTTGATTGACGATCTGATCACGAAAGGAACCGAAGAGCCTTATCGCATGTTTACAAGCCGGGCAGAATTCAGAACATTGTTGCGACAGGACAATGCGGATGTTCGTTTGACTCCAATTGGATATGAAATTGGTTTAGCGAGTGAAGAACGATATCAAACCGTAATGAGCAAAATAACTGATTATCAATTAGTTACAAAAATACTAAAGGAAACTTCCATTGCACCCGAAGAAGTAAATGCATGGTTAGAGGAATTGGGAACGGATCCAATCAGGCAGAAACTTAGAATGGTGAACATTCTGAGTCGGCCTCAGGTTTCTCTGGAACAGATGATGAATGGGCTGGATTCTGTCCGTCAGCTTATAGAAGCAATTTCCACTGACCCTGAGGTGATCGAACAGGCCGAAATAAACATTAAGTACGAGGGCTATATAGAACGAGAATTTGAACTGGCGGAGAAAATGAGTCGCCTGGAGCATGTCCTGATATACGATCAGCTCAATTACGATGAGGTACAAAGTTTAAGTGCCGAGGGACGTCAGAAATTGGCTCAAATCCGACCCAGAACGCTGGGCCAGGCCAGCAGGATCTCCGGCGTTAGTCCCGCCGATATTTCCATTCTCATGGTTCACCTGGGCCGATAGTTCCACGTGGAACCTTACCGTTAGAAAAGTGTCGTCTGAACTGAAAAGGAGATGTATACTTCTTTATACAAGGGTGTCTTAGAGGGCTGGGCATAGCGGCTTCGGATGGGGGTCCTCCAGGCAAGGTGGTGCGGCACTCTTGTACGGGTCATCCCATGCTATATTCCGGGCTGTATACCGGACAAAATCCTTCGAAAAGGCCGTATATAAGACCGTTAGTAAAGTCTCGTCGCGTGTAAAAAGCAGTAAAAACGTGTAATACAGCCGGGATGGGGGTCATTTTACGGTGTTTCTCATCACTGACAGGCAGCCCTCCGGGAGGGTAGGCGAACCCCCTACATGCCAGCTTATTCCGCGATAAACACTACATTTATCCTCTAAAACTCGCTAACGTTAACGCATATACGAAGCATGTCTGAACTGCTCAGCGCTTGTCCCGTTTGCCATGCCACCGTCTTCCGGCCCTTCCTGGAAGTGGAGGATTTTACCGTGTCGCACGAAAAATTTGAACTGGTGGAATGTGTTTCCTGCAGCCTGGTGTTTACCAATCCCCGTCCGTCCGCGGAAGAGATCGGAAAATATTATCAATCCAGCGAGTACATCAGCCATACCAACAGTTCAAAAGGGCTCATGAACAAAGCCTATCAGTGGGCGCGCCGGCGTGCAATCGCCGGAAAACTAAAGGTATTGGAGAGTCTGGATCCGCAACCCCGTACTCTACTCGACTACGGCTGCGGAACCGGCGAATTTTTAGCCGCAGCCAAGTCAAAAGGCTGGGTATGCGCCGGCCTGGAACTGGATGAAGGCGCGCGAAACCTGGCCCGAAAAAATCATTCCATCAACGTCGACGAGCCAAAGCATCTGAAAAGCCTACCTTCCGGACAGTTTGGGGCCATCACCTTGTGGCATGTGCTGGAACATGTTCATGAACTGCAGGAAACGGTAAGCCAGCTTCGCCGTTGCCTGAGTTCGAAGGGTGTCCTGATCATTGCTGTTCCCAACCGTACGTCCTACGATGCCGTAAAATACGGGCGACATTGGGCGGCCTACGATGTACCCCGTCACCTCTATCACTTCAGCAGGAAACCCATGCAGCAACTGATGGAAAATGCCGGTTTCACGTGCCACAGCATTCAGCCCCTCTTTTTCGATCCTTTTTACATTGCCTTGTTGAGCGGGAAATACAAAAGCGGAAGCTCCAATCCTCTGACGGCGGCATTCACAGGATGGCAGACCACCATCAAAGGAAAATCGGACCTGGAAAAGAACTCTTCCCTCCTGTACCTGTTTACACCCCGTTCATAAGCCCGCATAACCTTTGCGCTGATGCTGAGCACGTGGAACAGGAGGCTTAAAGGTCTATTGTCCGTGAATTAAATATCCGACCAGCCACATCCTCCGGAAAAACAGAAAGGGTTTGAATCGAATTTCATACGGATGAATTTTATAATGCGGCGGGAATCAAACCAAAAAATTGCAGTCCTGCTTCGATTGAACGCACAGGCAGTCTGTTTCGTCCAGCGAAAAACTCTCAAAGCGCATCATTCGCTTCCACAATGCCTGGCATCAAAAGGACATCCGGAATTTCTCCCTGAAGTACACCGGGTACCATGAGGAATATCATGGGATACAAACCTGAACATTGGTTTCTTTAATCAGGGAATTTTGTAACATTGAAGCGCCCCTGCTACCAGGGCCACCGAGATCGTGGAACGACCGATTTATATCCGCTACGCCTTACCTTTTTTACAGTGGTACCTGTTGATGATTCTGGCCACGCTGGCCATCGATTATCTGCTGCATCAACTCGGGATGGTTTACATCGGACGCTACCTGGGATATGCCGGCACGGGAATCATCATCCTGTCTTTCGTTTATTCCCTGCGCAAACGTCAATACATCAAAGCCGGTTCACCCAAGACCTACCTGATGTGGCATGAATACATGGCCTGGGGAGGATCGGTCATGATCTTCGTACATGCCGGCGTGCACTTCAACGCCATTCTTCCCTGGCTTGCCGTAATCATGCTCCTGGTGGCCGTAGCCAGCGGACTCGTGGGTAAGTTTCTTCTGAAAAAAGCCAACGAAAGCCTGAAGGAAAAGAAAGCCTATTTTGCCAAGGAAGGACTCTCAAAAGAAGAAATCGAAAAGAAACTCTTCATGGATTCCGTGACCGTGGATCTCATGAAGAAATGGAGGGTGGTGCATCTGCCCATTTCACTCCTGGTGGCCCTGCTCTCCCTCCTGCACATCCTCAGTGTTTTCATGTACAGCGCATGAACAGGTACCTTATATATGTCATATTTTTCATATGCATCCTGGCGATGTACCTGTTTCCGCATACCATGATAAGTCCGGGTGAACTGGTGGAGGCCCACGACAGCCTTGATCGCCAATGCTCCGCCTGCCACGATCCGTTCCGCGGAATTTCCACCACCAAATGTATTTCCTGCCATCCGCTGTCAGACATCGGCAGGAATGCAAAATCCGGCAGCGACACATCGGCTGAGGCCATCCTCCTGTTCCACGATAAACTGATGGAAAAGGAATGTACAGCCTGTCATCGTGATCACCAGGGGCGTCATCCGGACAGTAGCCTCAGTGCGTTTCACCACGAGTTGCTGGCTCCCCTTGATCGCGGAAAATGCAGCTCCTGCCATCACCGGCCCGCCGATGATTTGCACAAGGTGTTGAAGGCCGAATGCAGCTCCTGTCACCATACCGGCAGCTGGAAAGAGGGCGCCCGTTTCAGGCACGAATTACTGACGGCGACCGACTTAAACAACTGCGCCTCCTGCCATGCTAAACCTCAGGATGACCTGCACCGTTTCACACAGGAAAGCTGCCTCAGCTGCCACGACACCAGCCGGTGGAAACCGTCTACCTTTGATCACGATCAATACTTTGTTCTCGACAAGGATCACAATGTGAAGTGTGAAACCTGCCACAAAGCCGGTAATTTCAAAGATTATACCTGTTACGGATGTCACGAACACAGCCTTGCCGGCATACGATCCGAACACCGGGAAGAAGGCATCCGCAATATTGATAACTGTGTGCGTTGCCATAAAAGCGCCGATGAACACGATATCCGGATGGACCCGGGTGCATCAGGCAAAAACGAGCGTACCATCAACGATCAGGAAAAGCAGAACATGAACCGCTTTATTGAAAA
>JAEUTF010000157.1 GCA_016788185.1 Bacteroidia bacterium | reverse complement strand
TGGCCCGGCTGTCCTGCCTGCTGTTGTACTGCTTACGCGCCTCTTCGTAGTCGCGAATCGCCGATTTGTTGGTGGAATGATACTTGCCGGTTCCTGGCTGGGCCTGTACCGAGGCAGCCATCAGGATGAATAAAAACAAAGGGCAGCACAAGCGCAGAAGCGTCTTTGTGCCATTCCGCCTAATGGCATGAAACTGGGAATCAGGGAACATCGATGATTTTATGGGTCTGAAGTGAGATCTTCCAGCGGGGATGGGCTTTTACATAGTCGATAATGGCCGCAATCTGTTCATCGAAGCGGCTGTATTCGGGTTGCAGGTACAACCTGCAGTCCGGGCTGACCTGCACCGCATTTTCCTCGGCCCAGGAAAAGTCGCTTTTATGGTATACGACTACTTTCAGTTCGTCGGCTGCCTGCATCACTTCCCTCAAGGGCGCTTTGAACTTTTTGGGCGACACACAGATCCAGTCTGCTTCAGCCACAAGAGGATAGGCACCGGAGGTCTCTATGGCAATTTCGAAGCCATTTTCATGAAATAAACGGCAAAGCGGCCTTAAATCGTATTGGGCGGGTTCACCGCCGGTGATGACGAGAAAGCGGGATGGATACTGCAGGGCTTCCTGCAACAGGGATTCAATGCTCCGTACCGGATGAGCAGAGGCATCCCATGATTGTTTGACATCGCACCAGACACAACCCACCTCACACCCACCCAGACGGATAAAATAGGCGGGTCTTCCGCTGTGAAAGCCTTCTCCCTGGATGGTGTAAAAACGCTCCATGACAGGGAGCTGTGCGGCGCTGTTATTGCCTGACATGTGCCGGATAAATGCGGTGTTGCGCTGCAAGCAGGGTATTCTGAAGCAAGCCGATAATGGTCATCGGTCCTACACCACCCGGAACAGGGGTGATGTAACTGCATCGGGCCGCTACTGCTTTGAAGTCAACGTCACCGGCCAGTTTAAAGCCCTGTTTGAGTTCCGGGGCGGGTACGCGTGTCATGCCCACATCAATCACCACAGCCCCTTCCTTTACCATGTCGGCCGTTACAAAATAGGGTTTTCCGATGGCGGCTACAAGGATATCAGCCTGCCTGGCGATCTCTTTCAGATTCTCAGTTCGGCTGTGCGTTAGCGTTACCGTGCAGTTGCCGGGATAAGCATTGCGGCTGAGGAGGATTGACATGGGGGTACCCACGATGTTGCTACGGCCAATCACCACGCAATGCCTGCCTGCCGTTTCAATTTTATAGCGCTCGAGCAATTGCATGATACCCTTGGGGGTGGCCGGGATATAAGCCGGCAGCTGTTCGGTCATCCGGCCGAGGTTTACCGGGTGAAATCCGTCCACATCCTTGGCCGGATCAATGGCCGCGGTGATATGGTGTACATCGATGTGCTTTGGCAAAGGCAGCTGCACAATGAATCCATCTACCTCCTCATCGTCATTCAGCTTGTGTATTTCCGCAATCAGTTCCTCTTCCGTCAAACCGGAATCAAAGCGAAGGAGCGTGCTTTTAAAGCCCACCTCTGCGCAGGTACGGATTTTATTGCCAACATAGGTCTCGGATGCGCCATCGTTGCCCACCAGGATCGCCACCAGGTGCGGAGCACGAAGTCCGGAGGAGGTCATGCTTTCCACCTTGCTTTTTATTTCTTCCTTTATCTGCTGAGAAGTCAGTTTGCCGTCAATGAGGATCACGATATTCGGTTTTTTGGTTAAGGTTTCCGGGCCGGCATGTTGCGCATCATGCGCTGTGCATTTCCGGAGGTGAACATTTTCATCATTTTCCGCATGTCTTCAAATTGTTTGAGCAGGCGGTTCACTTCCTGAATGGAGGTGCCGCTGCCGCCGGCGATGCGTTTTCTGCGGGGTCCGTTGAGCAGGTCGGGGCGCTCACGTTCCTCATTGGTCATGGATTGGATGATGGCTTCGATATGCTTAAACGAATCGTTGTCGATGTCGATGTCCTTCATCGCCTTGCCCATGCCCGGTATCATGCCCATCAGATCTTTGATGTTGCCCATCTTCTTGATCTGCTGCAACTGTCCTAAAAAGTCATTCAGGTTAAATTGGTTTTTGGCGATTTTTTTCTGAAGCTCGGCAGCCTCTTTGGCGTCGAACTGCTCCTGTGCCCTTTCCACCAGCGACACGATATCGCCCATCCCGAGGATACGGTCGGCCATTCTGCTGGGATAGAAAACATCCAGGGCCTCCATTTTCTCGCCGGTACCCACAAACTTGATGGGCTTGTTGACCACCGATTTTATGGAAAGAGCGGCACCACCGCGGGTATCACCGTCCAGTTTTGTGAGGACCACCCCGTCGAAGTTGATGCGGTCATTGAAGGCCTTCGCCGTATTGACGGCATCCTGTCCGGTCATGGCATCCACCACAAAAAGTGTTTCCTGCGGTTGCAGGAAATCTTTGAGACGGGCTATCTCATCCATCATCTCTTCGTCCACGGCCAATCGTCCTGCCGTATCCACAATGATGGTGTTAATGCCCTGGCTTTTGGCCTGTTCGATGGCATTGCGGGCAATCTGCACCGGGTTTTTATTCTCCCGCTCTGAATACACCGGAACACCGATTTGTTCTCCGAGTACATGCAGCTGATCGATCGCTGCCGGGCGATATACGTCACAGGCAACCAGCATGACCTGGCGGCCGCGCTTTGATTTCAGAAAGCTGGCCAGTTTACCGCTGAGGGTGGTCTTACCCGATCCCTGCAAACCCGACATCAGGATGATGGAAGGACTGGCTTTTAGGTTAATATCACTGGCCTCACCACCCATCAGGGCGGTCAGTTCCTCGTGAACAATCTTCACCATCAGCTGACCAGGTGAAACGCTGAGAAGCACATCCTTCCCGAGTGCTTTTTCCTTCACAGTGTCGGTGAATTGCTTGGCTACCTTGTAGTTAACGTCGGCGTCCAGCAACGCTTTTCGCACTTCCTTCAGGGTTTCTGCAACATTGATTTCAGAGATTTTCCCCTGTCCTTTCAGCAGTTTAAAGGCTCTGTCGAGCTTATCCGATAAATTTTCAAACATGGCGTTAATGATGGGCGAAATTAGCGAAAATCAGCCTTTTGGAGAAGAAAAAGAAGAGGAAAAATCCTTCGGTCTGCCCTGCTGATTCTGTAAGTTTGTTGTTCAATCCATGAAAACACGTATACTAGCTCAGATGCTCCTTGTGGCGATGGTATTTTTACTTGCTTCCTGTAAAAAGGAAGAAGAAAAGGAGAAAAAAGCCAATACGGATCTGTACTGTGAAATAAACGCCGGGCCCTACGCCTATTATTCCGGAACGCCGGTCATCACGGAAGGGCTTGGGGGAGCGCATGGTTTCATGAAGGTACGCTTCAACTCTGTGGCGCAGACTGCGCTTGATAGCAGCGGTAAACTTCCTACGGGTTCAGCCTTCCCCAACGGTTCAGTGATCGTAAAGGAAGTATACAATTCACTTGGCGGAGGTTTACAACTTTATGCGGTGATGAAAAAAGAAAATTGGAATGAATATGCTGGCTCTTCCTGGCTTTGGGGGGAATATCGTCCGGGCGGAGAAGTGGTGTTCAGTGTGGCAAAAAAAGGGAATGGCTGCATTTCCTGTCACAGCAGCCCGGATCACCGGGATCTGACCAAGGTGTTTGACTTACACTGACGAACTGATCCATGCTTGAATCAGTTCATGGATGGCTTTGTCCGAAGGTCAGCAGGTTGTGATCCGGATCAAGCAAGGCAAATTCTTTTTGACCCCATGGTTTTATCTGAAGTGCTCCATTGGGATGGATGCTTACTTTTCGCTCCATGAGCGATCCATACAGTTGCTCAATTTCATTGGTCCTGATATAAACCTGTCCGTAATTTTTCAGAGGATCTAGGTCTTTGAATTCAAAAAAGTGAATTTGCACCTGATCTCTTTGCATGATCAGGTAAAAGTTAAAATCATCACTGCCGACATAGGAAAAGCCCAGTTTCTTTTCGTAAAATTCCCTGGTCAGATCCCTGCTGCGCATGGGTAGTTTAGGGTGGATGGCTGTAAGCATACGGATATGATTAATTGAAATTGCTGGTGATGGAATTTGGTTTTTCCTGTTTCAAAAACCTGTCCTGCTGGTCTACATTTGCAATATTAACGGTTGTCGAAACGGTCGTTTTTACGGGTTAGTTTCAGGTCCTGCAGCATGGAAGACTTCACATTGATCTGAAAGAAGAAATTCTGTTGAAAACCGAAGGGGACCCAGTTCAGGCTCATCTCCCAGCAGTGCAGGTCACGGTGAATCCCCAGCGACGTATAACTGAGATCCTTTTGTTCAAAATCATAACCGGAATTGTAGCTGACTTTCCAGGATGGTGTCAGGAGGATATCGCCGTTAAAATTCAGGGTTTGTGTGACCTGGTCGGGACTGACCACATTGTTCAGGTAAAAAAAGTTGTAGCCAACTGTAAGGCTGAAGGGCACATTGAAGTCAAGGTAATTGTCCGCATTTTTATTCACCTCGGTCAGTTCATCTTCATTCCCTTTCTCTGATTTATACTCCTTCTTCCTTTTTGTGATGTTGAAGTTTACACTGAAATTACCGGAAGTAAAACGGGCCAGTTTCCCGTTCTGATCTAGTTCGGTGGTATTGATGCGCACCCCTTCAGAAGTCACCACATAGGGGTCGAAGGTGCCGGCAAGATTCAGCGATACTTTATCCAGGATGGTGGCGCGTCCGCTCAAACTGATGGGCGACAGTCGCAATGAATCGGCTGCGAAATTATAGCTGGTCCCCAGCGACAGACTCTCCAGCAGTTTTACCTTTTTCATGGTTTCGGCCGTATCCGTTTTCTGTCGCACTTTCATCTCAAAATTATTGTCAAGAGAGAAGTTCATCAGGGAGGATTTTCCGGCTCCGGGTCCGCCGAATATAGTCCCTTCAAAAACGGAATACTGCTGCTTAAGCCCGGTACTGTCGGCCTGAACCTGCTTGTAATACCCATAGCCTCCTTCGCTGAAATCGGGACGCCAGGAGAAGCCCAGCGTGGGTGTCATCACGTGACGGATAGCCGCAATGCGTCCCTTCCGGAACTGCAGCATGCCGTAAATCCTGGTGTTCATGTTGGCGCTAAAGGCAAAGTCACGTGCCGCTTTGAAGGCATCTACCGTGTCGGTCACCACCTGTTTGCTTTCTGGGTTCCAGTTTTTACGGATCGTACGGAGGTACCATCTTTCGGTGTAGGTTATTCCGGGACTCAGGGTAAAGTACTTGGCTACCGTGAATGAGGTATTCAGCGGAATGCTGTGCTGCATGCCGTAGCGGAACTGTTCCAGTGAGCCTTCCCTGAATAAAAGACTATCCTTGGTATTGATGCTGTTCAAAAAGGAACTGGTGAGGCCTACGCCTATTTTTTCATACCACTTCTGGGATCCGATGGCCAGTTTGCGTTTGAATGGGGTCCGGCGAGCCAGGTTAAAAGTGGCGCTCGGCAAACTCAGGCTGATGTCCTTTGTTTGTGTGTTTTGCGAATGTGCCAGGCTAACGCTTAGATTAATGGGTTTCCCTGACCATGATTTTGCCCAAGCCACCGATGAAGTAAAGGTATTGGTGAGGAAATTGTTGGCCGTGCTGAGGTTGTACTGATAAAAGGTGCTGGAACCGGCATTGACATTGGCGGTAAAACTGATGCCGGGCTTTGATTTGGCATCCTGAGTGTGGTTCCAACGGATAAAGAAGGCTTCTTCCAGGCTATAGTCGGGGAACTCCGGCCGACTGACACGGGTATTGGAATAATTCACCGATACATTACCGGAGAAACGGTATTTCCAGGCGTAATTGCTGAAGGCATTGGCCCTCCAGCTTCCCTTCGAGTATATATCGCCGGTAAGCGCCAGGTCAAAGTGATCGTTTAATCCGAGGTAATACCCGCCGTTCTTCAGAAAAAAGCCCAGTTGCTGTGATTCGCCGTATTGTGGAAAAAGGATCCCGGAGGACCTCCCCTTTCGGTTCGGGAAGAAGCCAAAAGGGATGGCAATGGGCGTAGGAACATCCATGATGTACATATCGGCCGCACTGGTCACTACCTTATTGTTCGGAATCACCTTGATCTTGGCCGCCTTCAGGTAATAGTGCGGGTGGGGATCGTCACACGTGGTGTAATATCCGTTTTTAATGAAAGTGGTGTTGTCGGGTTGCTTCTTTACGGTTGCTCCGTGAATGAAACTATCGCCGTCACGCGTATTGATTTCGGTGATTTTCCCCTTCTTGCTGTTAAAATTGTAGCGGATGTGTTCGGCCGTGAATTCATCTTTCCCCTGTATAAACACCGGTTTGCCGGCAAGACGTCCCAAACTGTCGGGTAGCCCATGAGCCGATAATGTTTTTGTATAAAAGCTGATGTCGATGTAATCCGCTTCCAGCCTTATATCTTCATAATTCATCCAGGCACGGCCATAGAGGTACACCATGCCCGAGTCAATAGCATAGACAATAGAGTCTTCGGCATGGTATTGTACCTTTGATTTAAAATCATCGGCCAGAGCCAGTGAATCACTTAACTTCAGCGTATCCGGAAGGCTGCTCAGGCTTGAATCCAACCGGGCGATGGAATCTCCATTCGCTTTGTTTCCAGCAGGTTCAGTTCCTCCTTGTTGTGCCCGGACAGGTGAAAAAGTGCTGAATAAGAGGAAGAGGCATACGGTCAACCAACAAACTGACGTTGAAAAGTTGCCGGAAGCTCTTACCTGTACACGATTCATTATCCCTATTATACGCTTAATTTTGAACCCGCAAAGCTACAAAACCCAACGTGAAAAGAAGATTCTTCATTGCCTTATCGCTATTCCTGTTCATCAGCGGCCTGAGTCTGGCAGAAACCACCAGGGATAATTACCGCATAAAAACGGTGGTGATTGATGCCGGGCACGGTGGGCACGATGCCGGCTGCCTGGGTGCTTCGGCCCGTGAAAAGCACATAGCGCTCGATATCGCACTGAAACTGGGTAAACTGATAGAAAGCAGCTATCCGGATATCAAAGTGGTCTATACCCGGAAAAGCGACGTTTTTATCCCGCTGCACGAAAGGGCCAACATTGCCAACCGGGCACATGCCGATCTCTTCATCTGTATTCACCTGAATGCCGGAGGAAAAGGTGCGTACGGAGCCGAGACCTTTGTGATGGGCAATCATAAATCTGAAGACAACCTGGAAGTAGCCAAACGTGAGAACGCCTCCATCCTCCTGGAAGACGATTATTTGAAAAAATACGATGGATTCGACCCGAATTCGCCCGAAGCAAATATCATTTTCTCCCTCTACCAAAGTCAGTTTATGAACCAGAGCCTGCTGCTGGCCTCCAACATCCAGGAAGAGTTTTCTGATTTTGCCGGGCGCTACAACAGGGGTGTTAAACAAGCGGGATTCCTGGTGTTGTACAAAACCGCTATGCCTGCGGTATTAATTGAGTGCGGGTTTCTTACCCATGAACCCGAAGAGAAATTTCTTGCTTCGGAAAAGGGACAGCAAATCATGTCCGGTGCCATATTCAGGGCATTTAAGGAGTACAAAGTGGACATGGAAGCCGGTAGTGAACAAGCAAGCGGCAATCCTGTACCCTCCCGGAACAACACGGTGAATGAAAGTCCGGCTGTGCAAACTCCTCCGGATACCCTGCAGGCCAGGAATGAAGGGCAAAAGGATACTTCCAGGGACACACTCGCCGAAACCAAAACGCAGCCTCCATCTGCTCCGGTAAAAGCACCTGTTCCAGGTCCCGCCAAACCTCCCCTTGATAAGCCAACGGTGGTTCCCGCCAAAACAGATGTTTATTTTACGATCCAGGTAGGGGCAAGTAAGAACCCTGGTACCGATACACAAAAATTCACCAAAGAGGAAGGTATTTCGGCTATACCGTCCAGTGATGGCTTTACGCGGTATGTCATTGGTAGTTTTTCGAGCCTCGAAGCGGCCAAGAAAAAACTGGCACAGGTGAAGGCAAACGGAAAAAGCGATGCCTTTCTCACGGCTTTCAAAGGGAATCAGCGTATTTCCATTCAGGAAGCTGAACAACTGCTAAAAAGACCTTAATTTCGGCCGGTGAAACTTTCGAACGAAGCAAAAGTAGGGATACTTGTTACAGTCGCGCTGGCTGCATTGATCTGGGGACTGAATTATTTAAAAGGCAAGGATGTTTTTACCAGCCGCAATCGCTTTTATGCGGTTTATCCGAATGTAGACGGGCTGGTCAGTTCCAACCCGGTCTTTATGAACGGCTACCGGATCGGCATTGTCAACAGCATCGATTTTATGCCCGACAAATCAGGAAACCTGGTGGTCACGCTGCTGATTGAAAAAGATGTTTTCATCTCCAGAAATTCTGTCGCCCGCATCTTCAGTTCCGACCTGATCGGCACGAAAGCCCTGCGTATCGATCTGGGCGATGATCCGCTTCCACACCAGGACAACGACACCCTGCTGGCCGAGCTCGAATTCAGTTTTGCACAACAGGTGGGAAAGCAGGTAGGACCTATCAAGGATAAAACCGAGCGCCTCATCGTCACCATGGACTCCCTGGCTTCCATGCTTTATTTATTGTTCGATCCCTCTACCAAAAACAATTTGCGGGAAGGAATTTCACACATGAACCATACCCTGGCGTCGGTCGATCAGTTGATGAGCGACGACCGGAGCAAGCTGAATGTCATGCTGAACAACCTGGGTTCCATCACCACCAATCTGAAAAACAACAACGAGCAGATCAGCCACATCCTGAGTAACCTTTCGGAGGTTTCCGATACGCTGGCCGCCACCCGCTTTGCCGGCACCATTGCCAATGCCGACCGTACATTATCGGAGATGAATGAACTGTTCGGAAAAATAAACAAAGGACAGGGGACACTCGGACAACTGGCCAACAACGATTCGTTGTACCTCCACCTCGACCATACTGCACAGAGCCTTGATGAACTGCTGAAGGATTTAAAAAACAACCCGAAGCGTTATGTGCATTTTTCGATGTTTGGCAGGAAAAGCAAATAGTTGCTTGTGGATAATATCCTGCAAAATGCAGGGCGTTTTTCCGGTAATTTTGAATTGTAAGATGTATTTTCGGACCATAAACATCGGATTATGCTGTCGCAATTCCTGTTCCTGCTGTGCCTGGCCACCGGCATCTATTTTTTCGCCCGCAAAATAAGAGAAGTTTCTTCCAATATTCACCTGGGAAGACCTCTGCAGATCAATGACCGTCCTGGGGATCGCTGGAAGGTGATGGCCCGGGTGGCGCTGGGTCAATCGAAAATGGGGAGCCGTCCGGTAGCGGCTTTTTTCCACCTGCTGATCTACGTTGGTTTTGTCATCATCAACATTGAAGTGCTGGAGATCATCATCGATGGATTATTTGGCACACACCGCGTACTCAGTTTTATGGGATCGTTTTATGATTTCCTGATTGCCGCCTTCGAATGGCTGGCCCTGGGCGTCCTGCTGGCCTGTTTTGTTTTTCTCTCGCGCAGAAATATAATCCGCCTGAAAAGAATGATCATGCCGGAGCTGAAAGGCTGGCCCCGTACCGACGCGAATCTGATTCTGGTGACCGAGATCCTGCTGATGTCCGCATTCCTGATCATGAACGCCACCGACAGTATTTTGCAGGCCAGAGGCGCTGCTCACTATGTACAGGCGGGTGCATTTCCGGTTAGCGGAATGTTGGTTCCTTTTTTTGATGGGATGAGCAACGATGCACTCATCCTGCTCGAACGTTCTTGCTGGTGGTTCCACATTTTGGGTATACTGGCCTTTCTCAATTACGTACCCTATTCCAAACATCTGCACATTCTGCTGGCTTTCCCTAATACCTGGTACAGCAAACTCAGTCCCAAAGGACAATTCAACAACATGGAAAGTGTGATGAACGAGGTAAAACTCATGATGGATCCTTCCGCTGTTCCTGCTCCCGCTGCTCCGGAGGGAACCCCTCAGCGCTTCGGCGCCAGGGATGTCAGGGATCTGAACTGGAAGCAACTGATGGATGCCTATTCCTGTACCGAATGCGGGCGTTGCACCTCCTCCTGCCCTGCCAATCTCACGGGTAAACTTCTTTCGCCACGCAAAATCATGATGGACACCCGCGACCGTGTAGAAGAACTGGGCCGGCAGCTTCGTATCCATGGACCAGGACACGATGACGGGAAAACCCTGCTCAACGATTACATCCGTCCAGAGGAATTGTGGGCCTGCACCTCCTGCAACGCCTGTGTGGAAGCTTGCCCGGTGCTCATCGATCCCCTTTCCATCATCATTGACATGCGCCGCTACCTGGTGATGGAACAGAGTGCTGCTCCCGCCGAACTCAACGGGATGTTCACCAAAATTGAAAACAACGGAGCCCCCTGGCAGTTTTCTCCTGCCGACCGGATGAACTGGACAGAAAGTTGATACAAGCCTCTTGCCCGATTTAATCACAGATCTCTCAATGGAAAATTTCAAAGTACCTACCATGGCCGAAATGACGGCCCGCGGAGAAAAACCGGAAATCCTTTTCTGGGTGGGTTGCGCCGGCAGTTTCGACGATCGCGCGAAAAAAGTAACCAAGGCCCTGGCCAAACTCCTTCACCATGCCGGCATGCGTTTCGCGGTGTTGGGCACGGAGGAAAGCTGTACCGGCGATCCGGCAAAGCGGGCAGGAAACGAATTCCTGTTTCAGATGCAGGCCATGAACAACATCACGGTACTTAACGGGTACGAAGTAACGAAAATTGTAACCGGATGCCCGCACTGCTTCAACACTTTAAAAAACGAATATCCTCAGCTGGGCGGCTCTTATGAAGTGCTTCACCACAGCCAGTTGCTCCAGCAATTGCTGGACAGCGGCCGGCTTAAGGTGGAAGGCGGTGCTTACAGAGGGAAAAAGGTCACTTTTCACGACCCCTGCTATCTCGGACGTGCCAACGATGTGTATGAAGCGCCCCGTCGCGTCATCATGCGTCTTGACAGCCTGATGACCGAGATGAAGCGGAGCAAAGCCAACGGCCTCTGTTGCGGTGCCGGTGGCGCACAGATGTTCAAGGAACCGGAAAAGGGTGACAAAGACATCAATATGGAGCGGGCGGAAGAAGCACTGGCCCTGAAACCGGAATCCATTGCGGTGGCCTGCCCTTTTTGCATGACCATGCTTTCTGATGGGGTAAAACTCAACAACATGGAAGGAGAAGTGAAAGTGAAGGATATTGCCGAGATGATTGCCGAAGCCATGGATTTATAAGGTCGTCAGTCCGGGATTCCGGCGGAACCGTTTATCTAAGAAAACCAGGTCCTTTCTCTGAAGTTCAGCCTTTTTCGCTAATCGGGCCTATGCAGCTTCTTTTTTGCATCTGGAATATGAAATGTTAAGTTTCTGAACTGGAAGAGAACAATGCTTTCCAGGATCAGGAATCCAGCCACCGTGCAACCTGAGAAAGAGTCAGCACAAAAGGGAGTTGGAAAAAGTTGATCTGTCTTATTCCAAAAAACAGGAATGCGTGCAATCGTACGGCAAGGTACGTTCACACGCATTCAATCCTGATTGGAGATCAGAAACAGCGGTTAAATACGAAGGAATTATTTCTTAAACTTATCGAATATCTTTTTTATTTCGCCTTCAAACTGGTCGAGCTTCTCTCCCGCTATACCGGCACCCGCCTCCACGGCTTTCCCCAGATGACCGGCTTCCTTTCCCAGTTCTTCGGAAATGTTTTTCCAACTGTCTTTCACCTCCATTTTACCGAGCGCGAACTGCACCTTCATCATGTCAAGCTTAATTCTCCAGTCAATCAATTCCTCCTTGAGTTTATTTTGCATGGTTTGATATTCGGGCATTTGCTCGAGCTTTAATTTGAAAGCATTCCACTCGGTAGTGATTTTCTGCTTTTGTTCTTCAAACGACTGCATCCCTTCGGCTTTACCCAGGTTTAGTTGTACATACAGATGATCAATTTTCTCTTTTACAGCATCCAACTCCTGTCGGTTGGAATTTTTCCAGTTCTGCATTTCCTTGTCCAGGGCGTTCAGCGTCGTTTTGAAATTGTTCTTTAACTCCTCAAAACGCTGTATGGCCTCCTCTTCTGCCGGAGCCCATTTGGTTTTGATGTCTTTCCATTCTTCCTGAATGTCCTTCACCAGTTTGTCAGCGATGGATTTAAATTCCGCAAAAGTTTCTCCTGTTTTCATGATCTTGATTTTGTTCAAATGTACACAGATTCATTTCTTTCATCTTTGATAAGGATCAAAAGCAGGCGTGATTATCATCACGCTGTGAACCCCTTTTACCTGACAGCAATTACAACACCCTTCAGGGCTTTATTATATCATTGAAATTCATGTAATTAAGAGAGGTTTTAAAAGGACCTTGGCAGCAGATGGTGGCGGGTTTCATCGGACAACAGTATAGATTCAGAACTTGCAACCCGCCCGTATCCGATCCTGCATCACAGCGGGTCTCCTTTCGGCTCTGTTCAAAAGCGGTTTTCCAGTGCGCATATAAATCAAGCTGATTTCTGTCATTCTTATACCTTTGCAAAAAGCATCAGATCACATTTATGCCGAGGCAGGAAGCAAAAGCGTTCAGGGATTTTTTATTGGAGGTTGGCAGCATCTCCGATTTTACCGCCCGCTTCTTCAGGGAGGGCTTCAAACCACGCTACGAATGGTCGGAGTTGATTCGCCAATGTTATGTGATCGGATACAAAACACTGCCCCTGGTAGGTGTTACGGCCTTTATCATGGGACTGGTACTTACGGTACAGTCTCGTCCCACGCTGGAGGAATTTGGCGCTGAATCTTACCTCCCTTCGATGGTGGCTCTTTCCATGATTCGTGAAATCGGTCCGGTGATCACGGCTTTGATCTGTGCCGGAAAAATCGGGTCAAGCATAGGCGCTGAACTGGGTTCCATGAAAGTCACCGAGCAGATTGATGCCATGGAAGTGAGCGGAACCAATCCTTTCAAATACCTGGTGGTGACTCGTGTCACCGCCTGTACACTCATGTTGCCGGTACTGGTGGTCATTGCCGATTGTATTTCTCTTTATGCGGCATACATCGGCGTGAATTTTAAAGACGTGGTCAGCCTCGATCTCTTTTTCAGTAAGGTTTTTGACTCCCTGGTGTTTGGTGATGTATTGCCTGCGATGATCAAAACGTATTTCTTTGGATTTGCCATTGGAATCATAGGTTGCTACAAGGGCTATAATTCAACCAAGGGAACCGAAGGTGTCGGTATCGCCGCCAATTCCGCCGTGGTCGTTTCCTCCCTGGTTGTATTCATTCTCGACCTCATTGCCGTTCAAATTGCCGACATCCTTGGACTGACCTGATATGGAGCACCTGGAAATACATCCGCCACCCAAGCCGGTACATCCTTCTGCTGAAGTAATGGTCAGGACTCGTGACCTGTATAAATCATTCGGGGATAACCACGTGTTGCAGGGATTCAATCTCGATTTGTTTAAGGGAGAAAACCTGGTGGTCCTCGGGAAATCAGGTTCCGGAAAATCGGTACTGATCAAGTGCCTGGTTGGTTTACTTTCCCCCGACAAAGGACTCGTGGAAGTATTTGGCCAGGAGATCCCCAAACTGAACCAGGACGACCTGGATCACATACGCGTAAAAATCGGCTTTTTATTTCAGAGTTCTGCCTTGTACGATTCCATGACCGTCAGGGAAAACCTGGAATTTCCGCTGCGACGCCACTGGATCAGTAAAACCAGGGACGAGGTGGATGAACTGGTGATCGAAGCGCTGGACAATGTGGGTTTAAAGCATGCGGTGGATCTGATGCCCTCCGAGCTTTCCGGAGGAATGCGTAAGCGCATAGGCCTTGCCCGTACGCTGATCCTTAAGCCGGATATCATTCTGTATGATGAACCTACCACCGGACTGGATCCGATTACCGGCCGCGAAATCAGCAGACTCATTGTTGACATTCAGCACAAGTACAATACGTCCTCCATCATCATCACCCACGATATGGGCTGTGCCAGGATCGTAGCGAACCGTATCATGGTACTGGTAAACGGCATCTGCTATGCCGTGGGCAGCTTTGAAGAGCTGAAAAATTCGGACGACCCCAACATTAAACCCTTCTTTGATTAGAAAATGGAAAAAACATCCAGCAAAATAAAACTAGGCGCTTTCGTTATGACCGGAACGATCCTGCTGATTGTTGCACTTTACCTGATTGGTACCAAGCAGAATCTATTTAACAAAACATTTTCGGTATATGTACGCTTCAATAATGTCAACGGGCTGATAGCGGGTAACAATGTACGCTTTGCCGGTATCACCATCGGTACCATCAAAAAAGTCTCCATAGAAAACGATTCCACCGTTTTGGTACAAATGGTAATTCGTGAAGACGGCATACGCTACATCCGTAAAAAATCAGTAGCTGAAATCGGTTCAGACGGACTGATGGGAAATAAACTGGTGAACCTTTCCACACCGGATTCGGATTCGCCCTTTGTGCAGGCCAACGACACCATTCTTTCATTATCGGCGGTGGCAACCGATGAAATGATGCGGACGCTGAATACCACCAATGACAATGTGCTGGAAATAACTTCTGACCTCAAGAAAATCACGAAACGCATCTACAACAGCAGCCCCATGTGGGACCTGATGTCCGATTCGATTGCTGCCGAAAATATCCGTCGTACGCTCCGCAACATCGAGTCCGCTACCACCATAGCCGGCCGGATGACCACCGATGCCGAACTTTTACTCAGCGAAATTCACGATGGTAAAGGCATGGCAGGTAAGATTCTTTCCGACGACTCTACGGCCAGGAATTTTGAGGAAACCATGGTCAACCTCAAAGCGGCTACCGATACGGCCAAACTGGCCCTGCACCACATGCACGAGTTCATGGAAGACCTTAACATCACCCCCGGCCCTCTTGGGGTTTTGGCACGTGATACGGTGATGGCAAGCGACATGAAAAGCATCTTCCACAACCTGGATACCAGCGTTCGTTTACTGAACGAAAACCTGGAAGCCATGCGCGGCAATTTCCTTTTCAAGAAGTATTTCAGGAAGAAAGCGAAAGAAGATAAAAAAGCCGCTCAATAGTACATGTGAGTTTCATCATGTAGCTGTGTTACTTTTGTCACAAACTATTTTCATGTTTGGTTGTTCCTTTGCACTATGACAATCAACAAAACAAAAATCAATCAGGCAGCCGGCTTCCTGAAAGTCATTTCTCACCCCACCAGAATTGAAATTATCATGATGCTGGATGCCAAAGGTGAACTGACTGTTTCACAGATTTGCACCAAGCTTGGAGTGGAGCAATCGCTTGTTTCTCACCACCTTGCATCCATGAGGCGCAAGGGAGTGCTGGAGGCAACACGTGACGGTATCAACATATATTACTCCATTAAAGCGCCCGTTGTACTCGACATTATCAGCAAGGCTTCCGTAAAGCTGAATGCTGCATCGAAAGGAAACTTCAAGGCCCTGCGGGCGTAACCCGGCGTATGAATGCTGATTCAGGCGATGGCCGGGGTTAAAATCTATATCCCTATTATTAGGGATAAGAAAGCGGGAGTAGATTGTATGTTTCTGGCAATTCCTCATGGCAAAGGTTTGTGATCCTATGAGGATAGAATGAAGACAGCTTGGTTCGTTGTCAGGACAACTTGAATGCTATTCTTAAAATGAAGGCGACTGGCGCCTGAGAGCAATGGAACAGACAAAAAACAAACAGGATTTTGCAAGCCTGATTAATTCAGGGAAACCGGTGTTGGTTGATTTCTATGCCACCTGGTGTGGTCCCTGTAAGATGATGACGCCTGTACTCGATGAGCTCAAAGGGAAAATGGGTGACAAGGCCTACATTCTGAAAATTGACGTGGATAAAAATCCATCCGCCGCCGCAGCCTTTAACATCCGGGGAGTACCTACTCTACTGGCTTTCAAAAATGCCAAAGTAATGTGGAGACAATCCGGCGTTGTGCCTTTGCAGGAACTGGAAAAGATTCTGAATGGTCTGATGACCTGAAAGAGTCATTTGGGATACGATTCAAACCGAATAAAAAAAGAGAGGGTTCTGCTGAAGAATCCTCTCTTTATTATTTTCTGAAATGCGCTAATCACTAATAACCGAAAACGTTGTTCAGCTCCAGTTCGGTCAGGGGTCCGTATTTCTCCAGCACTTTCAGATCCACTTTTTCCTTGTTTCCGATCAAAGCGATTCTGTATTTCTTTCCTTTGAGGTACCTGGCATGGAATGCTTCCACATCCTTCAGTTTCAACGCGGAAATTTTCCAGAATAATTCTTCCCTGAAGTCCTCGCTGATACCCATTTTTCGCAAAGCATGAAAGGACTGAAGAATTTCTGTTTTGGTGAGGCGGTCGCTGGCAATTCCCTGCAAGGCCCCGTCTTTCGCATTCTCAAATGTTTTTTCCGAAACCGGCATCTCCTGCAACAGTTCCATCATGCCGGCCATCGCCTCCGGGAGTTTGTCGGCCTGTGTCCCGATGTAGGCGGAATTGTAATAGGAACGGTCGGGTCGTGACGGAGCTGCATACCTCGACGATACGGCGTAGGCCAAGGCCTTGCTTTCACGAAGGGTCTGGAAAACCGGGGATGACATTCCTCCGCCAAAATAACGGCTGTATAACTGAACGGAGGGTTGAAGGTCTCTGCTGTAAGGACCACCTTTCGAAATGAAATTCACCTCGGCTTGCTTCATTTCATAGTTTACAAAAAACACCCTTCCATCGTCGGTATTTTCCTCAACAAATTTTTTCCCCTGTGGAATGGACTGCAGGCCCCTGGGCGTCTTATGGTATTTGGCCAGTACATTTTGCACGCTTGCACTATCGGCCGGACCATAATAATCGATGCGGTGGGAATATCCGGTCAGATTTCGCAACAAAACAGCCAGGTCGGCCCCTTTCAATTGCTTCAGTTCTTCTCTGGAGAGCAGGTAGGTTTGCGGATTATCGGCGCCGTAGCGTGCATACGATGTCACACGAGACAGAATTTCACCCTTGTTCAGCCGTGCATTCTCCCTTCGTTTCAGGATATCGTCCACGAGGTTGCTGAGGGCCTGTTCATCGGCCACGGGAGCCGACAATAAGCTTTCAAGCAGCAGCAAGGCGGGGATAAAGTTTTCCTGAATACCACTCAGGGTAATACTCATTTCATCTTCTCCAGCACCGGCAGAAAAGCTGCAACCCAGTTTATAAAATTCCTCCTGCAGTTGCGATGCATTAAACTTGGCTGTACCCATGTAATTCAGATACTGCATCACGACGGGCCAGCGTTTATCCTGCGCAAATCCCATTTCCAGTGTATAACTCAGGCTAAACAAATTGTTTTCACGGTTTCTGACCATAAAGAGTGGAATACCGTTCTTTAATTTGACCACCTGGATCTCTTGTTTGAAATCGATGAAAACAGGTTTTACATCCGGAGTTTTAAACGACAGCACGTTCTTCACGAATTCGGTCTGCATTTCGCTGTTGGTGGCAACCGGCGTTATGGCAGGTTTCACCACTTTTACTACATTCTCGTCTACTCCTGTTCTCTTGTAAACGATTACATAATTTTCACCGTACCAGGCTCTCACGAAATCGATGACCTGTTGCTTGTTTATTCTCGAAAGCCGGTCGATCCGGTTTACCAGGTCGCGGTAGGCAACACCATCCATTTCAGACCCCAGCATAGCGGAGGCACGCTGCATGTTGCTTTCGTATTCCCTTTCCTGCTCCAGACGCAGATTGGTGACAATGGCCGGAATAATCCAGTCGGGGAAATTGCCGAATTTAATTTCCATGAGCTGCGCCAGCAAAAGATCACGTACCTGCTCCAGGCTTTGCCCCTCACGCGGACGTGCATTCAGCAAATGAACGCTGTAATCTTTCATGATATTGGTAGAGGATGAGGCACTCAGGACTTTCTGCTTTTTATTCAGGTTGATATCCAGGAGACCCGCCTGCCCGTTCGATAGTATATAATCCACCACGGTCAGTACATCGGCATCTTCTGAACTGGCCCCGCGGAAACGAAACCCGATCATCACACTTTCGGCATCGGGACCATATACCTCTTTCACCACCGGAACTTTGATGAACTTCTCACCGGCAACCTTAAACGGAGGTACTTCTTTTGCCGGAATTTTACCGAATTTCTCGTCAATGATGCGAATGGCCTGATCAGGGTCAAAGTCGCCGCTCAGGGCAATCACCATATTATTCGGCACGTAATAGGTATCAAAGTAGTTTTTAATGGCTTTGAGAGAGGGGTTCTTCAGGTGCTCCACCGTGCCGATGGTAGTTTGTGTGCCGTACGGATGGTTTTCAAACAGCCCGGCATAGAGATTTTCCCATACTTTACGGCTATCACTGTCGAGGGCACGGTTTTTCTCTTCGTACACAGCTTCCAGTTCAGTGTGAAAAAGCCTGAAAACAGGCTTGCGAAAACGTTCCGCTTCTACGGTCAGGAAATTTTCCAGCTGGTTGGAGGGGACATTGTTGATGTAGACGGTTTGTTCGTTAGAGGTATAGGCATTTACACCTGTAACACCTATTCCGGCCATCATCTTATCGAATTCATTGGGAATAGCATAGTGCGAAGCAACACCCGACACCGAATCAATCTGGCGGTAAATCATCGCCCGCCGTGTGCTGTCGGAGGTGGCGCCATATCGTTCGTACAAATTGATAATCGTATCCAGTAAGGGAGCTTCCTTTTCATAATTGTTGGTTCCGTACACATCGGTCCCTTTGAAAAGCATGTGTTCGAGGTAATGCGCCAGCCCCGTGTGATCGGCGGGATCGTGCTTGGAACCTGCTTTTACGCCGATCATGGACTGAAAGCGGGGCTCATCCTTGTACACGGAAAGATAGACCTTGAGACCGTTTTCCAGCGTGTAAATCCTTGCTTTGAGCGGATCACCGGGAACGGTATCATAAGGATAATTGTGATTTACAGCTGGCTGTGCCCATACGGAAGAAGGGCGGCAAAGCATAAACAGCAGGAACAACAGGTGAAGCAGGGATCGCATGGTGAGAAGTTTTGAAGCTCAAAAGTAAGGGATTGGCACTATTCCCTGGCCTCCCTTTTCCGGCATCGGATACCGCATTCACCCGTTTCTGACTTTGCTTTTACCGTTCAGAAAGCCGATTAGGCCTAAAAGCGCTTTGACGGCGACTCTCTTTTTATCATTTTTGTACTGGATGAAAGCTGCATTCAGATTCCCCCTTCTGGTTTGGTTCTTGACTTGGGTTTTGCCGGTAACAGGTCAAACCCTGGAAGGTCGTTTTTGGTATTTTGGTAACCAGGCCGGACTGGATTTCAATACCAACCCTCCCAGCCCGCTTTTAAACGGGGCCATGAATGCCTTTGAAGGTTGCGCCACCATTGCCGACGCCGGCGGGAATCTTCAATTTTACACCAACGGCAATATCGTCTGGGACCGAAATCATGTTCCCATGCCTTCCGGAAACGGTCTCAACGGCGACGGGGCGGCCACTCAAACGGCCATTATCGTTCCCTTCCCTCAAATCACCGGGAAATACTATGTTTTTACGGTTGATACGAATGGCGGTCCAAGGGGCTTGTGCTACAGCGAAGTGGACATGAGTCTGAACGGAGGAAACGGCGACGTCACCACCAAAAATGTTCAGCTCGCTACCCCGGTGACGGAAAAACTGACGGCCGTCCGACATGCCAACGGCATCGATGTATGGGTCATCGTGCACGGCTGGAACAACAATGAATTTTATGCCTACCTGATCACCAGTGCTGGAATCAGTGCAACTCCGGTAACCTCCTCCATCGGCGCGGTGCATGGCGGCACCTTTTCCAATGCACACGGATACCTGAAAGCATCTCCCAACGCCCAGAAACTGGCTTGTGCCATCCGGGGGCTCCGGCAATGTGAAATTTTTGATTTCAACAACATCAGCGGACAACTCTCCAACCCTGTCAGCATTACTTTTGTTCCTCAGGTCTACGGAATTGAATTTTCCCCCGATAACCGTTTCTTGTACGTAGGGACTACGAGCAACCCCGGCGAGGTTTTTCAGTATGACCTCAATGCCGGAAACCCGGCGGCCATCATTGCTTCCGGACAGTCCATTGGTACGATTCCCGGGTTAATCGGCGCGTTGCAGATGGGTATCGATGGCAGGATTTATGTCTGCCAGTTTCAAAGTACCTCTCTGGCCCTCATTGCGCAACCCAACCTGCAGGGCATCGCCAGCAGCCTCAGCGCCAATACCCTCTTCCTTGGCGGAAAGACCTCACAGTATGGCTTACCGAATTTTATTCAGAGTTTCTTTATCGTTGCTGATTTCGTGTATGCGGACACCTGCTCCGGCGCTCCGACCAGTTTCACCACCATTTTCGCAGGACCCGACAGTGTACGATGGAATTTCGACGACCCTGCTTCCGGAACAGCCAATAGCAGTACCCAGCTCAATCCGCAGCACGTTTATCTGACTGCCGGAAGTTACGATGTAGAACTCATTGTTTGGCAGGGATTATTGTCGGACACCGTCCGTAAAACCATTCAGATCCTCCAAACTCCCAACCCTGATCTCGGGGCGGATCTCAGCACCTGTGATGGTACCACCATCACCCTGAATCCCGGCAGTTTTCCCGGCGCCATTTTTCTGTGGCAGAACAACACCAATGGTCCGACACTCGACATCACCACCAGCGGTACTTATTGGGTGGAAGTGGATAACCAGGGATGTGTCGGAGTGGATTCGATGGATGCCGTTTTCAACCCTGTGCCCGTGGTTGACCTTGGGCTCAACCAAACGGCCTGCCAGGGGGATACAGTCTTTCTTGATGCCGGAAACGCCGGTGCCACCTACCTCTGGCAGGATGGCAGCAGTTCCCAGGTTTACCCTGTCGTTAATTCCGGAAATTATGCAGTGACTGTTACCCTGAACAACTGCGCCGCCGGCGACCAGGTGATCGTCACGTTCAACCCCCGTCCTTTTGTGGCTTTCGGGCCGGATACCACCCTTTGCAAAGGGTTTCCGATTTTCCTGGATGCAACCAATTCTGGGGCCATCTACAACTGGAGCACCGGCAGCAGCGATCCTTTCATTTTTGTTGATACTGCTGGAACCTATTCGGTTGTGGTAAGCATCAACAATTGCACCGCCTCCGACACCATCGAAATAGATCAACAGGATAAGCCATTGGTCTTTCTCGGGGAAGATAGCATCCTGTGCGCCGGAATGCCACTGGTACTGAGCGCTTATAACTACGGAGCCAGTTACACCTGGCAGGACGGATCCACAGACTCGATCTATCTGCCGCAGATTACCGGCATGTACTATGCCACGGCCATTAACCAATGCGGCATTTCAGCCGATTCCATCTATCTCACTTTCAATATCTGTAACTGTCTGGTCTATCTTCCCAATGCCTTTACCCCCAACCGGGATAACAAAAACGAAATTTACAATTACAAGGCGAATTGCACGGATTTCACGGGACGGCTCGAAATTTACAGCCGTTTTGGCAAACAGTTTTTCAGGAGTGAAAACCCTGATATCGGCTGGGATGGGACCTATGAAGGAAAGGATGCACCCGAAGGAGCGTATGTATATGTCTTGAAGTACTCAGGTTATGACAACGGCCGTTTTATTGAAATCAAGAAACGCGGAAGCTTCGTTCTTTACCGATAGAAATCGTATTGCATTTCAGATCTCAGCTTTTTCGATCAGATCATGGGTTGAGACGGATACGCCCCCAAACGAATTCATACATTTTTACAGTCCAATTTAAAACACTAAAGGGCGTTTCAATGAACCTTATGGGCTCTTCACTTTGTTAATAATTTAAATCCCCTCTATTCACAAGTTTGAAAATCCCTCGCTATTTTTAATAGCAAAGGCGATAGAGGCTTCCTATCTTTGCTGATTGCTGTAAAGAGACGGCTCAAAAAGTTTAGTATTAAGTTAATTATATGAAAATCACTTATTTCGGACATTCCTGCTTCTGCCTTGAAGTCAATGGTAAGGTCCTACTTTTCGACCCCTTCATTTCCCCGAATGAACTGGCTAAGGATATTGATATCAGCAGTATACGTCCCGATTTCATCCTCATAACGCACGGACATACTGATCATATCGCCGATGCAGTCAGCATTGCTAAACAAAGCGGCGCAACGGTAATTTCAAACTGGGAAATTGTAAACTGGCTGAACGCTCAAGGTCTTGATAAAACCCACCCGATGAACATTGGCGGGCATTGGTTTTTTGATTTCGGCAAGGTAAAATGCGTAAGTGCTGTGCACAGCTCCTCTTTGCCCGATGGTTCATATGGCGGCAATCCCATGGGTTTCCTGCTTGAAACCGAAGAAGGAAATGTGTACTATGCCGGCGACACGGCTCTCACCATGGACATGAAACTGATTGGCGATTACAAGAAAATCGACCTGGCCTTTTTGCCCATCGGCAACAATTTTACCATGGGTATAGACAATGCCGTCATTGCCTCGGATTTCATCCGCTGCGACCGAATCATAGGGATGCATTATGATACATTTGGTTACATCAAAATCGATCACGACGAGGCCTTCGGAAAATTTGCGGCGGCTGGGAAAGAACTTTTATTGATGCAAATTGGTAAGAGTATAAGCATATAGATCAATAAATTACACGAGTTAACGAAAGCCCTTATTCATGGCAAAAATCATAGCAATAGCGAATCAGAAAGGCGGTGTAGGAAAAACCACAACGGCCATCAACCTGGCGGCAAGCCTGGCGGTGCTGGAGTATAAAACCCTCCTGGTGGATGCCGATCCTCAGGCCAATGCCACCTCCGGTGTAGGTTTCGACCCCAGGACCGTAAAGACTTCCATCTACGAATGCATCATCAACGATGTATCGCCGAAGGACATCATTCTCGAGACCAAAACCCCTCACCTCTACCTTCTGCCTTCACACATCGATCTGGTGGGCGCCGAAATAGAAATGATCCAGATGCCCAACCGGGAAAAAATGATGAAGCAGGTGCTGGAGAGCGTTTCGGGCGAATTCGACTTTATCATCATCGATTGTTCCCCCTCCCTGGGTCTCATCACGATCAATGCCCTTACCGGTGCCGACTCGGTGATTATTCCTGTTCAATGCGAGTATTTTGCTTTGGAGGGTCTTGGCAAACTGCTCAACACGATCAAAATTGTGCAGAGCCGCCTGAACCCTGAACTGGCCATAGAAGGCATTCTTCTCACCATGTACGATATGCGGCTGCGCCTGAGCAACCAGGTGGTGGAAGAGGTGAAAACCCATTTCCAGGACATGGTTTTTGATACCATCATTCAACGAAATACCAAGCTGGGTGAAGCACCCAGTTTTGGCGAAAGCATCATCATGCACGATGCCGCCAGCAAGGGGGCTATCAACTACCTCAACCTGGCCCGTGAGATTCTTCAGAAAAATAACATGACCGGTATGTCGGCCGAAGACAAGGTGCTTACCGAAAAAGTCATGGAAAAACTTAAAATATCCGAGAACTGATCAGCGTTTTCGAAACACTTACTTCTACTATGTCGACAAAAAAATCAGCCCTGGGCAAAGGTTTAAGTGCCTTACTCGAAGGCAATGTTAATCCTGCACCGGTTGAAGCTGACAGAACTACGGGAGAGGCTCCGGGCAGCCTTCAAAAAATAGTCGCCGGTGCCGTGGCTCAGGTTCCTCTGAACCAGATTGAAGCCAATCCTTTTCAGCCGCGTACGGAATTCGACGAAGGCGCGCTCAGGGAACTGGCAGAATCCATTCAGACGCAGGGTATCATTCAGCCGATTACGGTGCGTAAGATGGGGCCGGAGCGTTACCAGATCATCAGTGGTGAACGTCGTTACAAAGCCTCCCGGCTGGCAGGATTGCACGCCATACCGGCCTATGTGCGTACCGCCAACGACCAATCGATGCTGGAAATGGCCCTGGTGGAGAATATCCAGCGTGAAAACCTCAACGCCCTGGAAATCGCCATCAGCTACCAGCGTTTGATCGAAGAGTGTAAACTCACCCAGGAAAACCTGGGCGAAAGGGTCGGAAAGGACCGGAGCACGGTGACCAATTATCTGCGGTTGCTGAAACTCCCGCCCCAGATCCAGTTTGCCATTCGCGACGGCCGGCTCACCATGGGCCATGCCAGAGCCATCCTTGGAGTGGATGACATCGGCATGCAGTTGAAAATTTTTAACGACATCCTCGATAACGACCTTTCAGTGCGTAAAGTGGAAGACCTGGTCCGACAGAACTCCCCGAAAAAACAGGGGAAGAAAGAAAAAGGGAAATCCCCCTGGGCGGTGGAAATCCGCAACCTGGAGGACCGCCTGGAACATCGCTATGAAACCAAGGTTGAAATCAAACACAAGGACAATGGAAGCGGGCAGATACTCATCAATTACTTTAGTAACGATGACCTGAACCGACTGATGGATTTGCTGGATTTTGACTGAAAAAAATACATTAAAATTGAAAGTAGCACCTTTCATCCCTCCCCTTCGGATTTTACGCGGAGGGGTTTTGTTTATTGCTTTAATCCTGATTTTTACAGGATCCGGATTTGCTCAGGAAGGCCAGACTGCAGCAGCGCAGAAATCACTGACTGTTCCGGATACCTCATCGGGGAAAGTACACTCGGTGAAAAAAGCCACCCTGCT
Source organism: Bacteroidia bacterium (assembly GCA_016788185.1). Taxonomy (GTDB): domain Bacteria; phylum Bacteroidota; class Bacteroidia; order AKYH767-A; family OLB10; genus JAJTFW01. Next base: position 16,501 of record JAEUTF010000157.1, on the reverse strand, counting down.
CTCTACCTTTCTGCCGGGAGCCGGACAAGTCTACAACAGGAAAATATGGAAAGTTCCGGTCATTTACGCCGCCTTTGCAGGGATGGGCTATCTCATCAAATTCAACCACGATAATTATAAAAAGTTTGACAAGGCCCTCCTGCTGCGCTACGACGAAGATCCCGGCACGGTAGACGAATACGCCAACATTTACACCGAAGACAACCTGAAATCCCTTAGCGATTTTTACCGCCGCAACCGTGACCTCTCTTACATTGGTTTTACCGTCATTTATGTGCTCAACATCATCGATGCCCATGTGGATGCCCACCTCTTTAATTTCAGTGTCGACGATAACATCAGCCTTCAATGGAGTCCATTGGTGCAACCGGCGCCGGGCATGGCCAACGCCGGCTTATCACTTACACTAAGTTTCTAACGTCGGAAGCATGAACATAGCACTCATCGGAACCGGAAAAATGGGGATGGCTGTAGAGGAGCAAGCCCTGGCGGGAGGACATCAGATCGTACTTCGCATCAATCATCTTAACCGTCACGAGTTCAGCCTTGCCGACCTGAAAAAGGCCGACGTTGCCATTGAATTTACCCGGCCGGATGCAGTAGCCGCCAACCTGCTCTGGTGCCTCGAAGCCGGCATTCCGGTGGTTAGCGGCACGACCGGCTGGCATGAACAGTGGGAAGAAGTCCGAGAACATTTCAGGAAGGAAGGTGGAAGCCTGCTCACGGCCACCAATTTCAGCGTGGGGGTGAATATCATGTTTCAGCTGAGCCGCGAACTGGCGGCCTGGATGAATAAGCACCCGGAGTATCATCCCTTTCTTGAAGAAGTACATCATACCCGCAAACTGGACAAGCCCAGCGGAACAGCCCTTACCCTGGCGCACGATCTTATGCAAAGCCATGAGCAGTTGAAATCCTGGGCACTGGTACAGGGAAACCTGGAATTACAGCATGACGTATTACCGATACACTCCATCCGTGAGGGGGACGTGATCGGACAACATGAAATCAGTTGGGTGTCACCCATCGATAAAATCAGCATCCGCCATGAAGCATTCAGCCGGGATGGCTTTGCCGCCGGAGCCCTTCTGGCGGCATCATGGCTGAAAGATAAAAAAGGCGTATTCGGTATGGGAGATGTACTGTTCGGACATCCCGATCGCTGATTGCACCCTCAGAAAAAATTAATATTCTAAATTCGACCTCTTAATCACCATCTATGAACTGGAAATTCTGGCAAAGCAGCGGAAGAAAAAGCAAAACCCGCGAGTGGATTGACGCCATCATCTTCGCTGTGGTTGCCGCCACCATCATCCGTACGTTCTTTATTGAGGCTTTTACCATCCCTACTCCATCCATGGAAAAGACACTCATGGTAGGCGATTTCCTGTTCGTGAGTAAAGTGCATTACGGTGCCCGTACGCCCATGACACCGTTGTCCATCCCTTTTATGCACCAGGAAATTCCGGTGATTGGCGGTAAGTCCTATTCAGAAGCCTGGAAACTCCCCTATTACCGGCTTCCGGGATTTTCCGAAGTTAAAAGGAATGACATCGTCGTGTTCAATTATCCGATGGAAGACGATCGTCCGATCGACAAACAGACCCATTACATCAAACGCTGTGTGGGTATTCCGGGCGACACCCTGCAGGTGATTGACCGCATCCTGTACATCAACGGTAAAAAGGCCATGCAGCCCCGGAAAAGTCAGTATGTCTATGATATAAAAACATCGGGCAGCGGTCTCAGCGACCGCGTCCTTCGTAAAAACGACATTACGGATGGAGGGCCGGCGTATTCGGCGGGAGAATACCGCTATTGCCTTACCGAAAGTGCGGCCGCGGAGCTGAAGAAACTTCCGAATGTCAGCAGCCTCGAGGTGATGACCATGCCCAAAGGACAATACGAAGATTATATCTACCCCTTTGACCCGAAGCTCCGTTGGAACATGGACAATTACGGGCCGGTCTTCATTCCGAAAAAGGGAGCAACCGTTCAGCTCAGCCCGGAGAACATCAGTGTATACAAGCGGGCCATCACGAAATACGAAGGCCATACACTGGAAGAAAGGGAGGGGAAGGTTTTCATTGATGGCCGGGAAAGCAGCAGCTACACCTTTGCTCAGGATTATTTCTTCATGATGGGCGATAACCGGCACAATTCCGCCGACTCCCGCTTTTGGGGATTTGTACCCGAAGATCATGTGGTGGGCAAGGCTGTTTTCATCTGGATGTCGTGGGATACCAACGGTTCCTTCCTCAGCAAGATCCGCTGGAGTCGCCTCTTCAATGTGATCCATTACAACAATGACTGATGCCGGAAATGGCCAGTTGGTTCTGATTTCAAGTCTTTATCTTCCCCTGAGGGAATTGCTTTTTCTGATCCGCGATGCGGATCAGATTCTGGTGGATGAACAGGAGATCTGGCAGAAGCAAAGTTTACGAAACAGAAGCTATATTCTGGGTCCAAACGGTGTTCAGTGCCTGACGGTTCCGGTAGAACACGGCGCCGGCAGGAAAGCTCCGGTGAGTGACATCCGTATATCGTACCGCGAATCCTGGGTTAGGGTGCACAAAGGCGCACTGTTCTCCGCCTATAACAGTTCCCCGTTTTTTGAATATTTCAAAGATGCGCTTTTTGCGATTTATGACCGCAAACCCACCTTTCTGACCGACCTGAATGCAGCCATCAACCACTTGCTTTTTGCCAAATTAAAACTCCCTGCGCCGCAGGTTTTCAAAGAGCCTGCACCCGGTCCAATAACTGACTTACGAAGCTTTAGCGATCTGGCCCGGATTCAAACGCTGCCCCCGCTAGCGCCCTACCCGCAGGTATTCAGTTATAAATCTCCTTTCGCCCCGGAACTCAGTGTGCTGGATCTCCTCTCTAACAAGGGGGGCTTTTGAGTACCCTGAAGAGCCTTGTTTTGCTTCAACGATTTTGATTAGATTTGTATCGCAGAAAGGCCCTGCATATTAGGCCAATTATTTATAAAACAATATCTTATGTCGATTCAAAAGATCCGTGAACTCCTCGGTAACGACGCCGATAATCTGCTGAACCATACCTGTAAAACCATCTCCAAAGAGCATATTCACCTTCCCGGGCCTGATTTTACAGACCGGATGTTCGCGGGAAGTAACCGCGGCAACCAGGTGCTGCGCAGCCTGGAGAGCATTTACAACCACGGTCGGCTCGCCGGAACCGGTTATGTCAGTATTCTTCCGGTCGATCAGGGTATTGAACACAGTGCAGGGGCCTCCTTTGCTCCCAACCCTATCTTTTTCGATCCGGAGAACATTGTAAAACTGGCCATTGAAGGCGGTTGCAATGCCGTAGCTTCCACGTACGGGGTATTGGCTTCCGTATCCAGAAAGTATGCTCACAAAATCCCTTTCATCGTTAAAATTAATCACAACGAATTCCTGAGTTACCCCAACAAATTCGACCAGATCATGTTCGGTTCAGTTGAAGAAGCCTGGAACATGGGGGCCGTAGCGGTTGGAGCCACCATCTATTTCGGTTCGGAAGAATCTTCACGTCAGATTGTGGAAGTGGCCCAGGCTTTTGAAAGGGCCCATGAGCTCGGAATGGCGACCATCCTCTGGTGCTATACCCGAAACAACGCTTTTAAAAAGGATGGTGTGGATTACCATACCGCTGCCGATCTTACCGGTCAGGCCAATCATTTGGGTGTGACCATTCAGGCGGATATTATCAAACAGAAATTACCTACCAACAATGGTGGATACACCGCTGTCAACTTCGGTAAGACCCATAAAAAAGTATACGATGAACTGACCACGGCGCACCCCATTGACCTGTGCCGTTACCAGGTAGCCAATTGCTACATGGGACGAATGGGGCTCATCAATTCGGGCGGAGAAAGCAAGGGCGCCAGTGACATGGCGGAAGCTGTAAACACAGCCGTAGTGAATAAACGTGCCGGTGGACAGGGCTTGATTTCGGGCCGTAAAGCCTTCCAGAAACCCTTCGCGGAAGGCATCGGAATGCTCCATGCAATTCAGGATGTGTACCTCTGCAAAGAGGTGACCATCGCGTAATTAGTCTCTGAATCTGTGACCTGGAATGCATGCCCCGGGCGTGGATGCAGGGAGATGGACGCTGATCATGACAGCATATTCATCCTTCGTATATTCGTAACAGATTGGACTTTCGTTAAACCATAAGACCGGAACCGTATACAAAGCCTATGAGTTGGTTTAAGAGGATAAAAGAAGGCATTACTACTGCCACACACGAGAAGAAGGAGACCCCTGAAGGCCTGTGGTATAAATGTCCCTCTTGCAAGTCGATCATCCCTTCGCAGGAACATGAAGACAATATGTGGGTGTGCGTCAAATGTGACTATCATGAGCGCATCGGCTCTGAAGAGTATTTTGCCATGCTTTTCGATGAAAACCGTTTCACGGAATTAAATGCCAACATCAGTTCAGGGGATCCGCTTCAGTTTGTGGATACCAAGAAATACAACGACCGCCTGGCGGAATCTCAGAAGAAAACCGGTCTAAAAGATGCCATCCGTACGGCCACCGGCAAGTTGAACGGTCATCCCATTACCATCGCCTGCATGGATTTTAAATTTATTGGCGGTTCCATGGGCTCCGTCATGGGAGAAAAAATTGCCCGCGCCATCGACTACTCCATCGAGCACCGCACTCCTTTCATGATCATTTCAAAATCTGGAGGTGCCCGGATGATGGAGGCCGCCTTTTCACTGATGCAAATGGCGAAAACCTCTGCCAAGTTAACCCGGCTTTCAGCCGCCGGCGTTCCCTATATTTCCTTTCTGACCGACCCGACCACCGGCGGCGTAACGGCTTCTTTTGCCATGCTGGGCGATCTGAACATTGCCGAGCCCGGTGCCCTGATTGGTTTTGCTGGTCCAAGGGTGGTAAAAGAAACCATCGGGAAGGATCTGCCCAAAGGTTTTCAAACTTCCGAATTTGTTCTGGAACATGGCTTCCTTGATTTCATTGTGAAAAGGACTGAGTTAAAGGCCAGACTGTCGCAATTGCTGGCTTTCTTTGAGCATTGATACTTTCCCTTTCCGCCGAAAGTTATAGTGCTTAATAATATAGCTAACCGAAACATTTGTAATCGACTGTAAACGTTTATTCAACGTTTGTGGCTCCCTCTTGCTGATACTTTTAAGGCCTTAAATCAGCAACATGAAGAAAACAAACCATGAATTACCGGAAACGCATGCCTGTTTCGCTTTTATGCCGGAGGGTGACAGCAAGCCGAAACGATACGTAAAAGCGCTGAAGGCCCTTGACCCGGCTTGTTTTGAGGAAGTCAGTCCTGCATTGGCCAGCATCGGCGAGATATTTGAAAAAATGTTGTCGGACACCCGGAAAGTGACGGTAGAGGAATACCTCGGATTTCCCAGCTTCCCCAATGCCGGTCAAATGGCCTCCATAGAAATTCAGCAGGAATTGAACGTGGCCCTCCAGCTTTTGGAACAGCACAGGATCCGGCTGGATACTTTATCGGACTATACCGATGAAGAGATTTACCGTTTTATCACGGAAGAACTCATGCTGGAGGAAGTACCCGCTTTCCGGATGAAGGACACGTATTACCATTTCCTTTACGAAGATTTTCACTCCAATCCACGCACGGATATTCAGGATGCGGTAAACGGCTTTTTGCTGACTATTTTCAGTGACGACTGGAGATTTCTGAACGTGTACACGGGCGACCGGCTGATGGTGGATGGAAGACTCTTTAACATCAACCACAAAAAGGAATTCAGAATGGCCATGTTGCAGGATTACGGTTCCTGGAGATTTGTGGATGCCAGTCTGGAATTTATTCTTCAGGAGAAGGAAGAAGCGATGCTTAAGGCCGTAGTAACGCTCGGGTTGCCCGGTACTGATGCCCGGCTTACATTGCCCGAAATCAGGCTTCAACTGTTTTCCGGCGATTTCGGCTGGACCGTGAACCGGGCAGAGAATATTTTAAAGACAGGACAGCGCTTGTGATATAATTAATTGATAATTAAATTGTTGACGATATGAACAAAAAACAGCTTTCTGTTAAAAACATTCAGTATCTGCTTGGTGAATAGCAAGTCCTTTCGTATCTTTGCCCTCCTGAAAAAAGTAAAATCGCAGAAGCTGCCATGTTATTAAATACTGAATCGAAGAAAGAAATCTTCAAAAAACACGGTAAAAACGAAAAAAATACCGGTTCATCAGAGGCTCAGATCGCCATGTTCACAGAGCGCATCAATCACCTCACGGGTCACCTGAAAACCTTTAAAAAGGATTTTTCCACCCAGCGTGCCCTTATATCGCTGGTTGGCAAACGCCGCAGTCTGCTGGATTATCTACACAAAACAGACATCACTCGTTACAGGGCCATCATCAGCGAGCTCGGTATTCGCAAATAAACTGCCCGGAGCAGGCATCTCAGAAAAAGGCAATCTTAGAATTGCCTTTTTTTATTTTATCCTCTCCTGTTTTCGAAGCCGGAATCAAGAACCCGGTGCCAAGCGCATCTACGTTTTCCGGCAAAAGCTGACCTCCTACCAGATTACAATAGACGAACATTATAAAAGCTGTCAAAATGCAACCAAAAGCAACCTCCGTTACCTCTCTTCTGCCGGATGGAAGAGAAATTATTATTGAAACCGGCCGTCTTGCCAAACAGGCACATGGCTCGGTGATTGTCCGTCAGGGCAACTGCATGCTTCTTGCTACCGTAGTTTCCTCGCCCGAAGCCAAAGAAGGCGTAGACTTTTTACCCCTCACAGTAGATTACCAGGAAAAATTCGCCTCTTCGGGCCGAATCCCCGGTTCCTTCTTTCGTCGTGAAGCCCGTCCGACCGAAGCAGAAATTCTTGTTTGCCGCCTGATCGATCGCGCCCTGCGTCCGATTTTCCCGGATGATTACCATGCTGAAATCCAGATTCAGGTTACCCTCATTTCTGCCGATAAAGAAGTGGCTCCCGATAGTCTTGCCGGTCTGGCTGCTTCTGCCGCGGTGAGTATTTCCGACATCCCCTTCAACGGACCGGTTTCGGAAGTGCGCGTTTGCAGGATCAACGGTGAATACCTGGTAAATCCAAAAATTTCGCTGCTCGATGATGCAGACATTGACCTGATCGTTGCCGGAACTGCCAGAGACATCCTGATGGTAGAAGGTGAATGCGATGAAGTGCAGGAGCGCGACATGGCCGAAGCCATCCGCATTGCGCACGATGCCATCAAAGTGCAGTGCCAGGCTCAGTTGGAGCTGGCCACCAAACTGGGTGGTGTGACGAAGCGTGAATACTCACACGAGACGCACGATGAGGAATTGCGTGAAAAGGTAAAGCGCGAAACCTACGATAAAGTGTATGCCGTAGCCCGTCGCTGCAACCCGAACAAACAGGAGCGGAAAGTTGGCTTTAAGGCTGTCCTGGATGAATTCCTGGCCACTTTCAGTGCGGAAGAACTTGCTGAGAAGGAAAAGCTGATCAAGAAATATTACCACGACGTGGAATACGATGCGATGCGTGATATGATTCTCAAAGAGCGCATTCGTCTGGATGGCCGCGGCCTGACCGACATCCGTCCGATCTGGTCGGAAGTGGCCTACCTCCCTTCTGCACACGGATCTGCCCTCTTCACTCGCGGTGAAACGCAATCGCTGACCACCGTTACGCTGGGCACCAAACTCGACGAGCAAATCATCGACCAGGCCATGTACCAGGGCACGAACAATTTTATGTTGCACTATAACTTCCCCGGCTTCAGCACCGGCGAAGTAAAGCCCAACCGCGGTCAGAGCCGTCGGGAAGTAGGACATGGTAACCTGGCCCTCCGTTCATTGCGTCAGGTAATGCCGGGAGAAGACCTCAACCCCTACACCATCCGTATTGTATCCGATATTCTTGAGTCCAACGGCTCATCTTCCATGGCCACCGTTTGTGCCGGAAGTATGGCCCTGATGGATGCTGGTATCAAAATCAAATCAGCGGTTTCGGGGATTGCGATGGGTCTCATCACCGATGGCAAAGGCAACTTTGCCGTATTGAGTGATATCCTTGGCGATGAAGATCACCTGGGTGACATGGACTTCAAAGTCACCGGTACCTCCAAGGGCATTTGCGCCTGTCAGATGGACCTGAAAGTGGACGGACTTCCCTACGACATCCTCCTCCAGGCACTCGAGCAGGCCCGCAACGGACGCCTTCATATCCTGGGCGAAATGAATAAGACTATCTCTGCCCCTGCCGAGGATTACAAGCCGCATGCCCCACGTATTGTTAAACTGAGGGTAGCGAAAGAGTACATCGGTGCGATCATCGGACCCGGAGGTAAAATCATCCAGGAAATTCAGCGTCTCACCAACACCACCATTACCATCGAGGAAATCAACAACGAAGGCCACGTAGAGATTGCATCGCCCGATAAAGAATGCATCGAGGCTGCATTGTCGCGCATTAAAGGTATCGTTACGGAGCCCGAAGTAGGTGAAGTGTACGAAGGAAAAGTGAAAACCATTACCACCTTCGGAGCTTTCGTTGAGTTTATGCCTGGAAAAGATGGCTTGCTGCACATATCTGAAATTTCCAACGAGCGTCTGGCCACAATGGACGGTGTTTTCAAAGAAGGAGACATCGTTAAAGTAAAACTGGTGGAGATCGACAAGAAAACCGGTAAGTATCGCCTTTCCCGTAAGGTTTTACTGGAGAAGCGTCCTGAAAGGGTGGCTCCCAATCCCCAGTAAGGATTGAAGTATTAAGGTAAACATATTGAAAACCTGCCAGTTATGGCAGGTTTTCTTTTTTTTATGCCCGCTCACGAACCTGTAATATAAATACCGGCCTACCCCCTTTTCTGGATTCATCGACGGGCTTTTGAAGGATGCGTCCTGAACCTTACAGAGAGGCTTACACAGCCAAATAAAAAATCGCAACCTCCTTTCCTTGCGCGACGTTACGGTGCCATAATCATTTTGCGAGAACATGAGACAATTAAAAATTACCAAGCAGGTTACCAACCGTGAGACAGCGTCGCTTGACAAATACCTGCAGGAGATTGGCAAAGTAGAGCTATTGAAACCTGAAGAGGAAGTAGACTTAGCCCGTCGCATCAAGGAAGGCGATCGCACCGCGCTTGAACGGCTGACCAAGGCCAACCTGCGTTTTGTGGTATCGGTAGCCAAACAATACCAGAACCAGGGTTTGACGCTTGGAGACCTGATCAATGAAGGAAACCTGGGTCTGATTAAGGCTGCCCAGCGTTTTGACGAAACAAGGGGTTTTAAATTTATCTCGTACGCCGTATGGTGGATCCGCCAGAGCATTTTGCAGGCCCTTGCAGAGCAGGCCAGGATTGTGCGTCTCCCCCTGAATAAAATCGGCTTTATCAATAAGATCAACCGGGCTTTTGCTCAACTGGAGCAGGAGTTTGAACGCGAGCCTACCAATGAAGAACTATCCACCCTGCTCAATATTCCCATTGATGATGTGCTGGATACACTTCGATCCTCCGGCCGTCACATCTCTATGGACGCTCCGCTGGTGCAGGGAGAAGACGCCACGTTGATGGACATGATGCCCGGTGAAGAGGCCGCCCCTTCACCTGAAAACAACCTGATCACCGAATCCCTGCGCCGCGAAATCGAACGCGCCCTGTATACCCTTACGCCCCGCGAGGCAGACGTGATCCGCCTGTACTTCGGACTCAATGAAACCCCGCTAACCCTGGAAGAAATCGGGGAGCGTTTTGAACTCACCCGGGAGCGCGTACGCCAGATTAAAGAGAAAGCCATACGCCGGCTGAAACATACGTCCAGGAGCAAGATCCTCAAGACTTACCTGGGTTAAACACATTTCTTGGTTTTGGGTTTAGGAAGGTAATCCCTGTGAGGAATCACAGGGATTCCTTTTTTTAATACATACCGATTCGATGAGGTCCCGTCGAATCGGTCGCTCCTCTGCGTCATCGCTTTTATTCCGGCCGGGAATCGGAATTTTTCACGAAATTTGTAGGAAGCTAATCCTACTCATGTCCGTCCTGATTGCCCCTTCTGTCTTATCTGCTGATTTTGGAAACCTGCAGCGCGATATTAAAATGATCAATGAAAGCCGTGCCGACTGGTTTCATGTGGATGTGATGGACGGTGTTTTTGTTCCCAATATCTCCTTTGGTTTTCCGGTAATGAAAGCCGTTAAAAAGCACGCCCGCAAACCCTTGGACGTACATCTGATGATCGTAGAGCCGGATAAATACCTGGCGGCTTTTGCCGATGCCGGTGCCGCCATTATATCGGTTCATTTCGAAGCCTGCACGCACCTGCACCGTACCATCCAATCATTGCGTCAGCTGGGGGTGCTGGCCGGTGTGGCCATCAACCCGCATACCCCGGTTTCCCAGCTCTCCGAAGTGATCGCGCAAATAGATGTAGTGGTCCTGATGTCGGTAAATCCCGGTTTTGGCGGACAGAAGTTCATTAAAAACACGTACAGCAAAATTGATGATTTGCGGAACCTGATTATGCGGAAAAATTCTTCTGCGAAAATTGAAATAGACGGCGGGGTGGATTTACAGAATGCCCCGGAGCTGATCCGCGCAGGAGCCGACATCCTCGTAGCCGGAAACACCGTTTTCAACTCCCCTTCTCCGGTAGACACCATTGCAAGACTCAAGGAATCCGAGAATCAAATGGCCTGAACCTGTTCCGCTCCCTTTATTTTTTTCAGCCTTGAATAACCGTTCAGGCAATGTAATCACGCAGGTATTCAAAACGTGGCAAAAGCGCTCCCTGCCTGGCAATGGAAGCCCGTTCAATCAAGCCATCATCTTCCCCGACCAGCTGCGGCATCACTCTTTCCATCAGGTGTTTTCCAAATCCTTCCGAGGCATCTCTGGGCAGTTCGCAGGGTAAATTGTCAATAGCCATCACCGTTATAGTCGCCGGCGCGAAGGGCTCATCCACCGATTCGGTATTCGGATTGTACCCGTAAAATTTATCTTCAATGGTACTGGTACGGGTAGTGGATGGAATGCTGCCATTCAGGTCGCAGGTTACATCCGCAATGACACTGATGTGAAATTTAGGATCACGCATCTGTTCCCGGGTAAAAAGCACAGGAGCTTTCGGATCCCAGTAGGTGCAATGGATCAGAAGATCGCAGAAGGAGGCATAGGAATTGCCTGAAGCAAAACTGCAATCGAATTTTTCGGGGTGATGGTAAAAGACCTGATTGCTGAATACGGATCCGTCTTTGGTCTTATAATAATCTTCGGAATGCAACTGCACATACACCGGCTCCCGGAAGGAATAGTGCAGGAATTCATACGCCGTTACTTTCCGCATTCCGAGTACACCCAAAGTCTCCATGGCCCCGTTGGCAACACGTCCTCCCCCCGTCACCACAATCTTAATATTCGGCAGATTTACCTGTTCCAGTTCACGGAAAATCTCTTTTTTATCATAGCAGAGATGCGCGGGTTTCAGCTTAAAAAGGCCGTACTTGAGGCCATAAGCCATGATGCCATTATAGGCACCTACCAGCCCCGCCCATCTTCCGAAACCGATGACCCGATGACCCAGTTCGTCCACCATGCACTCATAATCAATCAGGTGTACTTTCTTCTCAATCACAGCTTTCATCAGCGCCTGGTTGTGCGGCTGTTTCTTGATGGTATGCGAAAAGAAAAGGTACTTTTTGCCGGGTATCAGCAGGTCTTTGGGCACTTCCTTGACGCCCATCAGGATCTCACAGTCGGAAAGATCTTCCTGCATCAGGATGCCGTGCGAACGGTATTCTTCATTGGTATAGCAACGGTAATCGCAGGGCTGAACGGCGATCTTTAACTGAGGGAACTGCTCCATCAGAAATTTACACTGTACAGGAGTAAAGGGAACACGCTTATCATGCGGAATTTTTTCTTCTCTGAGAATACCGATTTTCATGGCGCGAAGGTAGGCAAATTCTGTCTTTTTTCATTCTGTCATACGGGTTATTCCCGTGGATCCGATGACCTTCAGCAGCACCGTTTTTGAGAAGAAGGCGTGGTAAAACTGTAATGTCCTGATCAGATACCCCGGCGATCCAGTTCTTTCTGAAACCGCCGGGCATTCAGCAAATGCTGATCGTACGATTTTGCAAAGGCATGATAGCCTGAAAAATCCTCCCGGGCACAAAAGAACATGTATTCATGTTTTTGGTAATTCAGCACCGCATCAATGGAAGACACCGAAGGCATGCAGATGGGGCCCGGAGGAAGGCCCGTGTACAGGTAAGTGTTATAGGGCGAATCAATTTCTTTGTGCTCATTGAGTACCCGGCGCAGGCTGAAGTCGCCGGATGCATACACGAGGGTTGGATCCGCCTCCAGTTTCCATCCTTTCTGGTAGCGGTTGATGTATACGCCGGCTACAATAGGTTTTTCATCGTTCTTCCTGGTTTCTTTCTCCACGATAGATGCAAGTATGCTGACCTGTACCTGACTGAATCCGGCCTCCCTTGCTTTTGCTTTCCGCTTTTCATTCCAGAATTTTTTATACTCTTTGGCCATGCGTTCAAAAAACTCTTCGGCCGAGGTGTTCCACCTGAACTCATAGGTGTTGGGAATCATCAGGCAAAGACTGTTTTCAGGTGTAAACCCATACCGCTTCAGGTGCTCCCGGTCGTGGAATAAAAAGGAAATGGAAGCGGAGTCGGCTTCAATCTTTCCCCCTATAGCGCCTGCCAGTTCCGCTGTGCTGCGGAGATTGCTGAACGTGAGTCGCACCGGCACCTGTTTACCGGAGCGCAGCAAGGCAATGAGTTCACGGTTATTCATGCCACGTTTTACCTGGTACTTTCCGGGTTTAACCTGACGCGTGTATTTCATTTGTTCGGCTACCCATTGAAAAGACGCGCTGTTTTTCAGCAAACCCTGCTTTTCAAGAATGCGCATGACATCCATAAATCCGGAACCTGTAGGAATATATACAAAGGGTGTTGCATTGTCGCCGGTCTTTACGTTGGGTGAAAATACTTTGTTGTAAAAGGACCATACCATCAGCAATGCTGAAAAAAGTAAAACCGCGGTAAAGGACAAGATCAGTCTTTTCGCACCCGGACTTATTTTCTTTTTCTTCTTTGCCAATTTGTATTATTTTAAAGACCCGATTCTTTTCAAACCTTCAAGAGCCTGTCCGTTCGCCGGATTGATCCTGAGCACCTGCGTTAGAATTCTCCTGGCTTCCTTTACTTTTCCCTGAACGATGAAGACGGATGCTTTATTGAGTAGGGCTAGTTCATAATCCGGGTCCAGTTGTAAGGCTTTATCAAACAGCCGTAATGCTGCGGTGGCATCCCCTTGCTGTGAAAGCAGGAGAAAGCCCCTGTTGCAAAAAGCCGGGGCGTAGTCGGGATGTTCCGCATTCAGGTCTGTAAAAATACGTTCGGCCTCTTTGTATCTTCCTGCCGACACAAGTGCATTGGCATATTTGTTTGCAAACTCTGGGTTTAACGGAGCCAGAAGACTTGCATTCCGGAACCATAGCAGCGCATCCCTGTTCCGGCCTGTATGCTGGCAGGCTTCTCCTACCCGGTAGGAAGTCCATGCATCCCGGTTATCTAAACTCGTTTTGCTGATGGAAGCCAGGATGTCAGGCACTTGATTCAGGTAGTCAGAGATCTTACTGAAATCCCCCTTCAGGTAAGCGATATGCACCAGCAGGGGAAACTGGGTACGTAAATCCTTCTCCTTGCTTTGGGTCAAACAATTCATGGCTGAGTCCAGCATCGACTTCTCCATACCGAATTTTTCCACATACTGAATGAAGGCGACTGCTTTTGAAAGAGCATCCGGACGGGGATTGTTAATGCAATTGATGCCAATGAATTGTTTTATAGCTGCCGTATTCACGGAATCCTTTGGTATGGCAATACGGTGATCGTGAACACGTACATGGGGAATATCCACCGTGCCGTGCTGCGGCATATGACAGCCCGTACAATTATCCTGGCTTTTCAGCCGGAGAGAAGGCTTTTCGGAACACATGACCTCCTTCCCCTGGTCATGGCAATTGCGGCATGCGCTGTTGAAGTGTTCTGCTCCGCTCTTCTTCACGCTGATGTGTGGATTGTGGCAGGTAATGCAGGTTAATCCCTTCCGGAAGGGTTTGAGATCCTTTTCACGGCTGCCTTTCAGTTTTTCGGAGCTTGCTTTAAAACAGGTACTCATTTTCAGTCTTTCGGCATGAGAGGCCATGATGTGTTCTTCCTCTCGTCCGGCATAAACTGGCATGTACACATCCATGACGGAGGAGAGCGGCATGCCGGGCTTGAAATCGAAAAAGGACTTCCCTTCTTTCAACACAGCGTTACCCTGAATATGGCAACGCTGGCATACATCAAACTGAAGGTCGATGGGAAGTTTGGAAGGATTCACAATGGAATAATCAATTTGTGAGGCAGTATCGATCAGGATACCCCTGCTCTTTTCTGCCACATGGATACTGCCGGGACCATGGCAACGTTCACAGTCGATCCCGTTTTTTACCGCTTTGAATTTATTTTCGGAACCAGCTGCAAATTCAGGATAGGCATTGTGGCAGGACATGCATTCCAGCCCGATCAGCCGGTTAAAACGGGTATTGTTTCCCTGCTCAAAACCGGGTGGCAGATCCCACTTCCCTTTTTGCGTATAAAAAGTGAGGGGCGCCTGAAAAAGATACCCATTGCTTTCCCAAATATGTGAATTGGTATGCTGGCCCGAACCCACGATGTAGGCGATTTTTTCTTCTCTCCTGTAGACCGTATCCTTCCCCTCCAGCCGAAACTCCAGGAAAAACAATTCCTCGCCTTTCCAGTAAGGATGATAGTTCATGTTTCGGTACGGGTCAAATACATTCGGGTGTCCTGAAAAATTACCGGCACTTTTGCTCTTTCCGGCTTTATCAAACGACATACCCATACCCGTATGCATGTAACTTTTATGGATATCACTGTGACAGCCGGTGCAGGCATTCATCCCGACATAGCGGGCGCTGTCTGACAAGCCTGCGTAGGATGTCCTGTTTCTGGCTATATCGTCCGGGCTTTCCACTTTATCGTTGCCGCAAAACCAGTTGGATGCCGCCATGCCCATTACCACACATGCCAAAAAAACCTGCCTGGTGTATCTCCGAAACATCATACGATCACCTTCGGCCTGATCAGCTGCATGACAGAAACATTGTGCCATTCGCCATTGTAAACAATCCAGTCGCGCATGACACCACAGGTCCGGAAACCGGCTTTTGAAAAGAGTCGCAGGCTTCTTTCGTTGCGGTTGTCGATATGACAATAAAGCTGGTGAAGGTTAAGGGTATTGAAACAATGCTTCACCAGCAAGGAGAGGGCTTCCGCCGCAAAACCTTTTTGCCGTTGCTTCACATCGCCGATGAGGATTCCGATTCCGGCCCGGCGGTGCTGGGCATCAAAATCAAACAGGTCGATGTAACCAATCGTGTCCCCTGACCCAGGTAATTCCGTGATCAGTTCGATGGCCAGCCGCAGTTGCCTGGCGGCGTAAATATCCTGCGTGGCATTGGCATAATACTGTTCCAGTGTATAGCGTGAATAGGGTGCCAGAGTTCCGCTGACCGGCCACACCTCCGGATCATTTTCATAAATCATCATCAGGTCCACATCCCTCGGCTCCAGGGCCCGCAGCAGTATACTATTCCCCCTGATCATAACGTATGGTACCTTTAAATACAAAAGTGGCCGGTCCGATGAGCCGGATGCCTGTAAAGCCATTTTCCTTTCTGACAAAATCCACCTGCAGCGACCCGCCCGGAGTCTCTACCTGTACGGTACCCCGGTCCTTTCCCGGAACACCGGCCATGCTGACCAGGGCTGCAGCGGTCACACCGGTTCCGCAACTAAGGGTTTCGTCTTCCACACCACGTTCATAGGTTCGGATAAAAATGGAAGTACCGGAAAGCTGCTGAACAAAATTTACATTGGTGCCTGCGGCTGCAAATTCTTCATTGTATCTTATTTTTCTGCCTTCGGCAATCACATCCGTCCTCTTTGCGTTCTCTACAAAGCAAACATAGTGCGGCGAGCCGGTATTCAGGAAAAAGGCATCGTTACGCTTTTCGAACCCCTTCACATCACCCATTTGAAGTGATACGTCTCCCTGATCCAGTATATCAGCCCGATGCTCACCATCGACTGCCATAAACCGGGTATGCCTGCCGATGTAGCCCCTTTCATAGGCATACTTCACCAGGCAACGCCCTCCATTCCCGCACATGGAACCCGGGTATCCATCAGCATTGAAATAGAGCATTTCAAAATCACATTCGGGATGGCGACGGATGATCATGAGGCCATCGGCGCCAATACCAAAGTGCCGGTCGCAGGTATGCCTGATCTGGTCGGTACTTAAGTTGATTTCCTGTTCCCAGGCATCCATAATTACAAAATCGTTTCCCGTGCCCTGGAATTTACTGAAGGAGATTTCCATCGATGTAAATTTAGTGAAATCCCTGA
>JAEUTF010000154.1 GCA_016788185.1 Bacteroidia bacterium | reverse complement strand
AGGACAAGGACCGCCCAGAACAGCAGCTTGCTCCGGAGTAATTTCTTCATTCCCATTCAATGGTAGCAGGCGGCTTCGAGCTGATATCGTATACCACCCTGTTTACACCTTTAACTTTATTGATGATCTCGTTTGAGATTTTTCCAAGGAACTCATAGGGCAGATGGCACCAGTCGGCCGTCATACCATCGGTGGAACTGACGGCGCGCAGGGCCACCACGTGTTCATAGGTCCGTTCATCGCCCATGACCCCCACTGAATTAACCGGAAGAAAAATGGATCCGGCCTGCCAAACCTTGTCGTACAAGCCGTGTTGTATGAGGCCATCGATATAGATGGCATCGACCTCCTGGATGATGCGCACTTTGTCCTCTGTAATATCACCGAGAATCCGTATGCCTAAGCCGGGACCCGGGAAAGGATGGCGGTTCAGGAGTCCGGCAGGCATGCCGAGGGCTTTACCGACCAAACGAACCTCGTCTTTGAACAGACTGCGCAGCGGCTCCACCACTTTCAGTTTCATTTTTTCCGGTAATCCGCCAACGTTATGATGCGACTTGATGGTGGCCGAAGGACCTTTCACACTGACCGACTCGATCACATCCGGGTAAATGGTACCCTGCGCCAGCCACTTTACATCTTCTATTTCATGCGCCTTCCTATCAAAGGTTTCGATAAAGACCCGGCCGATGATTTTCCTTTTCTGTTCCGGATCACTAACTCCCTTTAATTCGCTGTAAAACTCCCTGCTGGCATCCACACCATGAATGTTCAGACCGAAATGCTGATACGTATCGAGTACCTGTTCGTACTCGTTTTTGCGGAGGAGTCCGTTGTTTACGAATACGCAATGCAGGTTTTTCCCGATGGCCTTGTGCAAAAGCATAGCAGCCACACCGGAATCCACACCGCCGCTTAATCCCAGAATCACCTGATCATCGCCCAATTGATTCTTAAGCGCCTCCACCGTTTCATCGATGAAGGAACCGGGTGTCCAGTCGCCGGTGCAACCGCATACATTGTAAACGAAATTTTTAAGAAAACTCTTGCCCTCCACGCTGTGGACTACTTCCGGATGAAACTGCAGTCCATAGGTGTTCTCTCCCTGTACATGGTACGCGGCCACCCTGACATCGTGGGTGCTGGCAATCACCCTGAAGGTATCGGGCACCTCGGTAATGGAATCGGAATGCGACATCCATACCTGAGACTCATCCGCAATATGATCCATGAAAACATCGCTGCGTTCCTTCACAGTAAGCATCGCACGCCCGTACTCCCTCGTTTTGGAAGGCTGCACCTTGCCGCCGCCCTGCAAAGCCATCAACTGCGCACCATAACATACCCCCAAAACGGGGAACCTGCCCCGAAGTGATTTTGTATCCACAGCAGGAGCGTTTTCCTCGCGCACAGACGCAGGTCCGCCACTCAGGATGATTCCCTTTACACCGGAATGGATTTCAGGGAGATGGTTGTAAGGGTGGATTTCACAATACACATTCAACTCCCGAACCCTTCTGGCAATTAATTGGGTAAACTGGGAACCGAAATCAATGATCAGTATACTCTCGTGCATATATTTTCACAGGTATGAATGGTGATCCTATGGAAGGACGGAGGCAAGCTGGCTTTACTGGCCCCCTTCCGGTTTATATTGTATCAGGCGAACTAAGTAGTAGCCGCCGCTAGTCATAGCATGTTCCACAGCCGTTGCGGGTACCTGGCGAAAGGCACGGGATTACCACCTGGATTTATACTTATCCTTTCTGCTGGCTCCGCTCTTGCTTTCGGATGTCTTTGCCTTTTTATTAGGTTTATCGTCTTTCCAGGGATCACGGCCCGCATAGGATTTTTCACGCTTGCCACCTCCTCCACTGTACGACATTTCACGTTTGCGTTCGAAGGATCGCTCGCGACGAGGTCCTTCACTTCTGCTTTCGCCATCGTATTTTTTTCTGCCCGCAGGCTTCACTTCACTCAGCTCGGTACGCACCTTGCGGTCATGATACATCGCTCCGTTCAGTCCGCTCATCACGGCCTGAATCCTATCCGGCAATACATCCACAAAGGAGTACACACCCTGCACATCGATACGTCCGAAAATGGCTCCTTTTTCACCCGTGGTATCGCAGATAAAACGCAGAAGTTTTCCCTTGTCCAGACCATCCTTCGCACCGATGCTGATAAACATGCGGTTGTGCACATCACCATAGGCACGTCCGCCTCCGCTCTCCCCACGGGTCGCTTTCACTTCTGCGTTCAGGTCGGGAGCATTCTTATAGTATTCGAGGAAACGGTTGAATTCAATGGAAACAAAGCGGTGAATCAGTTCATCGCGGTCGAGACCCTGCAGTTCATGATAAATGGATTCGAGGTAAGGTTCAATCTCCTTTTCATTCACCTCCACATCATGGATCTTCTTTACCAGCTTCAGGAGCTGTTTCTCACACACCTCCATGCCGTTGGGCACCTGGAGCTGCTTGAACTTGCGCCCGGTAGATTTTTCAATCTGTCGGATGCGGTTGATGTCTTTGGAATGAACGATGGCCAGCGACATACCGGTTTTACCCGCCCGCGCGGTTCTGCCACTGCGGTGCATGTAATTCTCCAGTTCATCGGGAAGGTTATAATGGATCACGTGCGTTACGTCCTGCACATCGATGCCGCGCGCGGCCACATCCGTGGCCACCAGCAATTGCAAACTGCGGTCGCGGTAACGTCCCATCACCTTATCACGCTGCGCCTGGCTAAGATCACCGTGCAGCGAATCGGCATTGTATCCGTCACGCATCAGGTGTTCGGCCACATCCTGTGTCTCGAGTTTGGTACGGCAAAAAATAATTCCGAAAATTTCCACGTTCGCGTCCACGAAACGCTTTAAGGCGGCGTAACGATCCTTCGCCCGCACCACGGCATAACAGTGTTCGATGTTTTCATTTCCTTTCTGCCGCGATTCGGTGGTGATCTCGAAAGGATTGCTCATGTACGTCTGTGCGATTTCACGCACTTCACGAGGCATGGTGGCTGAAAACAACCAGGTGTTGCGCTCCTTCGGGGTATTCTCCAGGATAAAATCAATGTCCTCCTTGAATCCCATGTTGAGCATTTCATCGGCTTCATCGAGTACCAGTATTTTCACTTTGCCGAGATCGAGCGCCTTTCGGTTGATCAGATCAATGAGTCGTCCGGGAGTGGCTACCACCACCTGAACACCGCGTTTGATTTTACGGATCTGGTCCATGATGCTGGCTCCGCCGTACACCGGAACGGCATCAAAATCCTTCATCTCTTTCGAAAAATTGAGCAGGTCGTTGTAAATCTGCACACACAATTCACGCGTTGGCGCAAGCACCAGGGCCTGTGGGTAATTCTTAGACAGATTAATCAGATGCAAGAGCGGTAGTCCGAAAGCCGCGGTTTTTCCGGTTCCGGTTTGTGCGAGCCCCACCAGGTCGCGGTTGCCCTCGAGGAGGGCGGGAATGGCTTGTAATTGGATGGGAGTAGGCGTCACAAACCCTAGAGCTTCAACGCCTTTCACTAATCGAGCGTTAAGGCCCAGGTCTTGGAAGGTATTCATGGCGCAAAGGTAGGAAAAATGTAAGCCGGTGCGGCTGGAAATCAGTAATATAGTAGGGAAACGTGAAGGATAGACCGGTAGCGGGCCTGCCTGGAAATGGACGTGCAGCCTTGTATCGTTCTCAATTACGATAAGTTACAAGCATATAGATTAAAAAATAATCAGGAAGCTTTGGATTCCGGCCCCGGCCTTTGCCCTTTTACTAATTTTGCACCTTCAATTCCATCGTTATGAAAGAAGTATATATCGTTTCCGCCGTTCGTACCCCTATTGGTAGTTTTGGCGGTGTCTTGTCAGGAGTGAGTGCCACCCAACTGGGAGCCACCGCCATTAAAGCCGCCCTGGAACGTTCGGGAGTGAAGCCGGAACAGGTGAATGAAGTGTACATGGGAAACGTATTACAGGCGAATGTCGGGCAGGCACCGGTGACCCAGGCCTCCATTTTTGCCGGCCTCCCCAACACGGTTCCCGGCACTACGGTGAACAAGGTTTGCGCATCCGGAATGAAAGCCATTATGCTGGGTGCACAAAGCATCATGCTCGGCGATAACGACGTGGTGGTCGCCGGAGGCATGGAAAACATGAGTGCGGTGCCTTATTACCTGGATAAAGCACGTAACGGTTATCGTTTGGGACATGCCCAGATGATTGACGGTCTTTTGAAAGACGGCTTATGGGATGTTTACAAAGACTATCACATGGGCAATGCGGCTGAGCTTTGCGCAACCGAATGTAAAATCAGTCGTGAAGATCAGGATGCCTATGCCATTGAATCCTACAAGCGTTCGCAGGCGGCCTGGGCCAAGGGACTTTTTAAAGATGAAATCGTTCCGGTGAGCATTCCCCAAAAAGGGAAAGATCCGCTGGTGATCAGCGAGGACGAAGAATATAAAAAAGTTGATTTCAATAAAATCCCCTCCCTTCGTCCGGTGTTTGTGAAAGAAGGGAGTGTCACCGCCGCCAATGCCAGTACACTCAATGACGGGGCAGCCGCCCTGGTGCTGATGAGCAGGGAAAAAGCGGAAGAACTCGGTATAAAACCACTGGCGAAGATCCGTAGCTATGCCGATGCGCAACAAGCGCCTGAATGGTTTACCACGGCTCCCTCTAAAGCATTGCCCCGTGCCGTAGAAAAGGCGGGATTGAAGATGAGCGATGTGGAATACTACGAAATCAACGAAGCCTTTTCGGTGGTGGCGTTAGCCAACAACCGGGAGATGCAGCTTGACGGCGAAAAAGTGAATGTCAACGGCGGCGCTGTTTCGATCGGACATCCGCTGGGCTGTTCCGGAGCACGGATTGTAGTCACCCTGCTGAATGTATTGAAACAACGGAATGCCAGAATTGGTGCTGCCGGTATCTGCAACGGCGGCGGCGGCGCCTCGGCCATCGTCATTGAACGACTGTAAGCAACCCTTCCGCATGTACATCCGTATGAGCGGAAACCACCTATGAACTACGGCATCTGCTCCTTAAGTGTCATACCCGTTCGTGCCGAGGCCGCTCACCGCAGTGAACAGGTGTCACAATTGCTTTTCGGCGAAACTTTCTCGATCCTTGAGGAACAGGGTGAATGGCTGAGGGTGCGTATCACGTTTGACGACTACGAAGGATGGATACAGAAATCACAGCATGCCGCGCTGAGCCTCACCGAATACAATGAACTGCAACGCAGCCGGCCATTTTTAAGCTTCGATCTTGTACAGATTCTCATCAACCACCAGAGCATTACGTCTGTTTTGCTGGGAAGCGTTTTACCCTGGTACCGCTCCGGACATTGCAGAATCGGCAACATCAATTATAATTTTGAAGGCAATGCCCGTCAGGCTGAAAACAGCGGCTCCGGAAAATTCGTGGTTGAAAATGCCTACATGTACCTCAATGCGCCCTATCTCTGGGGAGGCAGAAGTCCCTTCGGAATTGACTGTTCCGGGCTCACACAAATGGCGTACAAGCTCAGTGGCGTTTCCCTGAAACGGGATGCCTGGATGCAGGCCGAGCAGGGACAAACCATCCATCTGCTGGATGAAACGCAAACGGGCGACCTTGCCTTCTTCGATAACGAAGAAGGACGCATCATCCATGTAGGAATTCTCACGTCCAAAAACAGAATAATTCATGCCTCCGGACAGGTCAGGCTGGACAGCATCGACCATCACGGTATTTTCAACACCGATCTGAAGAAATACAC
>JAEUTF010000265.1 GCA_016788185.1 Bacteroidia bacterium | reverse complement strand
TTTTTTGAAAAGTATTCGATTTGAGGCTTCATATACCCAATGCTCCCGCCGTTGCCGTGAAGAAGTACCAGCGGTTCGCCCTGACCGTATAGTTCATAATACTGCTTCGCTCCGTTTATGGTGATGAAGCTTCCTGCCGCCGGGTTGTTCCCGTATTCCACCGTGTTCAGGGCGGTTTGAGCGGCAGACGGATGCTGCAAGATGAAAGTGAACAATAGAAGCAGACTGCTTTTAAGGGGGCTCATGGTTCGGGTTGTTGTATCGGTGAAGGGGATGGATCTTGATCCTACAGGGATCAGGTGAATGTAAAGCATTTGATTCGCGCTAAAGATAGTGAACGCGGGATCGGGTTTTGGGGCATAAGTGAACGATGAAAATATTTTTTCCGTCCAAAGGTTTTTACTTTTTTAATAATATCGATCAGGAGACCGCCGAGGCCTCTTTTTTCATAAACAAATAAAACCAGGCGGAGGGAGTTCTTAGGTCCGCAGGATCTTTTCCATGGCCTTTCCTTTGGCCAGTTCATCCACCAGTTTGTCCATGTAGCGAATTTTTTGCATCAGTTCATCCTTGATGTCTTCCACCCGGTACCCGCAGATCACCCCTGTAATTTTGGAGGCGTTCGGATGGAGATGCGGAGCCTGCGCAAAAAAGGTTTCGAGATCGCTCTTGTTATCGATGTGTGCCTGCAGGCTTTGCCGGTCATAGCCGGTGAGCCAGCAGATGACGGCGTCCACCTCTTCCCGGGTCCTTCCCTTTTTTTCGGCTTTTTGAATATACAGCGGGTAGACCGAAGCAAAAATGATTTTGTAGATGCGTTGGGTGTCCATTTTAATTATGAAGAGGATAATATGTTTGTTCCCGTCTTCCGGCTCAGGCGAAAGTTAATCTCCCTTTTTTAGTTTATTGGCCAGCTTTATCGAGTGCTTGAGCGAATTCAGATTGTTCCAATCGCTATGCGATACAATGATGAACTTCGGATCCGGACATTTTTTCTGCACCCGTTTAAGTGTAGTCGCGTATTCTTTTTCGTTTGCATCGCCCATATAACCCAGGTTTTCAGCATCCGCACCCTTTATTAAGCATCCGCCGTACAGTATTTTTTCTTTATTGAACCAGATGACAATGTTGTCGGCTGTATGTCCTTCTCCCGGGTAATAGGTTTCGAAGGTGTAGGGTTCAAAGTGAAAGACGGTATCCTTTTCGATCAAAAATTCAGCTCTTTTCTTGTCGTTCCTTTTACTCCATTCATCGGTAAGGACGGTGGTGAAGGTTTTAATTCCTTGTTGTCTGTAATAGTCAAGTCCGGCCGTTCGGTCGCTATGCCAGTGGGTGGCGATGCACAACACCACCTCTTTATGGTGTCTGAACCGGATGCTGTCCAGCAAGGCTTGAAATTGTGTCGTATCCCAGGGGGTGTCAAACAGAACAATGCCCTGTTGGCTTACCAGGTACATTCCGTTGGCAGGCAGCAGAACTCCTTCATAGTTGTTGTACGTAGTATAGATGTAGAAATCTCCCGTTAACGGGGAGATTTTAAGTTTTTTGTTTTCACTCTGTCCATGTACCCGGCTCAGCGTGAAAATGCAGAGCAGGGTGAACAGGATGATACGCAGGTTGTTTTCAGGCATTGACTTTTGTTGTTTTATTTTTTTGATGTGTGGAAGTTCATTTGCATCTGGCGGGGTCGCGCCAACCGGGGTGCTCAAATTTGCGGACCCTCATGATCATCCCAAACCATGGCTACTTTACCTTGAGTACGCAGGGCTTCAATGTGGCGGATCGCCGCCGGAATCTCCTGGTAGGGGTAGGTCTTTTCAATGTGCACCTTTATTTTCCTGTCCTGTATCCAGGCGGCCAGCGTCTCCAGATCCTGTTGGTTTGCTTCGGCGGTGAACTGGGCCAGTGGGAAGTTGCTGACAGCGCGGCGGAGGAGCACGGACATCATGTGTCCCATGCCGGTGAAGCCGGTCATCACACCACGTTCCCCCATCCTTTTGTAATCATCAAAAGTCAGGTTGCCATGGGTGTCAAGCACCAGCTGATACCTGCCCCGGTGCGCATGAATGTCTTCTTCGTCGTACGCGATCACCCGCCCGGCACCCAGCGATTGCACAAAGGCCCTGTTTTTTGCCGAGCAAACGGCCGTCACATGGGCGCCTTGTGCCCTGGCAATCTGCACGGCAAAATGTCCGACGCCACCCGATGAACCGTTGATGAGTACCGATTCCCCTTCTTTCAGTTTTCCATGGGTGAGGAGGGCCTGCATCGCCGTGAGTCCCGCAATGGGGACGCAGGCCATCTCCGCGAATGAAATTCCTTCGGGCATGCGGGCACAGGCCTTTTCAGCTACACCAACATATTCGGCAAAGGCTCCTCCTTTCAGGCTTTCTCCAAATACCTTGTCGCCGGCTTTAAATCGGGTCACCTGCGTTCCAACACGCTCCACGATGCCGGCAAAGTCGGCGCCCGGTATTTTATCTTTTGGCTTGAACAGTCCGAACGCAAAACGGGCAAAGAAGGGCTTCCCGCGCAGGATGTGCCAGTCGGCGGGGTTGGCCGAGTTGGCCATCACCCGCACCAGGATCCGGTCCTCGCTCAGTCCGGGAGTCGGCACATCTTCCAAACGTAAGACTTCAGGTCCACCGTAGATTGTTTTTGTAAAGGCTTTCATGGTAGGGCTTATATTCCGGATGAATGGAACAAGATTGCCGGTGCATTCTGAAAAAGTTAAGACCCCGTCACGTAAACGTATGCCGCGAAGGGCATGGACGGTGTTGGTTGATTTCGTTCATGAACCGGTCATCAAGTATACGCAAAAAGCGGGAACTAAACCATCTTCCGCTCACCATGGTCCACAGCAGGGTAATTGACTTCCAGGAGCAGGTGCTGTTCACACGGGTGGAGAAAAATGC
>JAEUTF010000062.1 GCA_016788185.1 Bacteroidia bacterium | reverse complement strand
ACCCGGCCTTTGTCAATGATGGCCATCTGGCTGCAAAGTTCCTTGACATCTTCCACGATGTGGGTTGACAAGATGACGATCACCTGCTCACCGATTTCCGACAGCAGGTTGTAAAACCTGTTGCGTTCACCCGGATCGAGTCCTGCCGTGGGTTCATCCACAATGATGAGTCGCGGATCTCCGAGCAGGGCCTGCGCTATT
The DNA here is from genome assembly GCA_016788185.1 of Bacteroidia bacterium. GTDB lineage: Bacteria > Bacteroidota > Bacteroidia > AKYH767-A > OLB10 > JAJTFW01. The sequence goes on along the minus strand of JAEUTF010000062.1, from coordinate 6,326 downwards.
CCGAAGCGCTGTTTCATCCCGCCGGAAAATCCGCCCAAAGCCTTTTTGCGCACATCCCATAAATTCACACGCCGCAACAGCTCTTCTACCAGTTCCTTCCGTCCATGGCCCAGTCCTTTTAAAACAGCGATATGATCCAGCATGTCAAAGGCCGACACTTTGGGATACACCCCGAATTCCTGCGGGAGATACCCGAGTACCTTCCTGAGTTCATGCTGATCTTTGAGTACATCCAGTTCACCCAGGCGTATGCTCCCGCTATCGGCTTCCTGCAAGGTGGCAATGGTCCGCATCAGTGTGGATTTGCCCGCTCCGTTGGGTCCAAGCAATCCGTACATCCCTTTTGGAATCACAAGATTGACATCGAGTAAAGCTTGCACGCCATTCGCGTACTTCTTCGACAGATTTTGTATGAGCAGTTCCATAATGAGTAAGAGGGGTAAATGATTTAAGGATGAAGATATCAAAAAGGCAAATGGATGTATGAGCCAAACCGACCAGGGCGACATATCGACCGACAAAGCCTCTGAAAACAGGGCCGAAATGCAGGAGTCCTTCTCCCCACCGGGGGAATTAGAACGAGCTGTGTTGTAAATGATTTACTGAATTCCCTCCATGGCAATGATACCGCTGAAAAGCATCACGCCGCGATCGCTGACCCGCAGCATGACCATTTTGTGCTCCTTGAAAAGCCGGCGGATAAAATCCGAAGGGGTACAGGAATTACAGGTCCCAAGCGATTTCCCCTCCAGGGTCCAGGCTTCACATTCTGAGGAAAGGTTCTCAAAATGAGCAAACGGAGGAGCTGATTTTCCTTTCAGCGGGATAAGTGCCAGAGCCAGTTCGCGCCGGGTTCCGTCCAGGTCGGTCTGAAACAGCTTCAGGTAACGGTATGGTCTATCGGTAAAAAGGCTAAACACGTAATCTCTACCATTCAGGGTATTACCAAGAGAGGGGATATCCGCCATATGGTCCCATTCCTTGCCGTCGGCGGAAGCCTCGAGGGTAAAATAGTCGTTGAGATGTTCGGATGAAAGGCTCCATTTCGCCATGAGTTTTTCGCCTGTATAAAACGTAGAGAAGGACGTGAGCTCCACCGGCAAGGGATCAAAAGTGGAATTCACCTCGAAGGCAATCATCGTAAGCCGTGTTGAACTCATGCTGGCCGTAAAACCGGGGTCGGAGGTGGTGGGTGAAGAGGTGGCAGCGCGGTAGGATACCGAATAGGAGTGCTGGCCGGCGGTTAAATCGGCCACTTCCGTAAAACCAGTCCCGCTACTGGTAAAGCTCACATTGTTCCGGTTAGAGGAAACCGAAGCGATGATCATGTCCTGATTGTCAGAACTGATTGAAGCACCAAGGGCAATGGTAGACGAAGAAGTTGCACTGGCAGTGCTGATTTCGGAAACCGGAGTGGATTGCAGGACTCCGGAGAGCAACATCAGCTCACCGGTGATTGAACGGATGTTGGATCCGCCGATGGAACAAGTCAGTGTAATGGTATTACCCGAATGGGTGCTGATATCGCTTTCTTTCAGGTAAAAGGCTGCTGAATAGTTAATGATCGTCGTGCCGTTGGTAACGGAAGTAAGCGGGGTGAATGTCTTGTCACCGAAAGTAGCATTGGTGACGTAGTCCGGATTATTGAATTCCGCCGCAATAATCAATACCAGCAAACGATTGCTACCGGAACCCTCCGTATAGGAAAAACTGGTGCCCGTCCCATAGGTGCGTTCAATGAGGCTCACCTGGGCCGGTAAGACTGTCGGACCCAGGAGCAGGAACAAGAGTAGCAGTTGACGCAGTATTTTTTTTCTGTAATTCACTATGCAGGTCGGTATACGCCGAAGCCTATTAAAAATATAGGCGAATACCCGGAAAAATGTGCATGTTGCTTACAAGGCTTGCATACAGTTTGCAGCCCGTATGAATTGTAAGAAATTCATCTGTTTCGATTAAAAACGGCATGTCAACCTGCCGATTCATCTGTAACCTGCCTGCTGATTCTGAAATTTCAATGCGCCCCGGATTTAAGGAGGATCCGGATTCATGGTGCATGGCCCTTCAAACAAAGTTGAAGTAATTTCATATTCCATGAACACCATGAACACCAAGAATACTCATGCTCTGAGTAGTAAAATACCATCCAAAATTCAGATCAATAAAAAACCCCTCTGAAGGAGGGGTTTTTATAGTCTTGAAAAGATTTGGTGGAGCCGGTGGGATTTGAACCCACGTCCAGCCAGGGAATCAACAAGCTTTCTACATGCTTAGTAGCTGCTTGAATTGTAGGGAAGATGTTAGGTGAGTTACGAACCGTCACCTTCCTTAGTTCTTTTATCTCGTCAAACCGTCAGAACTCCGGTAAGACCAGCCTGCCATTGTGATGCCCTGATCCTCCGCCCGGCAGGCGGGAGGCAGGGGTAGGGCAGCTCGTCCCGGCTCCTGGAGCCGTAGATTAAGCTAATCCGCGCGGCGGATTAGGCAGCAAGCGCATAGTTGTTTTCGCCATTTAGACGATTGAAAGTTGCGTTTTAAGGGACAGCTTCCAAGGCCCTGCATGCTTACTTGCCCATTACTCCTCCTGTCGATTCCTGTCGACCCCATATGTACCCCGGAAAATGTATTTGTTGCCAAACTCCTTTTCCGGGAAAGAACTGCCGCGAAGTTAACAAGAATTGTACCAGGTTGGTTGTTATACAGGCACATAAAAAAAGGAGTATTGCTCAAAACACCGGATTCTATTCACGAGTTGCAAGAAAAAACACCATAAAAAAAGCCCAGGGCTACACCGGAAACGAAAAACAGAAAGCTCTCAGATTCAAGCCAGCTGCGCTGAAAAAAACTTCCAGAGGGGATCCAGCAGGGGTGGTGTGGCCTTGATTTCCACCGTTTCACCGCTGACAGGATGGATAAAGCGGATAGCTCGGGCATGTAGGGAGATGGAACCATCCGTATTGCTACGCGGAAAACCATACTTGAGGTCGCCTTTGATCGGACACCCGATGTCAGCCAACATGGCCCTGATCTGGTGATGCCTGCCGGTATGAGGCAAAACCTCCAATAAATGGTACGTATCTGAAGAGGCAAGAATCCGGTAATCAAGGGTGCTTTCCAGGGCATCCTTTTTGGCCTGTTGCGAAGCGAAACTCTTGTTGAGTTTTTCGTTTTTAACGAGGTAGCGGAGGATATGGTCCTGCTCTTTCGGTGGCCGGTTTTTGACAATCGCCCAATATGTTTTCTGAACTTCCTTATCTCTGAAAAGCCGGTTCATGCGTTCGAGAGCCTTGCTGGTACGAGCGAACAACACGATGCCGCTTACCGGACGGTCGATGCGGTGTATGACGCCTAAAAAAACAGCTCCCGGCTTTTCATACTTTTCTTTAATATAGGCCTTTACTCTTTCGCCGAGGGGCTCATCGCCCGTTTTGTCGCCCTGAACAATCTCCCCCGGCAGCTTATTGACGGCGATGATGTGATTGTCCTCGTAAAGAATTTCAGGGAAATGCACCGTGGATAATAGTATTAATACTGCTCCTGTTCGTTTGGAAAATCCTTCGATTTTACGTCGGCAATATAATGTTCAGTAGCCTTCCTGATGTCGTCAAACAAACTCATGTAACGCCGCAAAAAGCGGGGATTGAAATCCTTGTTGATACCCAGCATATCGTGCAATACCAGTACCTGTCCGTCGGTGCCGTTGCCGGCTCCGATACCAATGGTGGGTATCTTTAAACCGGATGATACTTCCCGGGCGAGCGCGGCCGGAATTTTCTCCAGTACAATGGAGAAGCAGCCAAGACGCTCGAGTAATTGTGAATCCTCGCGAAGTCGCTGTGCTTCGGCTTCCTCCTTGGCTCTTACCACATAGGTGCCAAACTTATAAATGGATTGAGGCGTCAACCCGAGGTGGCCCATCACAGGTACACCCGCAGACAGAATGCGCTCCACGGCTTCTCTGATTTCGCGTCCACCTTCCATTTTTACGGCGTGGGCACCGGTTTCCTTCATGATTCGAATAGCGGAATTCAGCGCCTCTTTGGAATTACCCTGGTACGAACCAAACGGGAGGTCCACCACCACCAGCGAACGGCGCACCGCACGTACCACGGAGGCCGCATGATAGATCATTTCGTCAAGCGTGATGGGCAAGGTGGTTTCGTGTCCGGCCATGACATTGCTGGCGGAATCCCCAACCAGAATCACGTCCATGCCCGCCGCATCGATGATCTTCGCCATGCTGAAATCATAGGCGGTAAGCATGGCGATAGGTTCACCATGACGTTTCATTTCCTGCAGCGTATGCGTGGTGATTTTCCGAACTTCTCCCTGGGTTGACATAATTACCGGATTGATGGTGTAAAACTAAGTGAATTCAGCACGCCTATTTCTCATCGGGTAAGGTAAACATGTTGTTGCTCTTATCGCCCGAAGGCGCTGTATCTTTGGCAGATCCGGCCTTGCTTTTCTGCAATTGCTGGATGGAATCTCGCAGGGCCTGGTTTTGCTTTAACAGATCATCGGCGCGCAGCTTCTCAGCCTTAAGATTTTTAGAAAGGGTGATGACCAGGTCACCGCCTTCATTTCCTTTCACCAGCTCTTTGTATCTGAGCAATTCCTGGTTGGCGGCAGCCATCGAATCCAGGCTCTTTTGCTTTGCCTGGACCTGCTTCTCCAGCGATGCAATACGGCCTTCATAGAGCGCCTTGCTTTTTAATTGCTCCTGCTCGCTGCCTTTAAAGGATTCGATTCTGAGTTTTAACTCCTCGTTCTGATCCTCCAGTTTGTTAATATGCGTTTTCAATTCGATGATGGACTCGGCCAGCGCCACCACGTCGCCCTCATCGTTTGATGTTTCCGCGGTTTCCTCATTTCCTTCGGTAAGCGGATTCATTTTTTCATTGGTGAAGAGGTACAGGAAATCCACCTTGCCCAGCGTTCCCGGGCCTATGATAAAACCCAATCCTCCCGACTTGTACGAAATCTCTGAAAAAGTAAGCAGCAGGCTGTTGTTGAGATAAAGGTCGTACTTGCGGTCGATGGTGCGCAGTTCCACCAGGTTGGCAATGTTCAGTGGCTTCAGGAGGCCCGATTTCGACCAGCCGCCATCTTTCGGATTGCCGGTGAGATAGGCATATCCTCCAGGGGTGATCTGCCGGAGCCGGTATTGCTGCAACTGGTTGATCTCAAAAATAAATCCGCCTTTACCGCCTTCCTGTGCCATGAAAATGAGTCCGATGCTGCCTTCTTCGGCATTCGTTTTCACCAGCTTCATGGAGGTGATGAGGCGGTAAGCAGAGAGCTCCTGTCTGAAATCGCCCATGACGGCGAAGGGCGACAATTTTGATTTGCGTTGCAGGATGTATTCTCCTTCCTGCACGAGAAGCAGGTTTTCGCTGTTGGACAAGGTAGGCCAATCGCGGCTGACTGAATCAAAAGAAACTTTGTAGAAGGGGAATTCAAAGCGATCGCTGATCTGGGCTTTATTGACTTCTGCTTTGCCTTGCGCGGAAGCCTGCATGGCGATTGCCATCATCAGGAAAAAAAGTGCAAGGGCTCTGGCAGCTGGCAGGAAAGAGTGAATCATGCTCAAAGGTACAATATAGCCCCTATAAAAAGGAAACCGGGCCTGTCTGATATTGACAAAGCCCGGTTCAAATCCCTTCCTGAGCTCCTTATCTGGTTCTGATGAGTTTCTGGGTGGCTACACGTATACCGTCTTTGTAAAGTGCTACCAGGTAAACCCCGGCCTCGCGGATGGAGGATCCGTATTGTCCGGACTCGTTCTGTACAAAAGTTTCGGAGGAGATCATCCTGCCGGTATAATCGTATATGCAAATCACACCCTGTTGGCCATTCCATTCCAGATTGGTCTTTACCTGGAAACTGCCAGTCCCTGGGTTCGGGAAGAGCAGGAGAGAAGAGGCTTCGGCGATTTCATCAAGTCCCTGGGTGCCTTCTGTGACCCTGAACATATCAAAACCTCCTTCCAGCAAATTACCGGAGGTCGGCTTGTCCGAGATATACACATGCAAACGCATGTTGCTGCCCGGGCTCATGTAATTCAGCACCCTGATGCTGTTGTTTACCCAGGTACCTGTTCCTGCCGAGGCATGACTGACTGTTTCGATGAGGCTGCTGTTGCTTCCGTCGCTGAGCGAGATGAACATGGTATCGCGGCTTCCGGCCGGAACATTGGGAGGACTGCTGAACCAACGGCTATAGCTGATGTAGGGGTCATTGTAGGTACTGAGGTCGAACACCGGAGATACCAGCTCTGTATAGCCGTTGTCAACGTTGTCGTTGTTGGCGGTACCGCCGGCATT
>JAEUTF010000018.1 GCA_016788185.1 Bacteroidia bacterium | reverse complement strand
GCCTGCTCGTCGTTGAGGTAATGCGCATTGGTGGAGGTGGCGGTGTAGAGGCCTTTGCTGCGCGCGTACTTCACCAGCTCGAGGAATTTCGGATGCAGGTAAGGCTCGCCCTGGAAATAAAAAATCAGGTACCAGAGCGTGGAGGCGGTTTCATCGATGACTTTCCGGAAAAAATCGACTTCCAGCATGCCCGTCGGCCGGGTGAAAGAGCGCAAGCCGCTGGGACATTCCGGACAACGTAGGTTGCAGGAGGTGGTGGGCTCAAAAGAGAGGGCGATGGGCATGCCCCATTGCACCGGACGGCCGCTGATCCGCGAATAATAATAGCTTCCCAACACTTTCAGGGCATTCCATATTCTCCGCGGTCTTGCCTTTGAGAGAAAGTTCAGACCATCACCAAGATTCCTGTTCACGGGGTGAATTTAAGAGAAACGCGGGAAAGGATGCATGGAACACCGTTGCTTCGCCGGAACAAAGGCCTGCTCTCCTGTTGCCGTTCGCTTCCGTTAACGGTGTTTTTCAGAGGAAATAAAAGCCATATCCACCATGTCCCCGTTTGATTAACTTTACTGATCCGTTCAGGGCATGTTCGTCTGGCTATCCACCTTTATTCTGCGTAATCGTTTGTGGCTCACGCTGCTGATTGCGGGGGTCAGCGTTTTTATGCTGGTCAGGGCCCGCGACCTCCAGCTCTCCTACGATTTTGCGCGGATACTGCCCGCCTCCGACCCCGACTACATCGCCTACGATGCCTTCAAAAAGAAATTTGGCGAGGACGGAAGCGTCATGGTGCTGGGCATCCGCGACACCGGCTTTTACCGCCTCGGGAAATTCCGGGCCTGGTACCGCCTGGGCGAAGACATCAAAGCGATGGAGGGCGTCGAAGCCGTGGTGTCGGAAGCGCATTTGTTTACGCTGCAGCGCAACGATTCGGCCGGTACCTTCGATGTGCGTCCGCTGCTGACCGCCGCGCCCACCTCACAGACGCAGGTGGATAGCCTCAAACGTGAGATCGAACGCCTGCCCTTTTACAAGGGCCTGATCCGGAATCCCGAAACGGGAGCTTCTCTCATGGCCATCACCTTCGACAAAAGCCTGCTCAACACACGAAGCCGCATCGACCTGGTGGCGGCCATCCGCGAAAAGGCGGAAGCCTACGGGAAAGATTACGGTGTGGAGCTGCACCTCAGCGGCTTGCCCTACATCCGCACGGCCATCACCTCCAAGGTGGTGGACGAGATGGAGATGTTCATGGGACTGGAATTGCTGGTGACCGCCCTGGTGCTGCTCTTCTTCTTCCGGAGTTTCAGGGTGCTCTTCTTCTCCCTCATCGTCGTGGGCGTCGGCGTGATCTGGTCCGTTGGGACGATCGCCCTCCTGGGCTATAAAATCACGATCCTCAGCGGACTCATTCCGCCGCTGATCATCGTCATCGGCATCCCCAACTCCATTTTCCTGCTCAACAAATACCATGCGGAGTACAGCCGGCACGGCCAGAAGGAGCAGGCTCTGTCCCAGATGGTGCAACGCATCGGCCTCACCACTTTCCTGGCCAACCTGACGACGGCCATCGGCTTCCTGGTTTTTTATTTCACACACAGCAGGCTGCTGATGGAATTCGGCCTGGTGGCGGCCATCAACGTGATGAGTACCTGGCTGATTTCGCTCTTCTTGATTCCCATTGTCTTCTCCTACCTGGCGCCGCCTGCACGGAAGCACCTGCAACACCTGCATGCGCCGGAGATGAACCGCCTGTTGCTGCGGGTGGAGAAGATCGTGAACCGGCATCCCCGGAAAATCTACGGGACGGTCCTCCTCATCCTCCTCGTCAGCGGCTATGGCATCACCAGGATCAGCACCAACGGCTACATGGTGGACGACCTCCCGAAAAGAGATCCCGTGTACACGGACATGAAGTTTTTTGAATCCAACTTCAAAGGCGTCCTGCCCCTCGAAATTTCCATCCAGACGCTTCGGGAGGGCGGAGCCCTGCACCAGACGGTTTTGCAGAAGATCAACAGGCTGCAGAAAATGCTGGCGCAGTATCCCGGACTCTCACGCCCGGTATCGGTGGTGGAGGGAATCAAGTTTACCTGGCAGGCCTATAACGGTCAGGATCCCCGCTATTACCTCTTGCCCGGCACGGTGCAGCTGGCCGAACTGGCGGACTTTGCCGGCGGCAGGAAGGACCGCGGACAGCTGTTCCGAAGTTTCATCGACAGCAGCCGCCGGGAAACCCGCGTCAGCGTGCAAATGGCCGATATCGGTACCGTACAGATGAGGGAGCTGATGCGGGAATTGTCGCCCCGCATGGACTCCATCTTCCCGCCCGCCGAATACAACACCACCGTCACCGGCAACAGCCTGATGTTCCTGAAGGGAAATCAGTACATGCTGAGAAACCTGATGGAGAGCATCATCCTCGCCATCGTCCTCATCAGCCTCATCATGGTGTCGATGTTCATGTCCCTGCGGATGATCCTGATCTCCATCCTGCCCAGCGTCATTCCGCTGCTCATCACGGCCGGGCTCATGGGCTTTCTGCACATCCCGCTGAAGCCTTCCACCATCCTCATTTTCAGCATCGCCTTCGGCCTCGCTTCCGACCAGACCATCTATTTCCTGACCCGCTACCGGCACGAGATGCTGTCGAATCCGGTTTTGAGTATATCCGCAGCCGTGGCCGTCACCATCCGCGAAACGGGCATCAGCATGATCTATTCCGCCATCATCCTCTTTTTTGGCTTCATGGCCTTCAGCCTCTCCGGCTTCGGGGGCACCGCGGCCATGGGGCAATTGCTGAGCATCACCCTCCTGATCGCCATGGTGGCCAACCTGCTGCTCCTGCCGGCCCTGCTGCTGAGCCTCGAACGCCGCCTGACCACCCGGGCCTTCCTTTCGGAGCCGCTCTTTGAATCCAACCAGGAAGAAGAGGACATTGAGCGCGGGGACCTGCAGATCAGGAAGCCGCGGCAGGAAGAAGAGTGATGCCACGCGCGTCCCGAACGTCGCCCGTAAGGGAATCATCGCACCGCGGCTGGCGCAGCGGACCTTCATAAGGCCCGATTGTGTAAATTCGCGCAGCAGCAGGAACCCTCAGCCCCTGCCGCATTCAGAAGCATGAAAGGAATCATTTTAGCCGGCGGATCAGGCACCAGACTACATCCCCTCACCATTGCCGTCAGCAAGCAGCTGATGCCGGTGTACGACAAGCCGATGATTTATTATCCGCTGAGCGTACTGATGATGGCCGGCATCCATGAAATTCTGATCATCACCACCCCGCACGATCAGCCGATGTTTAAGAAACTCCTGGGCGACGGGAAGATCCTCGGCTGCAATTTCCACTATGCGATTCAGGAGGAGCCCAACGGACTGGCGCAGGCCTTCGTGATCGGCGAGCAGTTCATCGGCAAGGACAAAGTGGCCCTGATCCTGGGCGATAATATTTTTTACGGCACCGGCCTGCAGCAGCTCCTGCAGGAAAACAATCATCCCGAAGGGGGCGTGGTCTTTGCCTACCACGTGTCGGATCCGGAGCGCTACGGCGTGGTGGAATTTGACAAACAGAAAAAAGCCATCAGCATCGAAGAGAAGCCGCTGAAACCGAAATCGAATTATGCCGTGCCCGGTTTGTATTTTTACGACAACGACGTGATCGGCATTGCAAAAGCGCTGCAACCCAGTGCGCGCGGTGAATATGAAATCACGGATGTGAACAAGGCCTACCTGGAAGCGGGGCGGCTCAAAGTCGGTATCCTCGACAAAGGAACGGCATGGCTCGATACAGGCACCTTCGAATCCCTGATGCAGGCCGCGCAGTTTGTGCAGGTGATCGAAGAGCGCCAGGGATTGAAGATCGGCTGCATCGAGGAGATCGCCTACCGCATGGGTTTCATCAACCGCGAAAGCCTCAGAAAGCTCGCCGAACCACTGGTGAAAAGCGGTTATGGCAAATACCTGCTTTCGGTGTCGGACGAGCAATGATGCGCTCACCGCAGTTTATGGAGTTTTGACCGAAGATTTTACAGCGCCTGCCAAAATTATTCCGGAGGTATGCACGGAAGGCCGTGGTTTTTTTTCTGATTTTCCCGTGTCTTTTTCTCCGATTAATCCTTAACTTCGTAGTGTGATTCAGGTAAGTGCGCTGTGAAGCTTACCCGGATCGGCACACACCCAAAACGCCCTTCTCCCTTTGCGGGATTTCCTATGCAGAAAAAAATACTTGTCACTGGTGGTGCAGGCTTCATTGCAAGTTGCCTGGCACAGCGGTTAGCTGACAACCCGGATAATTTTGTAGTCGTCGTGGACAATTTACTCACCGGCTCCAAAACAAAGTTGCCCGTGTCGGTGCACGACAATGTCCGCTTCATCAAAGCCGACGTCAACAACTTCAACGACATCTCCACCATCTTTTCATCGTTTTCCTTCGATTTCGTTTTCCACTACGCGGCCCTGGTGGGCGTCAAGCGTACGCTGGCCAACCCGGTGATGGTCCTCAACGATCTCAACGGCATCCGGAACGTACTCGACCTTTGCAAGAATACCGGCGTGAAGCGCATTTATTTTTCATCCAGTTCCGAAGTCTACGGGGAGCCGGTTGAATTTCCGCAGAACGAACATACCACACCCCTCAATTCACGGCTGCCCTACGCCATTGTGAAAAACGTAGGAGAGGCCTACCTGCGGGCCTATTACCAGGAGTACAGCCTCGAGTTTACCATCTTCCGTTTCTTCAATACCTACGGGCCCCGGCAGAGCACCGACTTTGTCATGTCGAAGTTCATGGCCGCGGCCCTCTCCAACCAGGACATCACCATTTACGGCGACGGCAGCCAGACCCGCACCTTCTGCTACATCGATGACAACATCGACGCTACCCTCAATGCCTTCTACCAGGACCTCGTGGTGAACGATGTGGCCAACATCGGCAGCGATTACGAAATCACCATCCTCGACCTGGCCGAAAAAATCGTCAGGATCACGGGCTCCTCCTCTAAAATTATTTTCCTCCCCGCACTCAAAGAAGGCGACATGACGCGTCGCTGTCCGGATATTTCTGTGATGAAGCAATTGCTGCAGCGCAAGCTGACCCCCATGGAAGAGGGCATCCAGCGATTGATTTCTTCCAAGCATTCCATCACCGCCTGATGAACACCACCGTTGAACAGCTCCGCAGGGAAGTGGAGCTGCAACTGAACCGGATCGGATTTTCCGAAACCCCGGCCCGCCTCTACGATCCTGTCCGTTACATGCTCGCCCTGGGCGGAAAACGCATGCGCCCGGTGCTGGTCCTCCTCGCCAACCGGATGTTCGGAGGAAACGAACAGCAGGCCATGCCCGCGGCCCTGGCCGTGGAGGTCTTCCACAATTTCACCCTCCTGCACGACGACATCATGGACAAGGCGCCTTTGCGGAGAGGGCAGGCCACGGTGCATGAAAAATGGAACCCCGATATCGCGATCCTCAGCGGCGATGCCATGTTCGTGAAGTCCTGTCAGCTGATGATGGCTTCGCCGTCTGCGGCTATGCCTGCCGTGATGAACCTCTTTCTTCAGACCGCCCTGGAAGTGTGCGAAGGGCAGCAGCTGGACATGGATTTTGAGCATTCGGCGGAAGTGCGGATTGAAGAGTACCTCGACATGATCCGCCTGAAAACGGCCGTTCTCCTGGGCGCCAGCCTGGGAATCGGCGCCGCCCTGGCCGGCGCCTCCGCCGAAGCGACCGGGCATGTGTACGACTTCGGCGTCAACCTCGGCGTGGCCTTCCAGCTGCAGGATGATATTCTCGACGTGTACGGCGATGCGGACAAATTCGGCAAGCAGGTGGGCGGCGATATCCTCGCCAATAAAAAAACCTTTCTCCTGCTCACCGCCCTCGAAAAGGCGGAGGGCACGCTGCGCGACCAGCTCCTGTACTGGCTGCAGGAACCCGCCAGCGACGAAAAGGTACAAGGAGTGAAAGCCGTATATGCCGGCCTGAAGGTACGTGAAGCGGCACTGACTAAGATGGAAAGCCTCTACCAGGCCGCCCTGGATCACCTGGAGGCCTTGCCGCTGTCGGCGGAGCAAACACAGCCCCTGCGTGAACTGGCGGCCATGCTGATGGCCAGGGAAAATTAAAAGTTTATCCTGCTGCGTTTAGCGGCTTCCGTATATTTTACTGAGCCTTGGCTTTTCTTAACCGTATTACTCAACCGTTTTCCGCAGGCCGTATGCGCCCGGCCAGCCACAGGCCCAGGAGGCTGAAAAAAACCGCAAGGTATCCCACCAGGTTATAATGCTGAAGATGTCCCTGGGCGTCGGTGTACACGATGATGCCGGCCCCGTAGGCTGCCAGTCCGCTCGACACCTGCTGCACCGCCACGTTCAGGCTCATGAAACTGCCCCGCTGCTGCGGGTTGACGGTGGAGGTGATGATGGTGCTGGCCGGAATATTTCTTCCGCCGGTGGTGATGAAGAAAAAGGTGGTGACGCTGAGTGCCATCCACAGGGGAACAGGAGGCATGTGCGTGATGAGGAGCTGCGGGATGGCCGACAGGCAGATGCCGTACACCATGACCTTGTAGCGGCCGTAGCGGTCGGCCAGCCTTCCGATCAGGGGCAGGGTCACGATGCTAACGGCTCCGCCCAGGAGATAAATGAGCGGCAATTCTTTTTCCGTGAATCCGACGTTGGCGACCATGTACGGACTCAGAAAGGGGATCAGGCTGAAATGCCCCAGCATCAGGCAGACCTGCAGCAGGAGCGCCTTCTGCTGGTTGGGCGCGGCCGCCACCATCTGAAAGGGACGGAGCATGTTCCGCTCCGCCGGCTGATGGTGCAGGTGTCCTTTCATTTCCGGCACCCACTTCCAGAGCGCCACCTGCACGGGGATACCCAGCGCGGCCAGCAGGAGGAAAGGCATGTGCCAGCTGTAGTGCACGGCCAGGAAAAGTCCGGCGGGCACCCCCACCACAGAAGCCACCGAAAAGGCCAGCATCACGATACCCATAGCCGAAGATCGCCGCTCCAGCGGGATGGAATCGCCCACAATCGACAGCACGAGGGAGCCCAGCAGTCCCCCGAAGGCGCCGGTGAGGATCCTCGCCAGCATCAGGCTGCCGTAGCCGGGCGCAAAGGCACAGGCCAGGGTTCCGAGCACGAAGCCGCTGAAGATGACCTGCAGGGCCTTTTTCCGCTCGAAGCGGTCCAGGAAGAAGGCGCCCGAAAAACCGAACAGCCCCGCGCTGAAGGTGTAGCTCGACACCAGCAGGCTGAATTCGGCGGGACTGATCTGCAGGATGCGCATCAGCTGCGGACCCAGCGGCATCATGATCATGAAATCCACCACGTGGTTGAACTGAATGGCGGCCAGCGTGAAAAGGAGTTTTCGCTCCCGGCTCATGAATAACATCGTTGAAAGAGCTTGTGTTCTGGGAAGGGTGAAAAAAAACCCGCGCTGGGTAACGACGGGCTTTTTTATGTTTTAAAGAAGGATTTCTTCAGGCCATTTGCGGTTTCCCGAGATTTCGTAAATGGCGGATGTGCGCACCGATAGCATCCAGCACCGTGGGGTATTCAATGTAACGCACATTGAATTCCTGGCAGGTTTCGCGCACCAGCTTGCTGATAGCGGGATAATGGATGTGCGATATTTTCGGAAACAGATGGTGCTCCACCTGGAAGTTCAGCCCGCCCATGAACCAGCTGACCAGTTTGCTGCGCGTGGCGAAATTGGCGGTGGTGTGCAGTTGATGCAGGGCCCACTCTTCTTCAATCTTGTTGGAGTTGGGATCGGGAACCGGGAAACTGGTGTCTTCCACCACGTGCGCCAGCTGGAACACCACCGCGATCACCAGGCCGGTGACAAAGAGGATGATGCTGTAGCCGATTACCGTATCCACCCAGCCTTTGAAATAAACCGGCAGGCCGATGAACAGGCCCAGGTACATGAGCTTCGTGATCCAGAAGCCGGCATGCTCGCTGAGTTTCATCCTGCGGATCGGCGTGGGGCCGATGCGGTGGGTAAAATACTTGTGGAAATCCATCCAGAAGATCCACATGAAATACGTGGCGCCGTACAGCAAAAAGGAGTACACATGCTGAAAGCGGTGAAACCAGTAGCGCTTCTGTTGCTCGTTCACGCGCATCCAGGGACGGATATCGATATCGTCGTCCACCCCGTCGATGTTGGTAAAGGAATGGTGTACGTGGTTGTGCTTCACCTTCCACATGAAGCTGGATCCGCCCATCAGGTTGAGGGAATAGGACATGAGGGCGTTCACTTTTTTGTTGCTGCTGTAGGAGCCGTGGGCTCCGTCGTGCATCACGTTGAAGCCGATGCTGGCAAAGGTCATCCCCATCAGGGCGCAGCCCACGATGGCCATCCAGCCCGGCAATTCACCAAAGACCAGAACCGTATAGATCAGGATCGCCACAGAAACCAGGATGATGGTTTTGGAGTAGAGTTTGAAATTTCCGGTGGGCTTAATTTGATGGTCCCTGAAATACGCATCAATCTTTTCTCTTAACGCGTCGAAAAACGGACTGGTTTTATTGTTGAAGGTAATCTTTGCCATATCAGGCTGCAAAAATACATACAACAGCCTGAAAATGCCCCGGCCGGAAAGTTGTCAGGAATTAAATGGCTACAAATCAAATGGTTATTATTGATCCGGGATCGCCCTCAAATCTCGATTCGTACGAGGAACAACCGTTTCTTCGTCACGGCGGGAACAATCAGGGTGTTTTCATCCACCTGCTTCCCGGAGCGCGGCAGCAGGGAAATGCTGTCGGTTTTTTTACTCAGTTTTCTGACCTGCAACTGTCCCCTGGCATCAATGGCGTGGCCCACAATTTCGTTGTTTCGCCCGATTTCATTGTTGAAGATGACCACCAGCTCATCCGGACTCAGAATGGTGTTGAAGGAGGAATAGAGTCCCTCGTCATCGAGTGAGCTTTGTTCTTTTTGGATCAGCTGGCTCCAGTGAATGCTGCCGTCGGCATTGACCGAAAGCGCGAGGATGTTGTCGAAATGAAATTCCAGCCTTCGGTTAAAGGTCTGGGTGAAGTAATCATAAAAATTGTATTCGCTGAGGTAGGCGGCCTCTGCAATCAGCAGGGCGCCGCCGTCGCTGCGGGGAATGACCCTTTGAATCGGGTAGGAGATGAGGCTCACCCCGCCGCCGGTATTTCTTTGTCCCACCAGTTTGAGTTGCGCGTCGTTGTTGAGTTGCCCGGTTTTTACCTGAAACTGATCCGCTTGTCCGAGGTTCAGAGTGGCATAAAGGAGGCTCGCTCCCGCAAAGGAGGTTTTATCGGCATAGAAGCCCGTGACAATGGCTTTGTTGTTGATCCGGTCGATGACCAGCGCGGCTTCCGTCATTTGCTGACCGGCGGTATTCACACTGTATTCGCGGGTGCGCTGGTCCGCCTGGCTGAGCATATACAGGCTGAATTTCCGGAGCTTGCTTTTTTCGCCTTCCTGCGGGTCTTTCCGGTACGCTAAAAAAAGAAGGTCTTCTTTACCGGTGAGGGCAAATTCGCTGAGTTCCGCTTCCTTCACCGAAAAATTCAGGGCGGCCCTGGCCTGCCGAGAGGCCTGAAACTGATCGTTGACGGTACCCAGGTGAACGAAAATAGTGCCGTTCGATGATTCTTCCACGGCAACGCCGAGGTATTGTTTGTCGGGGGAAACGAGCAGGCGCGGCTTCGACAGGTCGGCGGATTTTCCGACGGCGCCCGAGTAGATTTTCAGGCCTTTCACGATCGCTTCTCCTTTGGCGTTCAGCACGCTGATGTAGAGGTTGAATTCGGCATTGGATTTAACGAGTTCGCTGCTCACCACCACGGCCTTTCCGTTAAAGAAACCGATGTTTTCGAGGGAGCCGCCCTCCGGATCGGCTTCGATGGCCTTGCGCCAGCGCGGCTGCAGATCGGGTCCGTAATAACTGAGTTCGTATTTGCGGGTCTTGAGGCCGAAACGGTCGCGGGAGGACTCCAGGCTGAGGTTGCTCATGAGCAGGTAAACGCCGTCGTCGTCCTGGCCGATTACTTTCGCATAGTCGTAACCGTTACCATCTATGTTGTCCGGCGAAATGCGCAGCGATTGCCCGGAACTGGTCGTGACCGCGGAAAGGAGGAGCAGCAGAAAAAATGAAGCGTACAGTTTTTTCATACAGGGAAGGTCAGGAGTAAGCCAGTAAAAAAGGATTGTTCTTTTGTTCGAACGCGATGCTGGTTTCACCGCCGTGACCGGGATGCACCACCGTTTCTCCCGGCAGCACAAACAGCTTTTCACGGATGCTCCGCAGGAGGGTGTCGTGATCGCCGCCGGGAAGATCGCTTCGTCCGATGCTCATCTCAAACAGGACATCGCCGCCGATGAGGCTCTGGCTGGCCGCATGGTAAAAACAAATGCTGCCCGGGCTGTGTCCCGGCGCATGAATCAGCTGCAGAATGCTGTTCCCGAAGCGGATTTCACCGCCCTCCTGCAGCGTCTCCATGCCCGCCGGAGAGGGTTCCATGAAGATGCCGTACATTTTCCCGTATTGGGGGCCGGCACTGAGCAGAGGCTGCTCCAGCGGATGAATCTCCGGCTGTAAACCGAAGGTGTCGGCGATGAACTTGTTGCCGAGCACATGATCGATGTGGCAGTGGGTATTCAGGAGCCTGACAGGTTTCAGTCCTTTTTCGAGGATGTATTGATGCAGTTCTTCTTTTTCTTCCGGATCGTAACAGCCGGGATCAATGATCACGCATTCTCCGCTTTCATCGTTGAGTACGTAGGTGTTCTCCTGGAAGGGATTGAAGGTGAAGCGGGCAATTTTCATTTTACAGGGCTTGTTTGGGGGGTTTGTAGCCGGAGGCGGCGAGGATGGCCTGGGCATCGTTGAGTTCGAAGAGCGCTTTTAAAGTCAGCGGTTCGTGCTTGCGCATATACGAACGTACGATTTGCCAGCCGATGAATGCGCCGAGACGGGCAGGGGCTTCCTTCGGAAAGCCGCTGGTGCTGTTTCCGTCGTGAATATACTTCAGATAGACTTTGGGATTGCTGTTGTACAGCAATTGTTGTTCGATGAAAAAGGACCAGAGCTGTTCTTCGTGTCCGTAGGCCCATTTCAGCTGAGCGGCGCTGTACCCGGTTTTGATGCTGTCCGGCGTGTCGGGCGAGAGCACGTCCATCGCGTACAACACCTTTCCCTGGTAAATCATCTGGGCGAGGCAGTTTTTCTGCGCGCTGTCGTTGAAGTATTCACTGTCGAGCCATCCCCGCAGCAGGTCGTTCAGGATGTACTCTTTTTCCATCTTTCGGATCATGTATCCCGGCAATTGCAGGCTGGGATAAAATTGATAGTCTTTCCCGAGGTAAAAATGCAGCCCGATGCCCAGCATGCTGTCCATGGTCATGATGTTGCTGCTGAAAGGGGAGAGGTAGCTGAGCAGTTGAGGCAAGGGCTTTCCGGGAAACGCTGCCTGGTAACGCAGAAACACGGGCTCCAGTTCCTGCTCCAGCCAGCGCAGATCCTTGAATTTTTTTTCGCTGTCGTAAAAAACCTGCCGGATGTAGCGGTCGTTCAGATACTGGTTCATGTTATAGGCGATTTCCACATCCGAGGGTTTTCTTTTTCCGGGGGGGACAATGCCGGCCAGCTGAACACACCACAACTCAAAAAAATCACCGTATTTTTCACGCAGCTGACGGATGCCGCTGGTGTCGATCGCCTTGCCCCGGGTAAAAATTTCTTCCTCAAATCTGATGATCTTGATTTTTAATTCCTTTTCGGGGATTTCAATGGGTTCGGGTCTTTTTTCCTCTGCTCCCTTTTGTCCACAGCCAAAGGTCGAAAAGATGGACACGAAAACGAGCAGGGCAATTTTTATTTTATGTATCATTGTATCGTTAACTCGTAGCACTATGCGTAAATTACTCACACTGTTCTGTATTGGCCTGTTTCCCTTGGTAACGATCGCGCAGGATCAGAAATTTCATTTCGGGCTTAAAATTACGCCAAGTATGGCTTGGATCAAACCCGACCGCAAAGGAATTGAGCGGGAAGGGTATCGCCTGGGCTTCGCCTATGGGGTGCAAACCGAGTTCAGGCTCGCTGAAAATTACGCCATCGCCTCCGGTGTTCAGGTGGCCTACCGGGGCGGGAAAGTCCGTTTCGAAGCAGGTAAGGATACCCTCGGCGCCGACATCGAAGATCCGGTGAACACCTATAAGTTGCAATACGTGGAGATTCCCGTTTCGCTGAAAATGATGACCAAGCAGTTTGATAAGATCCGCTATTTCGGTCAGTTTGGTTTCGCTCCGGCCATACGCATTCAGGCCAAAGTGGATACCAAGAACGAGGACAATATGGATGCCAAGAAAGCGACCAATGTCTTTAACATGAACATGCTGATCGGCGCCGGTGTGGAATACGAAATCAGCGGCTCCACCGTGGCCTTCGCGGCCCTGGAGTTCAGCAATGGCTTTTTTGATGTGTTCGACGGCGACGCCGCCAAAGGGGTCACCAATTGCCTCGGTGTGAATCTGGGTATCCTGTTCTGAGCCGCATCTCAACCGCTAAGGACCCTCTGATCCATAGCTTCCTTTAACATCCTGCCGGACACCGGCAGATTCACCGTCGTGGTGGAAGACGAAAGCAAACAGATCCCATTTCGGTTCCCGGTTACAAGGGGCAAAGGCTACCCGCTCCCGTTTTTTAGGGCCTTTTGATTATGCCTACCTTTGTCCCGATGAACATTGGCATTTCCCAGCTGAACTACCACATCGGTCATTTCACCTGGAATACTTCGCGCATTTTAAAGGAAATAGAACGAGCGGAACAGGAGGGATTGGACCTCCTGCTGTTTTCTGAGCTCGCCGTATGCGGATACCCTCCGCTCGATTTTCTCGATTATTCGCATTTCATCAACCGCTGCAGGGAGAGCATCGACACCATTGCACGGCATTGCACCTCCCTGACGGTGATTGTCGGCGCCCCGGCCCGGAACCCCGACCCGAAAGGGAAGAACCTTTTCAATTCCGCCTGGGTGCTTTCGGAGGGAAAGGTGCAGCAGGTGGTGCACAAAACACTGCTTCCCACCTACGATGTTTTTGATGAATACCGCTGGTTTGAATCCAACAGGGAGTTTCGCTGTATCGAAGTAAAGGGCGTGCGTATAGCCCTCACCGTTTGTGAGGACCTCTGGAACATGGACGATGATCCTCTGTATACCTTCTGGCCGATGAAGGAACTGATCCGCGAGCAGCCCGCGCTGATGATCAACATCGCGGCTTCTCCCTTCAATTACAGCCATGCCGAAGACCGCAAAGCCATCCTTCTGAAAAACGTCCGGGAATACAAAATTCCGCTGATCTACGTCAACCAGGTGGGAGCACAAACCGATGTCCTCTTCGACGGCGGTTCCCTGGTGTACAGCGCGGAGGGTTCCCTCCTGAGTGAGCTGAGCTATTTCAGGGAGGATTTCATGGCCTGCCGCTTTGATCCGGAAAAGCGCGCCTTTTCGGATTTCCGCAAAGGAGAAAGCGCCACCCTGCCAGAGGGCCGCAGTGCGCGCATACACGATGCGCTGGTGATGGGCATCCGCGATTATTTCGGGAAGATGGGCTTCACCAAAGCCATCCTGGGCATGTCGGGTGGCATCGACTCGGCGGTGGTGCTGGCGCTGGCCGCGAAGGCCCTCGGCGCGGAGCAGGTCCATGCCCTGATGATGCCTTCCGCCTTCTCCAGCGAACATTCGGTATCGGATTCGGTGAAGATGGTGGAAAAAATAGGCTGCAGTCACGGGCTGCTTCCCATTGCCCCCATGTACGATGCCTTCCTCGAAGCCCTGAAAGACGATTTCGCTGGCCTTCCTTTTAATGTGGCCGAAGAGAACATACAGGCCAGGGTGCGGGGCGTGAGCCTCATGGCGCTCAGCAACAAACTGGGCTACATTCTCCTCAATACCTCCAACAAAAGTGAACTGGCCGTAGGTTACGGCACCCTGTACGGTGACATGTGCGGCGGATTGTCGGTGATCGGTGACTGTTATAAAACCGAGGTGTATGCCCTGGCGGAATACATCAACAGGGAAGAAGAAATTATTCCCGCCAACATCCTCACCAAGGCGCCGTCGGCCGAATTGCGTCCGGGCCAGAAAGACAGCGACTCCCTGCCTCCCTACGAAGTGCTGGACGCGGTGCTGCTGCGCTACATCGAACAGCAGATGGGTCCGGATAAAATCATACAGCAAGGTTTTGACGAGGCCCTGGTGTACCGTGTTTTGAAAATGGTGAACACCAACGAATGGAAACGTCACCAGTTTGCGCCGATTCTTCGTGTTTCCCCGAAAGCGTTTGGCAGAGGACGCCGGATGCCCCTGGTGGCGAAATACCTCGGCTGAGGACAGCCGTACATCGCTGCGCTTTTTATTCCGGCAGGCCGGCGGGATGAAGTACGGGATGACCGAGAAATCCCCTTGCTATAAAATAAAAAAACCGCCCGGAGGCGGTTTGAATGTTTATCCGATGACCCAGGTTTCGCGTCCGCGAAGCAGAGCGTCCAGGTCCGGAGCCTTTTTCGCGATGGCTTGTTCCACCTGCTCGTTGAAGCGATCTTCATAACGTGTGCGGTCTTCCACATAAAACACCCCGAACGGACGCGGGTAATGCGGCTTTCCTTCTTCGTGGCGGTCGAAGAACCTCGATAAAATGCCGGCCTTCACGCGGTCGCGTTCATCGTGTACCCAAAGGTCGTTGATGCTGTTTTGGTCCGTGCCGATGTCGACAATCACGGGCTTGAAGCCGTCCAGTTTGATGCCCTTTTCACCGTTCTGGCCAAACACCAGCGGCTTGCCGTTCTCCACAAAAATAGCCTCTTCTTTCTTGGATGCCTTTTCCGTGAAGATCTCAAAGGCGCCGTCGTTGAAAACGTTGCAGTTCTGGTAAATTTCAAGGAAAGAAGTGCCTTTGTGCCCGTGCGCACGGCGGAGCATCTCCTTAAGATGTACCGGATCGCGGTCCATGGAACGGGCCACAAAGGTGCCATCGGCACCCAGCGCCAGCGCAATCGGATTGAAAGGATGGTCTACCGAACCCATCGGCGTCGACTTCGTGATTTTGCCTTCTTCGGAAGTCGGGGAATATTGTCCTTTGGTCAGCCCGTAAATTTCGTTGTTGAACAGGAGCAGGTTGATGTCAAAATTCCTGCGGAGCAGGTGAATGAAGTGGTTGCCGCCGATGGAAAGCGAGTCGCCGTCGCCGCTCACCATCCAGACGCTGAGTTCGGGACGTACGCTTTTCAGGCCGCTCGCAATGGCCGCCGCGCGTCCGTGGATGCTGTGCATGCCGTAGGTTTCCATGTAATAGGGGAAACGGGAGGAACAGCCGATGCCGGAAACAAAGACAATGTTTTCCCTGGGAATACCCAGTTCCGGAACGACCGTCTGTACCTGTTTCAGGATGGAGTAGTCGCCGCATCCGGGACACCAGCGTACTTCCTGGTCGGTTACAAGTTCCTTGCTGGTGAATTTAGGGGATTCGGGAGCGTTAGTAACAGCAGACATTTTTATGTGTGGTGATTTTTTTTGTTTGAATTTGAACGGTGCTCTGTCAGCAGGACGGGCAGGCTTTATTTGCAGAGTTCTTCGATCTTTTCCAGTACTTCGGTGGTGGAGAAGGGCATGCCTTTGATCTTGTTCAGCCCGATGGCCGGTACCATGAACTTGTCGCGGATGATGGAGCGGAGCTGCCCGGTATTCATTTCGGGAATCAGCACCTGGTCGAAGTTGTAAAGGATTTCGCCGAGATTTTTCGGGAAGGGATTGAGGTGGCGGAGTTGCGCATGGCTCACATCGTAGCCTTTGGCACGCGCATCTTTCACGGCCGCCTTGATGGCGCCGTAGGTGGAGCCCCAGCCGATCACCAGCAGTTTGCCTTTCTCGTTTCCGTTGTCGATGGTCTGCAGCGGAATGTGGTCGGCAATTTTGGCCACCTTCGCTTCGCGCATCCGTACCATGAATTCATGGTTTTCCGGATCGTAGCTGATGTTGCCGGTTTCGTGTTGTTTTTCGAGTCCTCCGATGCGGTGCTCCAGGTCCTTGGTACCCGGTATGGCCCATGGACGTGACAGCCTTTCGTCGCGTTTGTAGGGAAGGAATTTCTCGCCGTCTTTCGCGCTCACAAAATTTCCTTTGAAAGGCTGGAGGTCCGCCGCCTGCGGGAAGCGCCAGGGTTCTGATCCGTTGGCGATGTACCCGTCGCTGAGGAACATCACGGGGGTCATCGATTCGATGGCGATTCGGCAGGCTTCGAAAACTGTTTCAAAACAATCGGCCGGCGACTTGGCGGCGATGACGGGCATCGGCGCTTCTCCGTTCCGGCCGTACATGGCCTGGAACAGGTCGCTCTGCTCGGTCTTGGTAGGCAGACCCGTGGAGGGACCGCCGCGTTGCACGTTGATGATGACCATGGGCAGCTCAAGCATGATGCCGAGACCCATGGCTTCGCCCTTCAGGGCGATGCCGGGACCCGAAGAGGTGGTGACCGCCAGCTTGCCGCCGAAGGCCGCGCCTATAACGGCACAGATAGCCGCAATTTCATCTTCCGCCTGGTAGGTATGAACGCCGAAATTTTTGTACTTCGAAAGGTCGTGCAAAATGTCGGATGCCGGGGTGATGGGGTAGGAACCCAGGAACAACTCCAGTCCGCATTTCTGCGAAGCGGCGATCAGGCCCAGCGCCGTGGCCTGGTTGCCCATGATGTTCCGGTAAGTGCCCGGAGGCATCGGCGCCGGATGTACGGTGTAGCGGGTGGTGAAGGTCTCGCTGGTATCTCCGAAATTGTAGCCGGCCCGCAGTACCTTCAGGTTGGCATCCAGCACATCGGGCTTTTTGGTGAATTTCTCTTTCAGGAAGTTTTCGGTGTGCACCATCTCGCGGTTGTACATCCAGTACAAAAAGCCGAGCACGAACATGTTCTTCGCACGGTCGATTTCCTTGATGCCCAGGCCGGATTCCGTCAGCGCTGCACGCGTCATTTTGGTGACGTCAATGGTGATCAGGCGGAATCCTTCGAGCGAACCGTCCTGCAGCGGATTGATGCCGTCGGGGTAATTGGCGAGGCGAAGGTTCTTGGGATCGAAACCGTCGGTATTGGCGATGATCGTTCCGCCCTTGCGGAGGTGGCGCAGGTTGGCCTTGAGCGCCGCGGCGTTCATGGCAACCAGCACATCACAGGCATCGCCGGGCGTGAAGATGTTGACGGAACCGAAGTGCAGCTGGTATCCGGAAACCCCGGGAATGGTACCCTGCGGGGCGCGGATCTCTGCGGGGAAATCGGGGAAAGTACTCAGGTCATTGCCCAGTAATGCCGCTGTATTGGTGAATTGTGTACCGGTGAGCTGCATACCATCGCCGGAGTCGCCGGCAAATTTGATAATCACGCGGTCAAGGACCTCTTGTTGTTGATCAGCCATGATAATTCTCTTTACGAAGGTGCAAAAATACGGCTTTTCCCGCTTTCCGGGAGATGATTTTTTTCATGCGCTTACCGGGCCTGCAGCATAAAAAACAACTTGTTTCTCAGCAGGTTGAAATTTTTTCAAACGAAAGGGCGGATACGGGAACAGAAAATTTTCTCAGAAAGGACCCGGGCAGGCGACCGGCAACCCTTTACGGCTCATCGGCATATCCTGTGTTTTTTATTCCTGCTGCCGGCGTCTGAAAATAAAAATCCCGGTCTTACGGGACCGGGATATTAAACATCCTGAATACAGGACTCTTCTTTTCAAAATTCCGGTCTTACGGGATCGGAGGTATAGGACCTTATCTTACGGGATAAGGGCTGCTGCTCTGAATCAATCCCCGGGGGAGGGGCTGTTTTGAAAGAGACCTTACGGGGTCTTTTACTCTTTGGAGGATCTTACGGGATCCGCCTTCTTGCATGCGCTGATCTTACGGGATCAGCTTCTTTTTTTTAATTCCCCGGCTTACGGGCCGGGAGCTTATTTCAGGCAATGCCTTACGGGGCAAAGACGATGTGCAGGAACGATGAACTGGTCTTTTCAATATTCGTGCCAATCTTTTTTGAAGCAGCGTTCCGTTTTGTTTCAGGAATGCCGGTCGATGTAGGCGCTCAATTCCTGTACGCTGCTGTCGAAGCTGAATTCGTTGTACAACTGAAAGTACCGGCCGGGGTCGATGCAGTAGGCATAGGCGAATTTGGCGAGTTCGAGGCGGCTGGATTCAAAGCTCATCAGGTTCATCAGGTCCGCTACCTGGGCGGTGCTGACGGCGCCGTGCTGGCGGATGGCCTGACGGGCAATGGTCATGCGGGTACTTTCAAATCCCTGCTGCTGAAGGGTGGACAGCAGGGCATCGAATTCAGCATCCTGCATGCACAGCGGCAGTGTTCCCCAAGGTCCGGGAGCCGGAACAGGGGCCGGAACAGGGTAGGGGCCGTAATACGGATCGAATGGCGCCGGCGCGAACAGGGGAATGATCTCGTTGATACGCAGCCTGCGGTCGCGGGTGATCATGGCCCTCACTTCCGAGGAAGCCGGTACATCAATAATTCCATTGTAAAGGAGTACCCGTTCGCCCATGTAATGGTGGGGATGGTGCCGGAAGGTCCAGACTTTAAGATGATGGCGACCCGGCTGGATGGCTTCGATCAGGAGGGCGTTGCCTGCTGATTGGTAGAGGCGTTCGTTGAGACTTACCGATACAGGCCGTTTGTCGTAGGTACGGAGGCGGAGATCCGACAGCCTGTGATCCGCGTTGACACTGACAGCAAACAAGGTGCTGACGACGAGTGTAGAGATCAGGTTTTTCATGTGCTTTTCCTCCTGGATGTTATTTGTTTTAAAACGGGAAGACAAGGCCTGTGCCAAAAGCTCCGGAAAAGCAGAAATCCCCGAAAGTGGGGAGGCGTCGGGTCCAGCCGGCATACCGCTTAAAATCGTTGCGGAGCAGTGACTACGAAATGCTCCGCATCCGCCGCGGAAGAAAAGTGTGCTGAGCTTTTCTCAGGGATTTTTCTTCCGGCTGAAAAAACTTTCCGTAACCTGGCTGTAAATCACCAGGGCAAAAGTAATGCATACAATCGCGATCGATACGTTCATCATAATCTTCAAATCTGATGGTACAAAATTCAGCTACGCCTGTGAACTGAATGTTAAATCACAAAAAGAAATTTTAACAAAGGGCTGTTGAATCAGGAGGTGGCGGCGCCGACCTTCTTTTTTTGCCTGGCTGCCACGCCGGCTTTCGGGCGGCCATTCAGGCTTTTTTGCTTTTTACGCAGTTCGTAGGCACGGCGCTTCTCTCTTTCCTGTGCAAGAAAAAGGTGACGTGTTTTTTCAAGGTAACGCCAGTAATCATCGCCATAATGTACAAACACCTCGGACCCTGCTGGTATCGTGCGTGTCGCCACGATGAAGACCCTTTTCTCGCCGTTCCTGATTTTTACTTCGTATTGTGCATTGTTGGTTAATCCGGCCACCCTGCCGATTCCTCTGGCATCGTTGGCGTAGCGGCCAAAAGCCCAGGGTGTATAGTAAGCGTCCACACAGCGGTTCCTGGAAAAAAAGAAAACATAGCCTTCGTGGCCTTTTTCCGCTCTTTTCTCACACTCCGACCAGGGAACGATTTCCCCTTCGTATTCGCAAACAATATCGCCCCGTTTAAATTCTTTCAACGTAAACAATCCGTTACCGGCTTTCGGGAGCTGACTTTTTTTGATTTTGACCACTTTGGACCAATCTGTACCGACTGTCCTGGCTAAATTTTGTTTTTTCATGAGCGCGCAAAGATACACGCTCTGACGGATCGGCCCCTATATGGGGATAAAAAACATTCCTGAATTATTTTTTACCGGCCGCTGCTGCATGCAACATCCGCCGTAAAAGCGCGGTGGAGCGCTGTTTCTCTGCCATTCAGGAATTGCTCTTTTTGGCTTTCATTTCCAGATACTGCTGCCAGATCACACAGATGATGCCCAGCGCTACAATGATGATGGAGATCGTTTTCATGTCTTTTTTTATTGAGTACAGTTCAAAGTTCCTGCCGCTAAAGCCCCTTGGCCTGCTCTTTTTGGCTAACGGCAGCGGATCAGGGGCGAATGCCGCTAAAGATCCCCACCGAACGCAGGTCCTTGCCGGAGCCCTGCTACGCAGGTAAGCGGCCATACTCCGGAAAGGTGAATGACCGGCCGGGAAGGAGGGGCCGGCACAAAGGATCTTAAAAACTGAACGGTTCAGGAAGCCCTGACTGTGCCACGATCGTGTAAAAAAATCAGGCCACCAGGTCTTTCATCATCATGCGGGCCAGCAGACGATCCGCCTCCTGCACACTGTCGATGTTGGTGAGCGTCAGGCTGAGTTTTCCTTTTTCCTCCTTCATCTTGCAGGCCCTGGGATGCAGCTGTACAAATTTCAGGATGGAGGCGAAAAGCGGACTTTGAAAATAGGCCGATTGCTGGTTGGAGATGAAATAGGCTTTCAGGGTACGGTTCTTCAATACAATTTTTTCAAAGCCCAGCTGTCGTGCTTTCCAGCGCAGGCGTATGGTGTGCATCAGTTCATACACCTGTGCCGGAACAGGGCCGAAGCGGTCTCTCAGCTGCTCGCCAAAAGCAACCAGCTTTTCTTCGCTGGCAATATCGTCGAGTTCCTTGTACAGGCTCAGGCGTTCGGCGATGTTCATGATGTAGTCATCCGGAATACGCATCTCCAGGTCCGTGTCGATCTGGCAGTCACGCACATACGTGGTTTGTTCTTCGGCCGGGAAAAGGTCTTTGAAATCGCTTTCCTTGAGTTCCTGGATGGCTTCGTCCAGAATTTTGTGGTACATCTCAAAGCCAATTTCCGAAATGAATCCGCTCTGCTCTCCGCCCAGCAGATTCCCGGCGCCGCGGATGTCCAGGTCGCGCATGGCCACGTGAAAACCGCTGCCCAGCTCCGCATGTTCTTCGATGGCCTTCAGCCGCTGACGGGCCTCCGGAGTCAGCACCGTCATCGGTGGTGCCAGCAGGTAGCAAAAGGCTTTTTTATTGGAACGTCCCACCCGTCCGCGCATCTGGTGCAGGTCGCTGAGTCCGAAATAGTGGGCATTGTTGATGATCATCGTATTGGCATTGCTGATGTCGAGCCCCGACTCAATGATGGTGGTGGCGATGAGTACATCGGCATCCCCTTCAATGAAACGGATGAGCACTTCTTCCAGTTTATCACCGTCCATCTGCCCGTGCCCGATCACAATTTTTACATCGGGGCAGAGCTTCTGTATCATGGCGGCGATGTCGTGGATGTCCTGAACACGGTTGTGTACAAAGAATACCTGGCCCCCGCGCGACACCTCGTACTGGATGGCGTCGCGGATCAGCTGATCGTTGAATACATGCACCTCGGTGGTGACCGGGTGCCGGTTCGGGGGAGGCGTGTTGATCACGCTGAGATCGCGCGCGCCCATGAGCGAAAACTGCAGCGTTCGGGGTATGGGCGTGGCCGTGAGGGTGAGGGTATCTACATTGACGCGGAGTGATTTCAGCTTTTCCTTGGCCGCTACCCCGAACTTCTGTTCTTCGTCAATGATCATCAGTCCGAGGTCTTTGAAGCGGATGTCCTTGCTGAGAATGCGGTGTGTGCCGATGATGATGTCAATTTTTCCCTGCTCCAGCTTTTTCAGTGTTTCCGATTGCTGCGCCGTGCTTTTAAAGCGGTTCAGGTAATCAATGGTGCAGGGAAACTCTTTGAGCCGCTCCGAGAAGGTGCGGTAATGCTGCAGGGCGAGGATGGTGGTGGGGACCAGCACCGCCACCTGTTTGCCGTCGCAAACCGCTTTGAACGCGGCGCGGATGGCGATCTCCGTTTTCCCAAAGCCCACGTCTCCGCAGATCAGGCGGTCCATCGGAAAATCCTTTTCCATGTCCTTTTTCACATCCCGGGTCGACTTGAGCTGATCCGGAGTGTCTTCGTACATGAAGGAAGCCTCCAGCTCCGTTTGCAGGTAGGAATCCTTGCTGAAAGCAAAGCCCTGCTGGGCACGGCGCTTCGCGTAAAGGGCAATGAGATCTTTGGCAATGTCCTTGACCTTCTTCTTGGTCTTTTGTTTCAGCGTCGACCAGGCAGAACTTCCCAGTTTGTTGAGCGAGGGCGCGGTGCCGTCCTTGCTGGTGTACCGGGCGATGCGGTGCAGCGAGTGTATACTGATGTACAGGATGTCATTGTCTTTGTACACCAGCCGTATAGCTTCCTGCGGCTTGCCGTTTACGTCGAGGGTCTCTAAACCGGCAAAGCGGCCCACCCCGTGATCGATATGGGTGATGAAATCGCCGGGCTTGAGGCTGTACAGCTCTTTCAGGGTGATGGCTTCGCTCTTGCTGTAGTTTTTCTTGAGGCGGAACCGGTGGTACCGGTCGAACACCTGGTGATCGGTATAGCAGGTGAGCTTGAGCTCCTCGTCGATGAAACCCTGGTGCAGGGCATGCAGCAGGGAATGGAATTTTAATTCCCGGCCCTTGTAGGCCTCGGGTCGCGGGATGTCCTCGAAGATGGAATAGAGCCTTTCCGATTGTTTGGCCGATTCGGAGAACAAAAGGTTGGTATAGCCCTGCTGTTGGTGCGCGTACAGATCTTCCAGCAGCAGGTTGAAATTTTTGTTGAAGTGTGGCTGTGGCCTGGTCCGGAACGTAATGGTTTCGGAATTTTCATACACCTGTTTGCTGCCGAATTCCACCAGCACGTGGGGCTCCATTTTCTCCCTGAACGTGGCGGCGCTGTCGAAAAGGTCCTTCACCGTACGAAGACTTTGTTCATCGGCGATGTGCACTTCCTCGCCGTAGCGTTCCGCTACCTTTTCGAGCGAGGATTCAATGGCGTTGAGCGCATAGGCGAGGTCTTTCACGTACACCACGGTGTCCTGCGGAAGAAAATCAAAAAAGGATTCGTGTTCTTCTTTCACCAGCCCCGTCTGGATGTTGGGGATGATGGTCACAAAGCCCATGTTCTGCTCGCTCAGCTGGGTGGAGGGATCAAAGCTGCGGATGGACTCGATTTTATCATTGTACAGTTCGATCCGGTAGGGCAGCTCATGGGCGAAGGAGTAAATATCCATGATTCCGCCGCGGATTGAAAACTGACCGGGCTCAAAAACAAAGTCGCAGCGTTCAAAGGCGTTCTCCTGTAAAAACTCCATGAGAAAATCAAAACTGAATTTTTCTCCGGTCCTTATCTCCATGGTGTTCCGTTCGAGGGTCTTTTTGGTGATGACCCGCTCGTGTACGGCCTCCGGATACGTGACCACGATGAACTGATGCCGGCTTTTGTTGATGCGTGTCAATACCTCCGCCCGCTGTAAAACCAGGTTGTTGTCCGGCTGTTCCAGCTGATAGGATTTCTTGTAGGAGGAGGGATAGAGCAGGGCTTTGTCATGCCCGAGGATGTTCTCCAGGTCGTTCTGGAAATACGCCGCCTCTTCACGGTCGCCGAGCAGGAAGAGGGCCGGCTGAGGATGTTCGCTGAGGAGAGCGGCGAGCATCAGGGCATCGGAAGAGCCGCTGAGGCCCCGCAGGCAGATGCGTGAACTTTGCCGGCTAAGCAATAAGGCGCCGAGCCGTTGCAGCTGCGGCTGATCCCTGTACTTCTGTAAAACACTGCTTAATTCCAACGCTGCATCACGGTTCAGGGCGCAAATTTAACGAATGTGGCAGCGATTAATCGAATGCCGGGCAATTTGCCTTCTTCTTTTTCTTTCTTCCGCCTTTGTAACCGGATGACTTGTTCCCGCCGCCGCCTTTGCCATCGTTGTCGCCGAATACCGGCGTGTAGAGCAGCGAAAGGCCAAGAAAGACGTAGGTGTCTTTGTCGTTGGGATCTCCCCGTCCAAAGCCTTCTCTCGGATAGCCGGTGGCCAGGTTGCTGGCCATGGCCACGGCCAACGCGCCGTTGGGGGTGGCCGACAGTTTTAAAGAGTCGGCATAGTCGCTGCTGAGGTCGTCAAAATAATCCGTAAGCAGAAAATGATTGACCAGTTCAAGCCGGGCGGCAAAGGCCCGCGATAGTTTAAATTCAACACCGATCCCGAGGGGTATGTTAAAACCGTAGAGGTCATAGGGGGCTTCGTTGCCGTCACCGTCGATGTACTGCCCTTCGGTACCCAGGGGCTGTAATTCAATTTCCTGGTCGTTGAGAATGGCGATGGGATTGAAGTGGTAATAGCTGATGCCGCCGATGAGATAGGGTGTCACGCGGCGGGTATTGCCGTTTTTGTAACCGAGTATCCGGTATTCGGCCTGCAGGGAGGCCTGCCAGATATCATTTCTGAAGTGCAGGTCGCGCCGGTTGTTGAAATCCTGGATGGCGAGGGAGTCGGCACCCACCACTTTACCGGCGGCGAATGATCCGCTGATGTAAAAATGCTGGCTGGCCCGGTACAATACGCCGGCCTTCCAGTAATACGAAAAAAGTTTACGGTGCGTGAGCAGGCGGTCGTTCATGTCACCGTAGTACCAGGTGGTGCCACCACCGGCAAAGATCCCCCAGCGCGATTGTGTAAATCCTTGCAGGGAAACCAGGGTCAGAAACGAGAGGAGAAGCAGATTCTTTTTCATGATCCGATGGCCTCCTTGGATGGGATGTGGGTCAGCAGGTTTTTACCGGTCATTTCTTCGGGAACTGTAAGGTGCATCAGATGGAGAAGGGTAGGGGCTACATCGGCGAGCCTTCCGTGTTGAAGTTTTATGCTTTTGTCTTTAGTAACCAAAACGCAGGGTACCGGGTTGGTAGTATGTGCCGTGTTCGGGCTTCCATCCGGATTGATCATCATATCGGCATTGCCATGGTCGGCAATGATCAGAAAAGAATAGTCCTTCTCCAGGCCGCTTTCCACCACTTCGCGCAGGCACTGGTCCACGGCTTCCACGGCTTTCACCGCGGCGCTGAAGACCCCGGTGTGGCCCACCATATCGGCATTGGCAAAATTCAGGCAAACAAAATCCACTTCGCCCTTCTTCAATTCGGCTACAATGGCATCCTTTACGCCCAGGGCGCTCATTTCGGGCTGCAGGTCGTAGGTGGCAACCTTGGGTGAGGGAATCATGATGCGGGTCTCTCCGCGAAAGGCTTCCTCACGGCCGCCGCTGAAGAAAAATGTGACGTGCGGGTATTTCTCGGTTTCGGCAATACGGATTTGTGTTTTGTTGTTCTTTTCGAGCACTTCTCCCATCGTCATCCGCAGGTTGTCCTTCTCATAAATCACCTTCACCCCTTTGAAGCGATCGTCATAACGGGTCATGGTAACGTAATGCAGCGCCAGCTTTTTCATACCGGCTTCGGGCATATCTTCCTGGCTGAGGACCTGTGTGATTTCCCTGCAGCGGTCGGTGCGGAAATTGAAACAGATCACCACGTCGCCGTCGCGGATGTTTCCAATGGCCTGGCCCGCTTCGTTGCTGAGCACAATGGGCCGGATGAATTCATCGGTCACCCCGGCGGCATACGAGGCCAGGACACCTTCCTTCCAGTCGCGCCGCAAATCTCCCTTGCCGTGCACGAGGGCATCATAGGCCACTTTTACCCGTTCCCAGCGT
>JAEUTF010000257.1 GCA_016788185.1 Bacteroidia bacterium | reverse complement strand
CGATGAAAGTGGCTATGCCAGGGAAGTGGCCGCGCATCTGGGTACCAATCATCATGAATTCACCTGCACCATCCGTGAGGCCATGGACATCCTGCCTGATTTACCCTGGATTTTCGATGAGCCATTCGGTGATTCATCGGCTATTCCAACCACCCTGGTCAGCAGGATCGCCCGCAAGCATGTGACCGTAGCCTTGTCAGCAGACGCTGGCGATGAATTGTTCGCCGGGTATCCCCGCCACAGGAAAGCCTGCGGGTATCTTGCCAGACTGAACCGTATTCCTTCTATGCTCAGGAACACCGCGGCACTGGGCCTGGAGTTTACGAAAGTTTTTCATCCAGCCATCGCAAAGCCCGATCGCCTGGAGAAGTTGAGATTACTCCTGAAATCAGAGGGTGTACTACAGGGCTTTCATCTCATCAATCAGACCTTCACCGAAAAGGAAATTAAAAGAATCGTAAAAGGCGATGCCGGCTTTTTAAAATTGGTTTTTGATACGGACCCTGAATTGAAAGATGCCGTGGAACCCCTGAATAAAATCCTGGCGGTAGAGTACAAGAGTTACCTGGTGGACGATATCCTTCAGAAAGTGGACCGGTCAACCATGTCGGCCAGTTTGGAAGGCCGTGAGCCTTTTCTGGACCACCGCCTCGTGGAATGGGTGGCCGCCATGCCCTCCGACTATAAACTTAAGGATGGTGTATCCAAGAGAATCCTGAAAGACATCGTACACCAATATGTACCTCGTGAAATGATGGATCGGCCGAAAATGGGATTTGGTGTGCCCGTGAAAGATTGGCTGAAACATGAACTACGGGATCTGTTTGAGGAGGTGATGGGGGAGGAGCTGTTGAAACGGCAGGATTGCTTAAATACCGCTGTTGTGCTGGACTTGAAGCGGGATTACCTGGAAGGCCGGCTCGGAGATTTTGAGCGCTTATGGTTCGTTTTTGTATTTCTGCAGTGGTATAAAAAGTGGATGACCTAATACACGGCAAATGGGCGTCATCAAAAGGCAGGGCATAAAAAACACCATCGCTACCTACATCGGTTTTGCGATCGGCTTTGTGAACCTGATTGTCATTCAGCCGAATTTCCTGAGTAAGGAGGAACTCGGTCTGACCCGCGTACTTTACTCGGTGGCCCTGCTGATCGCCATGTTCGTTCCATTGGGCATCGGCAATGCCACCACCCGCTTTTTTCCGCTCTTTAAAAACACGGATAAAAGGCACCACGGGTACCTGGGCTTCATGCTGCTGTTCCCGCTCCTGGGCTTTCTCCTCGCCGCCGCCGGCCTCCTGCTCTTCCGCAACCTGATCATGTCGCGGTATGCCGCCGAATCTCCGCTTTTCAACGAGTTCTTTTATTATGTGTTCCCGCTTACATTTTTTGTTTCCTTCATTTCGGTGCTGAGTATTTACTGTTCGTCGAATTACAAGAGCACCATTCCCACCTATCTCAACGACATCGTGGTTCGCCTGCTGACCATCGTCGTGGTGAGCGGCTATTACCTGAAATGGCTGAACCTGGATCAGTTTATTGCCGCTTTCACCGGCATCTACGCCCTGCAATTGATCGGATTGCTGCTCTACATTTTTTATTTTGATCGTCCGGGTTTTAAAATCGACTGGCCTTTTTTCAGAGCGCAGAAATTCATGGTCCTGATCCGCTACGGCCTCCTGCTCTGGTTTGCCAGTGTGGCTTCCATCGGTTTGAAGTACTTTGATA
>JAEUTF010000182.1 GCA_016788185.1 Bacteroidia bacterium | reverse complement strand
TTCATCAACCGGCAGGATGGCCGCATGCGGGGAACCATCGAGGAAGGCGTGTGGATGGAGATGAACGAGATCAGAAAGCTGCGCGTGGAAGCGGGCTGGATCTGGAAAATATCGCCGCGATCGACCGTGGCCTGGTACGAGGTTGAAAAATCATACGGGGTCTACCCTTCGGGGGTCAGCGAAACGGGAGTAAAATCATCCTATGCGGGCCATATACGTTCGGAAGGAGTGGGACTCCTGGGGCTGTCCTGGTCGCCTGCGAAGAACGTTCAGTTTCAGTTCTGGGAGCAGTATGCCGAAAATGTCTTCAATACCGCCCTGTTTCGCAGCGACTGGAAAGTCCCTGTTTCACCGGACGTCCATCTGATCAGCGGCCTGATGGTTGTGCGGCAGGATGCCCTGAACGACGGAGGAAATCCGGACCCTGCAAAAGCCTACATACGCAAGGGAAGCCGGGCGCAGGTGTTCAGCGGCAGGGCGGGGGCCGGCATCCGGAAATTTGAATTTACCTTCAACTATACGCGCATCCTTGACGACGGGCGCTTCCTGATGCCGCGCGAATGGGGACGTGAGCCCTTTTATACCTTTATGCCGAGAGAAAGAAACGAAGGATTTGCGGATGTGCATGCCGTTAATGTTAGCGCCGGCGCTTCCTTGCTGAACGGAAGACTGAAACCCTCCCTCAGCTACGGCCACTTTTACCTCCCGGATGTGAAGGACGCGAAAAGAAACAAATACGGAATGCCGGCCTACCGGCAACTGAATGCGGAAGTGCGCTATGCCTTCTCCGGTTACCTCAAAGGGATGGCGCTGCAATTCCTGATGGTGTACAAAGGGGAAATGGGCGAAACGTACGGGGAATACCGCTATGTCTTTAACAAGGTGAACATGCTGAACTGGAATGTCATGGTCGACTATAAATTCTGAATAGGATGATCCATACGCTGATGAAATTAAAATGGGAACTGGGCGGTGCCCTGCTGGGCGCGGTAGCGGGGTACTTTTATTATTATTTTGTAGGCTGCGCCTCCGGTACCTGTGCCATCACGGCCGACCCCCTGAACAGCACCTTGTATGGGGCGCTGATGGGCGCTTTGCTGGCTTCGACGGTCCGGCCATCCGGATCCGGCGAGGGTTAAAGGTCCATTTTTCCAACCTCGTACCCGTCTTTTAGGTTTGGGCGTAAACGTTTTTACCAGCGACTGGTGCATACTGCCGGAAGCATGACATTCGTCATAGCGATTTTTGAATTATTTGCTATACTTTACAGGGTATTGTCCTTCCTGATTTTAAGTTTTTTAACCATATCACCATGAAAACAATCCTAACCACACTGTTTACGAAATGGAAATGGCCGGTACTCATCGTGCTTGCCTTTTCATCGGTTTCTTTAAAGACGGCTGCACAAACGTATTGCAGCAGCGCATTGTACGACAATTCCGGAAACTGCCTGTATGGAACCGCGATCGACGGCTTTAGAATGGCCAACCTTCAGCATACCGGCAGCGGATGTTCAGGCTATGATGCCGCCGACTACACTTCGATGATCTGTAACGTGGGACAAGGTGAGTCCTACGTGTTCAGCATGACCACCCTTACCACTTACACCTCTGGCAATTATCTCGGTATCTGGATCGATTACAATGATAATTTCACGTTCGATGATGCCGGTGAGTTTGTGTTCGCCTCGGCCACGGGCGGTGAAGCAAGCGGCATCATGACCATTCCGCTGACTGCTCCCACGGGAAGTCACCGGATGCGTGTCAGGCTGGTAAGTTATTATCAGCCGCTGGATGCCACCTCCTCCTGTACCTTGTATTACCTCGGTGAAACGCACGACTACACCCTTCAGGTAGGTCCTCCCCCGGCCTGTCCGTCGGTTTCTTCCTGTACTTTTTCCGCTATCGGAAAATTCTCCGCCACCGCCAACTGGACCGGCAGCGGTTCCTTTATCGTTGAATACGGCCTGCCGGGATTTTTGCCCGGTACCGGCGCTTCAGCAGGTGCGGGAAGCATAGTTCTTTCCTCCGCCTCATCGGCCCAGATGACCGGGCTGCTGGCCGGAACGGGCTATGAGGTGTACATACGCCGCGATTGCGGCGCGGGCGCTTACAGTCAGAATCTGGGCCCCTTTGCCTTCATCACACAATACAATGCCTGCGGAACCCTTCAGTCCATCTCCTGTGCGACCAATGTAACGGCCAGCCTTACCGCAGGTGCCGGGGAATGGGATTATTATCCCAACATGGGCCAGTTGACCGATGGCAAAGAAGTGATTTATTCCTTTGTGGCACCGGTCTCCGGGCACTATGTGCTCAACGTCACCGCCGCCACCGCCCCGGCGGCCTACCTGCTGAAACCCGCTTCCGCCTTGTGTAACCGCTACGGCTGGACGGTGATTGGCAATGCCTATGGTGCCCCCGTCACCATGATGCTGGGCGAACTGACCGGCGGTGTTTCCTATTATTTAATGATGGATGTTTACGCGAATACACCAACCACCCAGGAGTTTTCCGTTTCCTGCGGCGAAAATTTCAATCCTTGTGCGGCGGTCACACCGCTGACTTGCGGTACCGTAAGCACCATGACCATTGCCGCCGGCCCGGGTGAACGGCAGTACTACACCTGCGACGTATATTCCAATGCCGGGGCGCCGGGCAAGGAGCACATCTATTCTTTTTCACCCGCCACCACGGGATATACGCGCATCAACGTAACCGGCGGCAGCGGTTCGGTACAATGGTTTTACAAGGATGTTGCTCTGGGATGCAGTGGCGACGACTGGTCGTGTGCCGGAATCATGTATTCGTATTACGGGGGTACCTGGAGCGGTGATGGGTTCGCGGTAGAGGCCGGTCATACCTACTTTGTGCGGGCGGATGTACCGGGCTTTAGCGGTTGCTCACTCGAGGTAAGCATAGATTGTCCGCAATCCTGGGATCCCTGCAGCAACATTGTACCAGTCAGCTGCGGAAATACGGTGAATGCGGTGGTACCGCCCGGCTTTGGCGCTTTCCTCAATCCCCTCTGCGGATGGATGCCTTCGATGGGAAGAGAGCTCATCTATAGCTTTACTCCATCGGCAAGCGGCATGCACAGCATCGCCATCGCGGGTTTTCCGCCCTACGGCTATGTTTTTAAAATCAAAGAAGCCGGAGGAGGCTGTCAGTCGGGTACCTGGTCCTGCCTCAGCAGCAGTGGTTACCCGCCCTCCTTCATCACTCCTGAACTGAACGCCGGCACCGCTTATTACCTGATGCTGGAGGCCACTGAAGTGTCCTACGGCACCGCCGTCGATTTCACAATCAACTGCACCGTCGCTCCCGATCCTTGTCTGTCCGTTCTTCCCATCACCTGCGGAAACCAGGTATCGTATTCCATCCCCGATGGACCCGGAAAGTATGCCACCCCGGGATACAATAATTACTATAGCGGAGAAGGCAGGGAGCAGTTGTTCGTGTTCACGGCCGCCGTGAGTGGTACGCATTTGCTGGAATGCATCGCCACCGCCGGAGCTTCCGTTTTTTATTCAATCAAGGAAGCGGGGGGCGGATGTAACGGTTCCGGATGGACCTTTGTCTCCGACCTCAATTATCCGCACACGGTGCTGATTCCGGTTCCGCTCGTGGCCGGAACAACGTATTATTTACTGGCCGATAAATTTTCGGCATCGGATGTGCTGACGCAATCGTTCCGCATTATTTGTCCTGATGCCACCACAGACCCCTGTACCTTCATTCCGGACATTACAGGATGTGGGATTTCCACCAATGCGGTACTTCCGGCCGGATTGGGAAGGTACAGCACCTGCCCTTCGCTCAATTATTACGGAATCAACATCGGCGGACCTGCCGGCACGGAAAAGGTTTTTCGCTTTACGGCGGCTACTACCGGCCGTTATGTGCTGAATTCGCTGGGCGGAACGGGGATGTATTCCTTTGCCGTGAAAAGCGAAAGTGGCGGATGTGCTTCCGGTACCTGGGAATGTGCGGGCATTGCGGGCGGGACCTTCCCCAACTACCCCCAGGAGTTGGTGATGCCATTTCAATTACAGGCGGGCCAGTCTTACCTGATCATGGTGGATGCCGTGGATACCATTGGCGCTTCCGCCACTTTTGAAATGCGATGTCCGGAGATCTATGATCCCTGCGCCCAGATCACAGCCATAAACTGCGGTGAACAGGTATCCTATGTTTCACCCCCCGGCTTCGGCAATCTCTTTCTGCCGGCCTGCGATTATAACGGTTATCCCAATGGGAAAGCCAGTGTGTTTGAATTCACGGCCGCAGAAGACGGCAAACCGCAGTTCAGCATGAATTACCCGGTTTCGCAGCAGGTGTACATCAAGAGCAGTCAGGGCGGATGCAGTGAGACCGGCTGGCAGTGCGTGGGAGGAACCTCCTCTTCCAGCTTCACCATGCCCTATGACCTCGTCCAGGGTCAGAGCTATCTGCTGATGCTCGTTCCGGGTTATGGCACCTCTTCAACAACCAATCCCTATTTCAGCCTGAGTTGCCATGCGGATTATAAAATTTATGGAGATGCCGATGCCGATGGCTTTGGCGATCCTACGCTCCTGTATTACAATTCCTACAACGTACCGGCCGGGTATTCACCGAACAACGATGACTGCAACGATGCGGATGCTTCCGTGAATCCCTCAGCGGCTGAAGTATGCGGCAATGGAGTGGATGATGATTGTGACGGCTTCACGGATGAAAACGGTTTGGTGGCCGGCCCCGTTTTCGGCCCCGCCGTACAATGTGTGCCTCTTGGAGCCGGAACTGCTGTTTTCTCTATCGATCCCGTTTCCGGTGCTACCGGCTATACCTGGTCCGTACCTCCGGGCATGAACATCGCCGGCGGACAGGGTACTCCGCAGCTGAATGTATCCTGGACCAATGCCGCGGTGCACAATGGAATCAACGGATCAATCGCCGTGATTCCGGTTAATACCTGCGGAGCAGGCACCGCTTCGTCCCTCCAAGTCTCGATCCATTATACCGTCCCTGCGCGTCCCGGTTCCGTTTCAGGTCCTTCAAAATTATGTCCGGGTGAGAGCGCCGTTTATTCTGTAGCGCCGGTCAACCGGGCAAGTTCCTATACCTGGAGCGTTCCGGCAGGCATGGTGATCACGGCAGGCAATGGCAGCAATATCATTTCAGTGGATGTGCAGGCAGGCTATGCAGGGGGAAGTATCGGAGTGTTTGCTTCCAACGCATGCGGCAACGGTGCGCAACGTCTGAAGTCAATCGTTATAAGATATCCGTCAGCACCCGGGCCGGTCAGCGGACAGAAAAACGGCTTGTGCAATACCTCCGGTATGATGTATGCTGTTTCACCGGTTGTGGGAGTAAGTACTTACAGCTGGAATGTGGGCTCCGGAACCATCGTGAACGGACAGGGGACGAATCAGATCATCGTTAATTTCGGAACCTTCACGTCTTCCGGCATCACGGTACAGGCACAAAACGGATGCGGGAACAGCGCCCTGCGCAGTCTGAACATTACCGGGCAACCCGGATTACCGGGAGCCATCGCCGGCAATTACCCCAGCGTCTGTGTCAATGCCAATCTTCCATACAGTGTGGCTGCGGTGGCGGGTGCGCTGGCCTATAACTGGCTGGTCACCCCGGGCGGCACCATTAGTGCGGGTCAGGGCACAAAGGATGTTTTTATCCAATGGTCGGGTACTCCTGCCGGCGGTCAGGCCATCAGTGTGACGGCCTCCAATGCCTGCGGAACTTCACTCACAAGAAGTCTCGGTGGCATCAGCATAGTGAGTTGCATTCGGGCTGCCGTTTCCGGTACTGATGCTTCCATGGAGATCTACCCGAACCCTGCGCAGGAGAAAGCCATCCTGGTTTTTCAATCGGATCAGCCCGAACATTACGAGCTCCGGATGATGGATGCGGCGGGTCGTCTGGTGATGACCCTGCAAGGCCTCGCCGGGCCAGGCTCCAATACAGTGGATCTGGATTGCAGCACCTTCGATGCCGGCGTGTATGTTTTAATGCTCAACAAGGGTGGCGACCTGACCTCGGCCAGATTGATGCTGGAATAGTTTGAATGAATCGTTGATTTTAGAGGGATGCCGGGCAGGGTGAATGCCGGCATCCCTTTTTTTTCGGAAAAGGCTGGAAGCGGCAGGGAGCGAAACTTTGGGGAATTAATTTTTTAACGGTTTTATTGTCCCCTTGTATGGTAATCTCTATTTTTAGCAGAGTAATCCCGCCTATGGACGTATCCGCCGTCGAAAGTTTTGTAAGAGCGCAGCTGAGCACCAGACTCTCGCCTGATTTGTATTACCACAACATCGGTCATACCCTGGATGTGGTGAAGGCTTCTATGCGGATTGCCGACGAAGAGGGCGTGGAGGATGAGCACGACCGGCTCCTGCTTTTAACGGCCGCATGGATGCACGATACGGGCTTCATGGTCATCTATGACAATCACGAAGAAGAGGGGTGCAGGATGTCCAGGGAATTGCTGCCACAACATGGATATAGCCCCACGGAAATTGATACGGTATGCAGCCTGATCATGAAAACCAAGGTGCCTCAGATGCCGGTCACACACCTGGAATGTATTCTATGCGATGCCGACCTGGATCACCTGGGTAGCGATGATTTTAAAACGGTGAGTGACCGCCTGCACAAGGAGTGGGTGGCTTTTAAACGGCTGAATGGAAATACCGAATGGGATCAGGTGCAATTTGACTTTCTTTCCAGGCACCGTTACTGGACCCGATCCTCTCAGCAAAAGAGAGACCTTCAAAAGGAAAGGCACATGGAAGCTTTAAA
>JAEUTF010000181.1 GCA_016788185.1 Bacteroidia bacterium | reverse complement strand
TCGTCGTCCACACCGTTGCAGACTTCAGCGGCAGCCGGGTTGACGGCGGCATCGTTGTCGTTGCAGTCGTTGCTGGTTACCACACCACAGGCTACAGGAGCGCCGGCACCGAAACCATCGAGGTCGCTATCGGCATAGAGGAGTTGCGTATCGTCGCAATCTGAATAGTCAAGAATGTATCCCGCCGGAGCGCCGTTGCAGGTAGATTGGGAAACGGCATTGTTACCGAAACCGTCGCCATCGGCGTCCGCAAAGTAAGTTATGAAGGTGAGACCATCGTC
Source organism: Bacteroidia bacterium (assembly GCA_016788185.1). Classification (GTDB taxonomy): domain Bacteria; phylum Bacteroidota; class Bacteroidia; order AKYH767-A; family OLB10; genus JAJTFW01. Next base: position 44,913 of record JAEUTF010000181.1, on the reverse strand, counting down.
GGCAGTACCGTCGCAGTCGTCGTCCACACCGTTGCAGACTTCAGCGGCAGCCGGGTTGACGGCGGCATTGAGATCGTCGCAGTCACCGTTTACAGTTACGGAACCGGCAATGGGGTTGCAGGAAGAAGTGGCCACGCCGGCACCGAAGCCGTCACCGTCACCGTCTACATAATAATCGAGGAAGGTAAGACCGTCGTCCGCAGTACCGTCGCAATCGTCGTCCACACCGTTGCAGACTTCAGCGGCAGCCGGGTTGACGGCGGCATCGTTGTCGTTGCAGTCGTTGCTGGTTACCACACCACAGGCTACAGGAGCGCCGGCACCGAAACCATCAAGGTCGCCATCGGCATAGAGGAGTTGTGTGTCGTCGCAATCTGTATTGTCCAGGATGTAGCCCGCCGGAGCGCCGTTGCAGGTAGACTGAGAAGCGGCATTGTTACCGAAACCGTCGAAATCGGCGTCCGCATAATAGGTTATGAAGGTAAGACCGTCGTCGGCAGTACCGTCACAGTCATCGTCCACACCGTTGCAGACTTCAGTGGCAGCCGGGTTGACCGCGGCATTGAGATCGTCGCAGTCACCGTTGACAGTTACGGAACCGGCAATGGGGTTGCAGGAAGAAGTGGCCACGCCGGCACCGAAGCCGTCACCGTCACCGTCTACATAATAATCGAGGAAGGTAAGACCGTCGTCAATAGCGCCGTCGCAGTCATCGTCCACCCCGTTGCAGACTTCAGTGGCAGCCGGGTTGACGGCGGCATCGTTGTTGTTGCAGTCGTTGCTGGTTGTCACACCACAGGCAACAGGAGCGCCGGCACCGAAACCATCGAGGTCGCCATCGGCATAGAGGAGTTGCGTGTCGTCGCAATCTGTATTGTCAAGAATGTATCCCGCCGGAGCGCCGTTGCAGGTAGATTGGTAAACGGCATTGTTACCGAAACCGTCGCCATCGGCGTCCGCATAGTAAGTTATGAAGGTGAGACCGTCATCGGCAGTACCGTCACAGTCGTCGTCCACCCCGTTGCAGACTTCAGCGGCAGCCGGGTTGACGGCGGCATCGTTGTCGTTGCAGTCGTTGCTGGTTACCACACCACAGGCTACAGGAGCGCCGGCACCGAAACCATCGAGGTCGCCATCGGCATAGAGCAGTTGTGTGTCGTCGCAATCTGAATTGTTAAGTATGTATCCCGCCGGAGCACCGTTACAGGTAGACTGAGAAACGGCATTGTTACCGAAACCGTCGCCATCGGCGTCCGCATAATAGGTTACGAAGGTGAGACCGTCATCGGCAGTACCGTCACAGTCGTCGTCCATACCGTTGCAGACTTCAGCGGCAGCCGGGTTGACGCCGGCATTGAGATCGTCGCAGTCGCCATTTTGCAGGGAACTGGAAGCGGGAGCCTGGCAGAAGTTGCCCAGGAGCACGTCACCAAAACCATCAGAATCGTCATCGGAATAGTAATCAAGGAAGGTGAGACCGTCATCGATAGCGCCATCGCAATCATCGTCCACACCGTTGCAGACTTCTGTGGCAGCCGGGTTCACCGCGGCATTGAGATCGTTGCAGTCGCCATTTTGCAGGGAACTGGAAGTGGGAGCCTGGCAGAAGTTGCCCAGGAGCACGTCACCAAAACCATCAGAATCGTCATCGGAATAGTAATCGAGGAAGATGAGTCCTTCGTCGATAGCGCCATCGCAATCATCGTCCACCCCGTTGCAGACTTCAGCGGCAGTCGGGTTGACCGCGGCATTGAGATCGTCACAGTCGCCATTTTGCAGGGAACTGGAAGCGGGAGCCTGGCAGAAGTTGCCCAGGAGCACGTCGCCAAATCCATCAGAATCGTCATCGGAATAGTAATCAAGGAAGGTGAGACCGTCGTCGGCAGTACCGTCGCAGTCATCGTCCACCCCGTTGCAGACTTCAGCGGCAGCCGGGTTGACGGCGGCATTGTTGTCGTTGCAGTCACCGTTTACAGTTACGGAACCGGCAATGGGGTTGCAGGAAGAAGTGGCTGCACCGTCACCGAAGCCGTCACCGTCACCGTCTACATAATAATCAAGGAAGGTAAGACCGTCGTCGGCAGTACCGTCACAGTCATCGTCCACCCCGTTGCAGACTTCAGCGGCAGCCGGGTTGACGGCGGCATTGAGATCGTCGCAGTCACCGTTGACAGTTACGGAGCCAGCAATGGGGTTGCAGGAAGAAGTGGCCACGCCGGCACCGAAGCCGTCACCGTCACCGTCTACATAATAATCGAGGAAGGTTTGCCCATCATCGGCAGTGCCGTCACAGTCGTCGTCCACCCCGTTGCAGACTTCAGCGGCAGCCGGGTTGACGGTGGCATTGAGGTCGTCGCAGTCACCGTTTACAGTTACGGAACCGGCAATGGGGTTGCAGGAAGAAGTGGCCACGCCGTCACCGAAGCCGTCACCGTCACCGTCTACATAATAATCGAGGAAGGTTTGCCCATCATCGGCAGTGCCGTCACAGTCGTCGTCCACCCCGTTGCAGACTTCAGCGGCAGCTGGGTTGACGGCGGCATTGAGATCGTCGCAGTCGCCATTTGGCAGGGAACTGGAAGCGGGAGCCTGGCAGAAGTTGCCCAGGAGCACGTCACCAAATCCATCAGAATCGTCATCGGAATAATAATCAAGGAAGGTAAGACCGTCGTCGGCAGTACCGTCACAGTCGTCGTCCACACCGTTGCAGACTTCAGCGGCAGCCGGATTGACGGCGGCATCGTTGTCGTTGCAGTCGTTGCTGGTTGCAACACCACAGGCTACAGGAGCGCCGGCACCGAAACCATCAAGGTCGCCATCGGCATAGAGGAATTGTGTATCATCGCAATCTGAGTTGTCTGCAATATATCCACCTGGCTGATTGCATGAGGTAATTGATACCACAGGGTTTCCAAAGCCGTCAAGGTCGAGGTCCTCGTACCATACAGGTGTTGGTAGGATGGTAACATTGAAGATGCAATTGCTGATCAGGCCTGCATTGTCAGTTGCCGTATACACCACCTGAGTCGTCCCAACCGGGAATGCAGTTCCAGGTGTGTAGTTGGAGCTAAAGCTTATGAGTGTGCAGTTGTCACTTGCAACCGGTGCGTTCCATGTGACAATACTTTCACATTGCGTGATGTCAGACGGACAATTTGAAATAACAGGAGCAAGGTTGTCCAGATTATTTATCGTGATGGAAGCTGTGCCACTGCACCCGTTCACATCCGTGATCGGGAAATAATGGGTTCCGACTCCAACAACGAAAGAACCTTCACCGGAATAAGGTGCAGTCCCTCCTGTACCGGTAACGATAACAGTGGTTTGATCATTGGCGCAGTTGACATCGTTTCCAATGACTATACCACCAACCGGAGCCGGCTCACTGACGGTTGCGATGCATTGAACGGTACAACCGTTACCATCTGTTACGGTTACCGTGTAACTGCCCGCTGACAAGGAAGAAAGTGAAGCGGTGTTCGCACCGTTACTCCAAAGAAAGGAATATGAGCCGCGGCCACCAAAGGCAATTACGCTTCCGGCGCCATCACTGCCACCTGAACACGTGGCATCGACTGCTGAGCAGGTTGCCGTTAACAGAGGAGGGTCTTCAACGAGGATCGAAGTATTTGTGTTGCAGGCATTGGCATCTGTCACCAGGACGTGGTAGGTTCCTGATGGAACATTGAAAAGACTATCATTGTTGGTTCCTATGGGTTGCAGCGACTGATCAAACCATTCATAGGTGAAGGGCGGGGTTCCGCCTCCAACACTGACGGTTACTACTCCGGTGCTGGTGCCGGTACACAATGGCTCCGCATAAGTCAATAAGAGATTCAAAAGGCCTGGTTCAATGATTGTCCCCTGTCCGGTGGCTGTGCAACCATCGTTATCTGTAACAGTCACGGTGTAAACGCCGGGAGTAAGTCCGTTGATGGCAGAGCTAACGGCGCCATTGCTCCATAAGAAAGAGTAAGGGCTGGTTCCCTGAACCGGGTTTGCCGTAATGCTTCCGTCATTTTGGCCGGCACATGAAATGTTTGTGAGATTTAATGAGACAGAAGGTGGAGTCACGTTGTTAACTGCAAAAACATAGGGACCGCCGGAGCAACTGGGTTCTGAAGGCAGATTGAGTCCGTAGTTGTCCGTAATCTCAAGTGTATAGCTTCCGGAAGCCAGGGCGTAAATTGAATCCAAGGCAGAAAATGAAATGGTATCTCTGATGACCACCAACCCGGCTTTCCATACATAACGGAAGGGAGCAGTGCCAAGAACCATGTTGGCTACTATTTTACCGTTACTCAGATTGCAACTGGCGTGCGTGATCGTTTCATTCGGAACGATAGCTTTTGACAATACGGTCCGGACAGGAGAAAATGCAAAACACCCAGAGGGGAGTGTCACCTTGGCCTGGAATGAAGAACCGTTTCCATTGGTGTTCAGACTATCGTTCGGAGATTGATTGCTGATAATGTTTACCCAATCCACGGTAGTACCAACAGGGTAGGAAGCGGCGTAAGCACCGGTATCGATCACATGTAAAAAGTAATTGGACCCGTTGCAAAGGATAGTATCCCCCGGGATTACTTTAGGAGAGGGGTTTGGAATAACCCCTACACTCACCAGTGAAGATTGTGTACATCCGCTTAAAGCATCGGTCATGATTACCGTGTAATCGGTGGAGGTTGTAACCGCATTGCTTACAGGATTTTGATCAGAAGAGGTAAATCCGGAAGGGGAACTGCTCCAGGAGAATGATAGTCCATTCGGATAAATGATCTGAAGTGTCCATGATGTTAATGTGCCCACATCTCCACCGGCATCGTCAGTCACTCGCAGCGTCCAGTTTCCATTTGGATTTCCGGATAGGGTGGATAGTAATTCTTCAGGAATGAAGTTGCCTGATATCGTTACATTGCCGGATTGGGTTGTGACACTGGATGCGGCATCATCCCGGAAGGTGCAGTTGTTGTATCCATCGCCGCTACCCCCATTGTCATTAGAAAGTCGAATGGATTGACCGGCGATGGTGCCAACCTGGTTTGATCCGCTTCCGCCACCAAAACCGCCGCCAGGCCTGGCCAGATAAATTTCAAGGTCGCTGGTCCATGCATGAGGGATATTTACCGTAACTCTTACCTGCCAGCCGGAAAGGGAGGTTGGGAGACCCGTAGCATTAATCGTTGATGTTACGCCTGTCGAATTGTTGTCGGGAATATTCAGATTTGGATTTGCTGTGGATGAAAAGTTTGCATTGGTTGAAGCAATTAAATTCACTGTTGATCCCTGGCAAACCGCCGAAGAAGCTGTCTGTGCAGTAACCACCGGCAATTGTGTTGAGCTCACGGTAACAGCCACTGCCGTGGATGGAGCCTCACATACGGTGGAACCATCGGTTGAAACGGCAACCCGCCTGAACCATGTTGTAACACTCAAACCGCCTGGTGGATCGTATGATTCCGCATTGGCACCTGGTATCAGAGAAAAACCTGCTGCTGGACCTGAAGTGCTGCTTTCCCAGTAATACGTAATGGTGCCACTTCCAGTACCCAAAATGTTATTGTTGATGGTGGCGGGATCACCACCTGTACAGGTTGTTTGTGCACCACTGATCGATCCGGCGCTGACAGCACTTACCGATATAACTGCAGTATTGAAAGCGGAAATCGCATTGCTGCAGGTAGCCGATCCGCTTCCGGACGACAGGTTCGTTATGGTTATGTCAGTGATACCGCTATTTGTTAAAGCAATGGTCGAGAAGGATGCACTACCGGCCACCGTAACATTCAGGGAGCTGGTTATGCCGCTGGCAGTATTTGCCCCGGACAAATTATAACTAATCGTATAGGTTCCTGCAGGAAGTTCGGATGCGTTGCCGGTAAGATTGATTATGGCAGCGCTTCCACTGCAAACCACAGAGGAAACAGACGTCCCGGTAAGAGCATATACCGGACAAGTCCAGGTAACGAGCACCCTGCCGTTTGCACCTGCCCCACCGGTTTGCAATCCTAACGTTCCTGAACGTACACCGCCTCCACCTCCGCCAGGCACACTGCCCGGTAAGCCGTTTCCATTGGATCCGCTTCGCCCGTTTCCGCCATTACCTCCTCCTGTAGGAGCGGCTCCTCCGTTTGAGTTGGTTGCAGTGGTCCCTGCAGCTGCTGTGCCGGCCGAAGAGCCGCCTCCACCGCCATAGTTGCCGCTACTGCCGGCGGCACCATTTCCTCCGCTGAATTTTATATCACCGATTGATGATGCTGCTGAGCCACCGGATGCACCAGAGGTCCCGTTGTCATTCACCGTACTGCCCCCCTTGGCCATCACAGTGGTGTTCGTATTGAACCATGAATCTCCTCCTGCAACACCACTGGAAGAACTTCCGGCACCTACGGTGACCGTATAGCTGGTACCGGCATTCACCGGAACACTGTTCTTTTTTACATAGGCACCACCACCACCACCACCGGTTTCATTGCCGCTGAAAACTGTGGAGCCGCCACGTCCTCCTCCTCCCCAGCATTCTACCTGTACGGAGGTAACACCGGCCGGTGCGATCCAGGTTCCTGATGATGAAAAGGTTTGTGTCGACTGTCCGAAGGCTGTTGTCACAGACAGGATCAGAGCTAAGAACACGGTTATGCACCTGTTTTTCCTTGTTTTGCTTCGCAAAATCAGAAAGAGTTTTTGCTCTTTTAAAAGAGTAGAAATTGTTTGCATGGCAGAAATTATTTAACTGAAAAGTTCCGGCCGGAAAAGCTGAAAGCACTTAATTTTTTGGTATATAAAGCCAAAATATGGGTAAAGATACCCCTAATTATAGGGGTAATTTTAAAACATCATAGAAGTTGGAAAGCCAGATATGGATTAATGGAAATTGTTTTAATCCGGATGTATTGACTTTTTTCTATATGAACAAATATTAATTAAACCGCATTTTCCACAAGCTGGATTTCTGGCCGTGCAGATGTACCTTCCGTGTAAAATCAACCAGTGATGGGCGATGGCAAGGTCTCCTTCAGGTATGAATTTTACCAATTGTTTTTCGGCTGCCAGCGGTGTTTTCGCTCGCATGGTTAAACCCAGGCGTGCCGATACCCGGAAGACATGTGTATCGACAGCCATGGCCGGCATGTTATAAACCACAGAAGCAATGACATTGGCGGTTTTCCTGCCTACACCGGGTAATTGAACCAGTTCTTCAACAGTGGATGGAACTTTTCCGTTGAAATCCTGCATTAGTTTTCGGGCCATCCCGGCCAGGTGCTTCGCTTTGTTATTGGGATAGCTGATGCTCCGGATGTACCTGAAAATTTCTTCCGGTGAAGCAAGCGCCATGTGTTCTGCTGACGGGTACGCTTCAAACAAGGCCGGTGTAACCATGTTCACCCGCTTGTCGGTACATTGGGCAGAGAGAATGACGGCAACGAGTAACTCATAAGGACTGGAATAAACGAGTTCCGTTTCCGCATCCGGATGGTGTTCCCGGAAATACCGAATGATGTAAGCAAATTTTTCTTTTCGGGTCATACCGCCTTCAGGGCATAAATAAGAATGCCGCTTGTAAAAATATTACAAGCGGCATCATCTCCATCCTGTTTTCAGACACTTTGAAGCGGCGCGGTCAGTTTAGCATAAGCCAAAACGGTGGCTAAACTGTCCGACGAAGGGCTCATCAGTGTCCGGTCGATCAGGTTCCGGGCTGCTACAAGGTTTTCAAACTCTGAAGCTGTTTCCTCATCATGATCGATGGCTTTTTGAATCATAACGGTGTCCGAAAGTTCGGTCTCGTTATACAGGTAAAGAATTAAATGATCTAGAGTAACTGTTTCGTTCATAGGCTTTGTTAGCGTTAACATCCTATAAACGGGAAAGGGCGGCCCGTATTGCTTACCGGCTTAAAACTAATTGCTTTTCCCGGATCAGTTTTCTCAGGTTGATCAGGGCATAGCGCATACGGCCGAGCGAGGTATTGATGCTCACATGGGTGCAATCCGCTATTTCCTTGAAACTCATGTTGGCGAAATGGCGCATGATCACTACTTCCCGCTGGTCGTAGGGCAATTGCTCAATGAGGCCACGTACCTGTTGTCTGATTTGCTCCTCAATCAGGCGGTCTTCCACGTTGCTGTCTTCCAAGGGTAAGGTGTCGAATACCGAATACTCCTCCGTATCGTATACCATGGGCATGCGTTTGAGACTTCTGAAATGGTCAATGACCAGGTTGTGCGCTATCCGCAGTACCCAGGAAAGAAATTTACCTTCTTCGTTGTAGTTCCCTGATCGGAGCGTATTGATGACCTTGATAAAGGTTTCCTGAAAAATATCATCGGCCAACTCGCGGTCCTTTACCAGTAAGTAAATGCTGGTAAACACTTTACGTTCATGCCGGAGTATCAACTCCTGCAAGGTATCTTCCTTTCCTCTGAGAAATGAAGACACCAGTTCCTGGTCGGTTTTTTGTTCTTTACACATAGTTCCTCCCCTTTTACAAGGTAGTTTGGTTTGTTTTGAGGCAATAGAGGGTTACGTGTAGAGATTTCGACCGATAGGCTTATTTTTTTGTAGAGTATGGGATTAACGTTCAAACGGAGAGAAACAAGGTATATTGTGTTCCCTTTTCCGTCATCGTTTACCAAATGTACGAATTTTAGAAAAGCCTTGACAAAAATCATACCCCGATTCTTACAGTAACGGGCTTTTTTACAAGAAAATGACTTTTCCGGTAGGGGGCATTGGCTACTTTCGCAGGTATATGAAAACACCGGTAATAACAGTTCTTGTATTTATTAATATATTGGTAATTAATAATTTATTGTTCGCTCAGGCGCCACTCGAAAGGCCGGCTTTTGATCCGACTACCTTGCTTTATGCCGGCGAGGAGAAGCATTTATCCAATGTCAGGCAATTGACATTTGGCGGTGATAATGCGGAAGCCTACTTCAGTTTTGACAGCAAATCCATCACCTTTCAGGCTACCAACAAAGCCTGGGGTGTGGAATGTGATCAGATCTATTATTTTGATTTGGCGAAAGGAAACATGAAGGATGGAGCCACTGGTCTGGTTTCAACCGGGAAGGGACGAACTACCTGTTCCTATTTTATGCCGGGCGATTCATTGATTCTTTATGCATCCACCCATGGGGGAGGCGATGCGTGTCCGCCTTTGCCTGCAAAGCGCGAGGACGGAAAGTATGTTTGGGCCATTTACCCTGATTTTGATATCTACATTGCCGATCTGAAAGGGAACATCAGGAAGCAGCTGACCAAGGAGCCGGGCTATGATGCGGAGGCCACCGTTTCTCCGGATGGAAAAAAAATCGTTTTTACGAGCATGCGGACCGGAGATCTAGAGTTGTATGTGATGGATATTGACGGCCGCAATTTAAAGCAGGTGACATCCGGACTGGGTTACGACGGCGGCGCATTTTTCTCTCCTGATAGCAAGAAGCTTATTTTCCGGGCATCCAGACCAAAGACCGACGAAGAGATTGCCACCTATCAATCCTTACTCAATGAGAACCTGGTACAACCCACGCACATGGAATTGTACGTATGCAATATCGATGGAACAGATCTGAAAAAGATTACCGATTTACCGAATGCTTCCTGGGCTCCATTTTTTCATCCCTCCGGAAAGAAAATTATTTTTTCATCCAATCACCCCTCCAAACGCGGCTTACCCTTTAACCTGTGGATGGTGGACCTGGATGGGAAAAACCTTGTTCAGATAACATTCGATGGCATGTTTGATGCCTTTCCGATGTTTTCCCCGGATGGCAAGAAACTTATTTTCTCCTCCAACAGAAACAATAACGGCACCAGGGATACGAACCTCTTCATTGCCGATTGGAAAGATTGATGCCGGATCACCCTGATGGAGATCGGCCATTCAGGATTATATAGGCATTTAAAAAGATAGTTTGAAAAATTACTTTTCCATTCTGACTTCCTTCAGTTGCAGCAAATTCATGGCATTGATGGTTAATCCCTGTAACTCATTCCGGGTTAAGCGCAATACCTTGTCGTAGTAAAGGACCACCACGGGAGCCGATTGCATGATCAGCTCGTCCATTTGACGGTAATATGCGAACCGCTCCGCATCGCTGGTGCAACGCATAGCTTTGTCATACAACTGATCGAATTCAGGATTGGCGTAATGGGTATAGTTCGGCCCTTTGGGTGCTTTGTTAAAGGACCTGAACAAGGACAAATAATTTTCTGCATCACCATAATCACCAATCCACGACCCCCTGAAAAAGGCCAGTTGTTGCTTGGCCACCATTTGGCGGTGTTGTGCCGCCTGGTTGATTTCGAGTTGTATGGTAATGCCAATTTCAGCAAGTTGTCCCTGCATGTATTCGCACAGGTCCTGGTAGGCATGGGTGGTGCTCATGGTAATGACCGGTAAGCCTTTTCCATTGGGGAAACCGGCTTCTGCGAGGAGTCTTTTTGCTTCTTCAGGTTGATAGGAAAAACCTTTTACACAGATAGTGTCGAAACCCGGAATGCCAACCGGAACCATGCCGCCTGTACCCGGTGTCGCCATCCCGTTGCGCAGGTACCGGATCATCTTCGCCCGGTCAAAGCCCATGCTGATGGCTTTGCGGATACGAATATCGCGCAGGGGGTTGTTTTTCATTAAGGGCAACTGAGGATCCATGAGAAAGCCCAGGTATTCCGTGTTGAGATAAGGAGAGGTTTCCATCCTGAAACGACCTTTGTATTTTGGCCGCAACTCACCGAGATTAGTTAAGAGGTCATCTTTATAGCTGGCGTCCAGACCGGATATGAAATCCAGGTTGCCCTTTAAAAATTCGAGAAAAGCGGTTTGTTTGTCATTGATGAAAGTGATCATGATGGCATCCAAAAAAGGCAGCTTTTCTCCGCTCTTGCTCCGTTCGAAGTAGCTTGGGTTTTTATGCAGAATAAGGGCGGTGCGCTCCAGCCATTCATGAAATTGAAAAGGTCCGGTACCGACCGGGTTTTTCCTGAAATCCTTTCCATAAAATTCAACTACTTCCCGGGGCACAACCGCGCAATAGGAGGAGGCCAGCAGCCCAAGCATGGGTGGGAAGGCCTGTTGGAGGTGTATAATGAGGGTACTGTCGTTGAGGGCTTCAAAGCCATTCGTTTTCCCTGATTCGTCTTTTCGGACAGATTGAAAAACCCAGGAGCCCGGAGAGGCGGTTTTTTCATCGCAAATTCTCATAAAGCTGAAAACGAAATCACCGGCTTTTACCGTTCGTCCCGCATCCAGTTGAGGATGCGAATGAAATTTAACATCCGTTCGAAGAAAGAAGGTGTACCGCAGTCCGTCCGGGCTGATCTGCCAGCCGGATGCAATGCACGGCATGGGCTGTAACTTTTCATTCAGTTGTACAAGACCATTGAATACATGATTGCAAGCCCAGATATTCGCCTGGTTATTGGCAAAAGCAGGGTCCAGCGAAGTAATTCCGGATGATTCGTTGTAGCGGAAAACAGGCCTGCCTTTGTTCTCCTTTTCAGTGCCCCGGCAGGAAAACAAGAGCAGCATTGGCAGAGCCAGATAGAAGAAACGCTGTTGCATGCAGGCAAAAGTATAAGGATTAAACATTTGTAATTTCTGCCTGTGATTTTCTTTTTATTCGTTTACGTGAACCGATGTGAATGATTTTCAGTATGGTAACAAATCGGTGCGAGGTCTAAGCAGGCAGGAAACCAATCCTGGCCACTGTCAGGGGATGACCAATCGGATACAGCATGGATGTGGAAAATGCTCCATCAATTGACCAGTGCATAGACGAAGAAAACACGTATGCCCGATGTCTTCGCCGTCTGCGATCAAAATCAGTCGTTTCACTACTTTTGCGTCGAATGAGCAAGGTGGCCTTCCATACTTTGGGATGTAAGCTGAATTTTTCAGAAACATCCACCATCGCCAGGCAGTTTCGTGCCGCTGGTTGGGAGCGGGTTGATTTTCCGCATTTTGCGGATGTTTATGTGGTGAACACCTGCTCGGTCACCGACAATGCGGACAAGGAATGTAAAACGATTGTGAACAGAGCGATGGCGGTCAATCCGGAAGGTAAAGTCATCATCGTGGGCTGTTATGCGCAATTGAAGCCGGATGAAATTGCGGCGATCCCGGGGGTGGACCTGGTTCTGGGAGCCACCGAAAAATTCAATGCACTCAATTACCTCTCCAGCCTGAAGAAGCAGGATCAGGCACAGGTGATGGCTTGTGAAGTGAACGAGGCGAACACCTTCATCAGTGCCTGGTCGGCAGGTGACCGTACGCGTACTTTTTTGAAAGTGCAGGATGGCTGCGACTACAGTTGTACTTTTTGCACCATTCCGCTGGCCCGGGGGCGTTCACGCAGCAATACCATCGAAAATGTGGTGGAGCAGGCCAGGAGTCTTGTCCGGCAAGGTGTCAAAGAAATTGTCCTTACCGGCGTAAATCTTGGTGATTTTGGTATTATTTCTGAAAACGGCAAACATGCCTTTCATTTACTGGACCTTGCCCGAGGGCTCGACAAGGTGGAAGGCTTGCAGCGCATCCGGATGTCATCCATTGAGCCGAATTTGCTGGAGAAGGAGATCATTGAATTAACGGCCCATTCAACAAAGTTTCAGCCGCATTTTCATATGCCCCTGCAAAGTGGTTCCAATGAGATTCTGGCATTGATGCGCCGACGATACAAACGGGAATTGTATGCCGAAAGGGTGCATTTGATCCGGGAGCGTCTTCCTCATGCTGCCATTGGCGTGGATGTTATTGTAGGATTCCCGGGGGAAAGTGACAGGCATTTCCGGGAGACCTTTGATTTTCTGCATGACTTGCCCGTTAGTTACCTGCATGTGTTTACATATTCGGAAAGAGACCGCACTCCGGCGGTGTCCATGCCTGAAGTGGTACCGCAGGCGGTGCGCAAGGAAAGGAACAGGATCCTGAGAAATCTGTCGGCGAAAAAACTGCACGATTTCACCATGTATCACCTGGGCGATGTCTTTCCGGTATTGTTTGAAGAAGAAAATAACAAGGGCATGATGCATGGCTACACTTCGAATTACATCCGGGTGGAGCAGGCCTATGATCCGGAATCTGTAAATAAAATAATACCATGTAAATTGTCAGATGTAGGGCCTTCGGGTTTGGTGACTGTTATTCCATCCCCGGAAGTGAAACCTGAATTTACGATGGCCATCTGACGTATGTATCCAACCATCTCTGACCTTATTTACGATGTATTTGGAATCTATATTCCATTGCCGATCCAGAGTTTTGGCTTCATGCTGGCCATTTCCTTTTTGCTGGCCGCCTATACCCTTCAGCTTGAACTGAAGCGGAAGGAACAATTGGGCCTGCTGCATACGTTTACCAGAAAAGTGGTGAAGGGGAAACCCGCCGGTTTCATGGACTTGCTCAGCTCTTTCCTTATCGGATTTGTTCTGGGCTACAAACTGGTCTTTGCCCTGCTTAACTATGACCTGTTTGTTCAGGACACTCAGGGTGTCCTGCTGTCCATGCAGGGCAGTATACCGGGAGGATTGCTGGTGGGAGCCATCATGGCCTATATGCAATACCGGGAGTCAGAAAAGTCTAAATTGCCCGAGCCACAGACGGTGATGGAGGAAGTCCATCCCTGGCAGCTGGTTTCCAACATTACGATCGTAGCGGCCGTGAGCGGTATCATCGGCGCAAAGATTTTTCACAATCTGGAGAACCTGCACGAATTTAAGGACCACCCGCTGGATGCGCTTTTATCGTTCAGCGGCCTGACCATGTACGGCGGATTGATCGTCGGTGCTGTCACGGTGATGCGTTATGGCTACAAACGTGGCATCGCTCCGCTGGTATTGTCGGATGCTACTGCGCCCGGCCTGATGCTTGCCTATGGAACAGGACGTCTGGGTTGCCAGATTTCAGGTGATGGCGACTGGGGAATCGTGAACACATCGGCAAAGCCCGAGTGGTTGTCCTGGCTTCCCGATTGGGCCTGGGCTTATAACTATCCGCACAATGTCATCAGCGAGGGTGTTCCGATTCCGGGTTGTGAAGGTCGTCATTGCATGGTGCTGCCGGAAAACGTTTTCCCCACTCCGCTGTATGAAGCCTTTGCCTGCATCCTCCTCTTTTTCGTTTTGTGGCGGATGAGGACGATGTTGCCGAAACCCGGACAATTGTTTTCACTTTACCTGCTTTTTAACGGGGTGGAGCGATTGCTGATTGAACAGATCAGGGTCAACAACCGGTTTGACCTTCTGGGGATGAGCGTTACGCAGGCGGAAGTGATAGCCGTGGCCTTGATTTCAGCCGGAGTCGGCGGATTGATGTACTTCAGCAAGAAAAAAAGTGATGACGGACTTCAGCGTGCTCGATAATGTACTGGATGCTGCTCGGGGTGTGGTGCAGCAGGCCGTTGTTTTTCTAAGGGAGCAGCGTGCTTCTTTTCGCGCGGAAGCGGTCGAATACAAGGGCTTTAACGATCTGGTATCATACGTTGACAAGGGCAGCGAAAAAATTCTGGTAGAAGGGCTGCAGGGACTGATTCCCGATGCAGGTTTCATTACGGAAGAGAACACGCTTACTCTCAAAGACCGTGACTGGGTCTGGATCATTGATCCGCTTGACGGGACCACCAATTTTGTACACGGCCTGCCCTGTTTTTGTGTTAGCGTGGGATTAACCTACAAGGGAAATATTGTCCTTGGCATCGTCCATGAAGTGAACCTGGATGAATGTTTTTACGGCCGGAAAGGCAGTGGTGTTTTTCTGAACGGGCAGCAGGTTCGTGTTTCCGGAGAGGAGGAGTTGAAAAAATCTTTGCTTGCTACCGGCTTCCCCTACACGAATTACGAAAGGATGAAACCCTATATGGACGTGTTTGATTTTTGTATGCGTCATACGCAGGGAATACGCCGGCTGGGTTCGGCCGCGGTGGACCTGGCCTACGTGGCCTGTGGACGCTTTGAAGGATTTTACGAGTATGGCCTGAATCCCTGGGACGTTGCGGCCGGCGCTTTTCTGGTTAGCGAAGCGGGTGGCCGTGTCGGTGATTTTAAAAGGGGTGAGGATTATCTTTTTGGCAAAGAGATCGTGGCCTGCAATGCAAGGATCTACGACAGCTTTCAGGAAATCATTTCGAAGTCATTCGGAGAATAGGCTTAAGCCTTTTGCAGGCAGATCCTGAAAAGCCCCTCAGCCGGAAAATTATTCCTGCTTTTGTTCTTTTGATTTATGTTTCAGCACTTTTGCTTCAATGTAAAAAATGATTTCCTCTGCTATGTTCTTGCACTGATCTCCGACACGCTCCAGTTTGCGAATGGCGCTTAGCATGTACAGGCTCTGATTGATCCTGTCAGGGTTGTTTCTGATAAAATCGGCAACCGCCTGGTTGGCATTCAGGTTGATCTCATCCAGGATTTCATCCTTCTTAAAAACGCTCCGGGCGAGGCCTGTATCTTCTTTGTCAAAAGCTTCGGTTACTTCCTTAAGAATTAATATAGAGGTATCGTACATTTCAAGCATGCGGGTAACCTCAAGAAGTTTTTTTTCCGGCTCCAGTTTGATGTTGAGCACAAACTGACAGATGCCTTCGGCTATGTCTCCGATCCGTTCCAGATTGGAGTTGATTTTCATGCAGGCTAGTACAAAGCGAAGATCAATAGCCACCGGGTTGAACAAGGCAATAATGTTCTCACAGTCCCGGTCAAGCTTTAACTCAAACCCGTTCACCCTTTTCTCGTTGACCAGCACTTCGCGGGCGAGGTCTTTGTCGAGGCGGACCAAAGATTCCTTGGATTTTTCCAGCTGACTTTTTACCAGCAGGAACATTTCAAGCATCTCTGATTTCAGGTTTTTTATTTCTACTTCAAGGTGTGACATGATTTATTTAGTTTAAGGTAAGAAAACGGTTCCACATGACTTAGCCGAAACGCCCGGTAATGTAGTCCTGGGTCCGAACGTCGCTGGGATTCATAAAGATTTTTTTAGTGGTATCGTATTCCACCAGTTCGCCAAGGTAGAAGAAGGCCGTGGTATCGCTAACGCGTCCGGCCTGCTGCATGTTGTGCGTAACAATGATAATCGTATACTGTGTCTTCAGTTCGTAAATCAGCTCCTCGATTTTTGAAGAGGAGATGGGGTCGAGGGCTGAAGCCGGTTCGTCCATCAGCAATACAGAAGGTTCCGTAGCGATGGCCCTGGCGATACAAAGGCGTTGCTGTTGTCCTCCAGATAAGGCCAGTGCTGATTTTTTGAGGTTGTCTTTGACTTCTTCCCACAAAGCAGCCTGACGGAGTGAACGTTCCACCGTTTCATCCAAAAGTTTTTTGTTGTTGACGCCGCGGATCCTCAACCCGTATATCACGTTTTCGTAAATACTTTTTGGAAAGGGATTGGGTTTTTGAAAGACCATTCCCACTTTTTTCCGCAGGTCTTCCACACGCAGGTCTTTGGCATAAATGTCCTTTCCATCCAGCAACACTTCGCCTTCTTTGCGAAAACCTTCAATGAGATCGTTCATGCGGTTGTAAAGGCGAAGAAAAGTGGACTTGCCGCATCCGGATGGGCCGATGAAGGCGGCCACAGAATTGGCTTTTACCGACAGGTTCACGTTTTTAATGACGTGCGTCTGATCGTAAAACACATTTACATTTTTCGCTTCGAGTTTCTGGCTCATTTTTTTCTAATATTCACGGATTACCATTTTACTTTTTTCTGCCAGCGGCTTCTGAAATAAATTGCGATCCCATTCATCAGGAAGGTAACGATGAGGAGAATGATGATGGCGGCGGCCGAGTTGGTGACAAAGCCTTGTTGTGGCCTGGAAACCCAGTTGTATATCTGAATGGGCAATACAGAAAATTCGTCCAAGGGTGTGGAAGGGGCAAAGGGAACATAAGCCAGTGCACCCACTACAATGAGCGGTGCGGCCTCCCCGACGGCGCGCGACAAGGCCAGTATCACCCCGGTGAGGATACCGCCACCGCCGGCCGGCAATACCTGGTTCCATATGGTTTGCCACTTGCTGGCACCTAAGGCCAGCGAGGCCTCCCGCAGACTGCGTGGCACAGCCCGAATGGATTCCCGGGTCGAAACAATAATGATGGGCAAAACCAAAAGTGACAAGGTCAGGGCTCCGGCCAGTACACTTTGGCCCAATCCTGCAATCCGCACAAAAATTTCAAGACCCAGCAAGCCGTAAATGATAGAAGGAATTCCCGCGAGGTTGGTAATGTTGATTTCAAGAATCGCGGCAAAGCGGTTTCTCTTGCCATATTCTTCAAGATAAATACCTGCCGCCACTCCGATGGGTATGGCGATGATGGCCGTCAGAATCAAAATCCAGCAGGTGCCCATCAGAGCCGTAAAGATCCCTGCTTTTTCAGGAAAACGGGAGGGGAGATTGCTGATGAAATCCCAGTCGATGCGGTGGATGCCTTTTCTCAACACATCCAGCACGAACACCGCCAGCATGGCCAAACCAAAAAACGTACAGAACACTCCGAAATACTGGAATGCCTTGTCCTTTATCCGGTTGGTTTGGATTCTATTCATATTTCTGCTGGTATTTCTTTTTAAACCAGAAGGAGATGTTGTTCAGCGCAAAGGTTAGGACAAAAAGACTGATGCCTGCTGCAAAAATGGTACGGTACTCCAGCGATCCGTGCGGAACGTCGCCCATGCTGATCTGAACAATGTAGGTGGTAATGGTTTGAACCGGCACCAGGGGATTGGCCGTGAGACTCGGCTGCATGCCGGCGGCAATGGCCACAATCATGGTTTCTCCTACCGCCCTGGAAATGGCCAGGATCACGGATACAATGATGCCGGAGGAGGCCGCCGGCAACAAAACACTGAAGGCGGTTTGAAATCGTGTTGCCCCCAATCCATAGGAAGCTTCACGCATGGCTTTCGGTACGGCATAAAGGGCATCCTGGCTCATGGATGAAATCAATGGAATGATCATGATCCCCATCACAAAGCCGGCACCCAGCGCATTGAAACCGGAGAGTGAAGGAATAAATCCCTGAAGAAATGGAGTGACTACGGTCAGTGCAAAATAACCGTATACCACTGTAGGTACCGCGGCCAGGATCTCCAGAACCGGTTTGATCCTGAAAGCAAACGAGCGCGGAGCGTATTCATTCAGATAAATGGCGATGGTAAGCCCGATTGGCAATGCAAAAAAAATGGCAATGAAGGAAGTCAGGAGTGTTCCGCTCAGAAGAGGCAAGATACCAAAGTGCTTTTCGGTAAAAAGCGGTGTCCACTGTGTATCGGTAAAAAAATCAACGATGGATACTTCACTGAAGAAACGGATGGCTTCAGAAGCCAGCGTGTAAAGGACTCCGGCCGTTACAAGTATTGTCAGTCCGGCGCACAAGGCCAGCAGGGCGACAATAAATTTCTCCGGAATTTTCATATTCAGGTAATGAAGCCCGGCAAAGATAGTTTGACGGGCTTCATGCCGGTAGCAATTGTTTATTTTTTTGACGAATGGTATTGCGCGAATTTATCCTGTTGTGCCTTATACTCCTCCGGGCGCAGTGGTACAAATCCCACCGCTTTGGTCAGTTCCGGTGCAGAAGCCAGGTAAAAGTCAACAAACCGGATGACTTCAGGTCGCTGAACCGCCTTGGAATTCACATAAATGAACAGCGGACGGGATAGCGGCGCATAGGATTTATTGAGAACGGTTTCTACACTGGGTAAAATACCGCCCTTTCCATTAGCATCATTCTGGTCATCCACCGCCACGGCCTTCAGTTTGGCTTTGTTTTCCTCAAAGTAAGCCAGTCCGAAAAAGCCCAGAGAATTTTTGTCGCCCGAAACACCCTGAACCAGTACATTGTCATCTTCACTGCCGGTGTAATCTCCGCGGCTGGAATGGCTTTTACCTACAATGGCTTCGGTGAAATAGTCATAGGTTCCGGATTCCACACCGGCTCCGTAAAGGTGAATTTCTTCCTTGGGCCACTCCGGACGAATTTGATTCCAGTACTTGATTTTACCTTGTGCCTCCGGCTCCCAGATCTTTTTAAGTTCTGCCACCGTAATTTCATTCACCCAGTTGTTTTGCGGATGAACGACCACCACGAGGCCGTCATACCCGACTTCAAGTTCGATGTAATCGATGTTGTGCTCCTTGCAAAGCGCCATTTCTTCTTCTTTGATGGTTCGGGAAGCGTCATTGATATCAATTTCGCCCCTGGAGAATTTTTTAAATCCGCCACCGGTTCCGGAAAGCCCTACGGTTACCTTTACAGAAGGCGCTTCCTTTCTGAATTCCTCAGCTACGGCTTCCGATATGGGATAAACGGTACTTGAACCGTCAATGCTGATGTTGCCACTCAAGGATTCAGTGCCGGATTCAGGTGTTTTTTCTTCTTTGCTGCCGCCACATGCTGCCAGGGTGGTGATGACAACGGCCAGGATGATCTTGTTCATTGGATGTTTTTTGTGAATGGTTTAAGGAGTTTGAACGGAAGATTTACTTATTATGCATTGATAATCAGTAAGTGATATTTCTTTTTTAACTGGTTTCAGCACTGCAAATAGATTAAGAAAATGTTACCTGCTTATTTCATTAGTGTTAAGTAATTGTTAAGCACAAAAAAAGCCCCTGCCACAGCAGGGGCTTTAAAAAACAAGGGGCTTCTTTTAATAATTGGTGTTTTGCGGATCCCAGTTGGCCCAGCCGGAAGTCCAGTCGCTGGATCCAAAAGCGCCACGGAAGTTGACCGGATCCAGGCCAGTGAGGTTGGAACTGCTAAAGTCTGCGCCGCTCAGAAGAATTGATCCTGCAAGGGGAAGGAAATTCGGAGTGGCGGCATACGGGTCGCTGGAGAGTCCGGTATTGGTATATTGGATGCTATTGCCATAAGTGGTGGTATTAAACCAGTTGCTGATGTTAAAGCCCGAACCACTGGCAACCGCAAGTGGGGTGTTGCAAGAGGCAACGACGGTATTTTTAACCTGCAATACATCCGCAGTGGCATTGCCCTCTGTGGCGGTGCCATCCACCAGTAATCCAACCGGATAACCCGAAATCAGGGAGTTGTAGATGCAGGTTTGCGTATTACGTCGCAAGTGTGCGCCACGTTTAAAGTTAGAGTTCACAGTTGAACTGGTGTCTTGCTTGGGTCCGAAAACGCTGATGTTCGAAAAGATGGCTCGGGTGGTAGGTGTCAGAGACGATCCGGCTGCGTCGTTGTCAGATTCAAATCCATTGGATCCCGATACATCCGCAATGTTAGCATCCCGAAGTACTACACCAAATTGAACTTTACCAGAGTATCCGTTGTCGGTGTCCAGGTCATCGTCGGTGGTTTTGTAGGAGATGATGTGTTTCAGGTTCACCGTGCCTCCGAACATTTCATAGGAGTCATCGCCGCAATAAGAGACCTGTATATAGTCGATCTGAGTACCATGGCCTACGCCACCCAGAGTAAGTCCGTTGATTTCCTGGTTGGGCTGAAAGGGAATGCCGGCATATTCAATCCTGACGTATTTAAGGATTCCTGAATTGTCGGCTGCATCCGTACCGCCGTAAAGGGCGTCGGGGCCTCCTTCAATTTGTCCTTCTCCTCCAGGCAGGTTGATGGGGGCTTTTCCGCACACAATCAAGCCACCCCAGTCGCCGGGGTTTCTGGACCCTGTGGCTTGGGAAGACGTGAAGATGATCGGATGCACTGCGCTACCGTTGGCATTGATTTTTCCGCCGCGTTTGATGATGAGCGTTCCCTTCGAGGCTTTGTCGCCTTTAATGATGGTGCCCGGCTGAATGGTCAGTGTCGCACCGGCTTCTACATAAACAAATCCTTTTAACAAATAGGTTTTGCTGCTGTCGAACTGGGTATTTTGATTGGTGCTGCCTTCCACCTGGATGGTGCCGTCGCCAAGCGTAGTCAATGTAAAGTTGATGGTGTTGGACGGTGTGGTGTTGTCTTCTTCGTCTTTTTTGCAGGAGCTGAATAAGGCTGCGACCAATCCCATTGATACCAGGAAGGCCGTGTTAAGCTTTCTTAAGCTGATGGATGTTTTCATGTTGATTTCTTGTCTTTTTATTTGTTCCGCTGCAATATTACCCTTCACCTGTATCTGTAGTATTAATCCAGTTTAAAGGAAATGTTAATTCCCGGCTGGCTCCAAAAGAGAAGAGGAGGCTATGCCTCCTCCGTCTCCTTTCAAAGCCACAAAGTGAAATCAATATCGTACCGTGAATCCCAGTGTGTAATACGAGCCACGTTTAAAACTGTAGATTAATTCATCGTTATTGGTGATTTTTCCGTCTTCATTGGAATCCTGGCGAAGGATGGTAGCCTGATTCAGGATGTCCTGTACACCGGCTTTTATTTCAAAGTTCTTACCGATTCCTTTGGTCACGGAGAAGTCAACGACATGACGGGGCAATTCATATACGTCGGGTGTGCCTTCGGTACCTACCGCAAACAGGCGCTTACCAATCACATTGTATTGAACATTGCATTGCAGCTTGTGTTCAGGTTGATTGTAATACAGTCCTGTGTTTACCACATAGAGCGATTGACCCATCATGATACGGTTTTTGTCCTGGCCGATCGCCTCTTTTCCGAGATCCACCCGGCTTAGTATGTAAGAAGCATTCATGCCGATGGACAGGCGACTCAGGAAACCCGCCTTGAAAACCGGTTCAAGTGATTTTCTAAGTTCAATTTCTGCACCGGTGCTGTAGGCGCCGGCAGCATTTTTAAACTCGAAATTCCTGGTTCCGCCCGATCCGGCTCCCGGTTTAAAGTACTGCTCCACCGGATTGCTGAACTGTTTATAAAAAACACCCAATGAGATCAGTTCACCTGCTGCAGGATAATTTTCCCAACGCAGATCGAAATTATTGATCACAGGTGTTTCGAGTTCCGGGTTGCCGAACAGCACATTGTTAAACACGAAATCATAGTAAGCGAAAGGAGCAATTTCACGGAATTCGGGCCGGTTCAGGGTTTTGGCATAGGCTGCTCTTACCATTGACTTCGGAGTAAGACTGTAGCTGACGTTGGCCGAAGGCAGTAAACTGCTGATGGGATTGTCTACTTTCAGCGGTTTTCCGTTGTTGTCAGCGCTTTCCAGAATCAAGCGGTTGTACTCAAAGCGAACTCCGCCGGAGAGGATTATTTTTTCGCTGAGTGGCCAGGTCGTACCGATGTAGGCCGCAGCGAGGCTGTTGTTCGCTTCGTAACGATCGGTTCCGTTGGTGCCCTCATCAATCTTAAATCCGGTACTGTCATTGAAGTTTTCTGAACTGAATACCTGGTCGAGCGGAAGCTGGAGGAGGGAGTTGTCAAACTTATCAACCCTTGATTTGGTGTAAGCCAGCCAACGTGCATTGAAGGTTCTGCTTTTGCTTTCGGTGTAAAAACCTGCCCTGATCCTGAGCTTCCTTGTTTCACCAAGTTGTTTCACTTCCTGCTCTACATTTCCGGAGGCCATGTAACTGTTCTCGTCAAGTGTTGAATAAAACCTCCCTGCATCCGCTTGTGAAGCCGTACTGTTAACCTGAACATAATATTCCGGTAAATTGTCGACTAAGCTTCTGAACGTCCGGATCCTTCTGTAATCCGGTTCGTTGGTGTGCGTCATGCTGTACCCGGCAGTCCAGTTAAACTTTGTTTTCTCCTGGTTGAAGTCATGGCTGCCCGACAATTGTCCTGAATACACTTTGCGTTCATAATACCGAAAGGCGTAATTCTTTACGTCGTTTCCTTCTTCAATATTATAACCCGTCCGGATCGTGGTGCCGTTCGTTCCGGATTGATTGTACAGGTTTCTGAACTCGAGTTTATTGGCGGGGTTGAACAAAAAGCTGAAATTGCTGAGCAGGCCGAGCGATACTTTGTTGAGCGAGGTATGGTCGTTGAAATTGTAAATGGTATCACTGACTTCGTTGACGATGTCGTATTGGTTGTAATTGAGGTTTTCGGCCTCGCGGGTTTCGTAGCTGTTGCTGTAATTGATGCCGGTGATGTTGGAGGCCCTTACTTTTCCGAAATTGAAGCTTTTGGCAAAACCAAGACTGAAGCGTTGGTCCACCGGAGCTGATTTTTCGCGGGCAATCCAGGTGTTTGGAAGCAATTTGGCGAGGGCCACCTGCTGGGTGGTATTCAGTCCCGCAACGGAAACCGGGAAGTCTCCGGGCAGGTCCCTGCTGCCATTGTCCATGCCCAACCAGTCGGTGTTACTCAGCGAGGCACGGTTAAAGTCATTAAAGGTGGTGTTGCTGCGTACCCCGATGGTCATGCCTGCGCTGATAAAATCTTCATCGGGAATATTTTTGGTATATACTTTAACAACGCCTCCTGCAAATTCTCCCGGTAGTTCCGGCGCTCCGCTTTTGTAAATCAGCACCCGCTCCAGCATGGAACTGGGAATAATGTCAAAGGAAAAGGCTTTCTTGTCTGGTTCGGCGCTCGGCGCCATGGCATCGTTCAGCAATACGGCATTGTAACGTTCGCTGAGTCCTCTGACCACGATAAAGCGATCTTCCATGATGGTGACACCAGGCAAACGTCGGATGACATCAGAAGCGCTGCGGTCCTGTGTTTTGGAAATCTGCTGGGCCGATACTCCGTTTACGATTTGCTCTGATTTTCGCATTTCCGCCAGGATCGCGTTTTCAGTATTGGTAATCCTGGTCGAAACCACTTCGGCGTCTTTCAACGTTTGTGTATTGCTGATCATTTTAAAATCAAGGCGGATGGTTTCTCCGGCCTTGATCGTGATGTTCGGAACGATTTCCTGTTTGTAGCCAACATAGGTGAGTTTAACTGCATAGGTACCCGCTGCGATGTTTTCAATCTGGTAATTGCCGTCAATGTCCGTAACCGCGCCCAAGCTGGTGTTTTCAATGGTCACCGTGGCGCCGATTAAGGTCTCTCCGTTGTTTTTGTCGCTCAGCGTTCCGCGAATGCCGCCGGTCTGGGCCCATGCCGTAACTGTGCAAATGATTGACAGGCAGGCGGTAATAATAATTGTCAGTGTTGATTTCATGGCTTAGAAATTCCTTAACAAAGAACACCTTCAAATGAAACGCTAAGTTTACCGGAGTTTTATTTAAATGTTAAGGAGCGGCCCGAAAAATGATAATCAGCGAATTTTTGGGCTTCAAAGCGGATTAAATGTTACTTCAAAGTTAGGAATGTAAATTACATTCAGGAACTTTGTAAAGAATGATAGGGATGGCTTAATCCTGACTTAACAATTTCATAACAGCTTAAGAAGACCTTTGAGACCGTAATATAAGGTATGAATAGCGAATCTGTTAAAATACTGCTGGTGGACGATGAACCGGATATCCTTGAGTTCATGGAGTATAACCTGAAAAAGGAAGGGTACGAGGTGTTTCTTGCGAAGAACGGAAAAGAGGCGGTGGAAATGGCCAGGAAGGAGCGCCCGCATTTGATCATTCTGGATATCATGATGCCGGTGATGGATGGAATTGAAGCCTGCCGTCACATTCGGGAGGTGCCCGAGTTGCAACATACCCTGGTCGCTTTTCTTACGGCCCGCAATGAAGATTACTCTCAGATTGCCGGCTTTGATGTCGGTGCCGATGATTACATCTCCAAGCCCATCAAGCCCCGGGTGCTGACCAGCCGGATCAAAGCGCTCCTGCGCAGGGTAAACGGTGCGCCCGCCACGCAGATACCTGTTATTCAGATTGGCGATCTGCGCATTGACCGGGAAAGCTACCTCGTCTATAAGAATGAAAAGGCCCTTTCCTTCCCCCGCAAGGAATTTGAATTACTGGCCTTGCTTACCTCTAAACCGGGCAAGGTTTTTACCAGGGAAGATATTCTTTCAAGAGTCTGGGGAAACGACATCGTGGTCGGCGACCGCACTATCGATGTGCACATCCGTAAAATTCGCGAAAAGCTGGGCGATGAGTCCATCAAGACCATTAAGGGGATTGGTTACAAGTTCGATATCTGATATCCCTCTGGCCGGAAGAAGTTTTTAATCGTTCCTCCTCGAGACGAAGGTCCGGAATATTACCAGGTGAATTCCCGTACCGGCTGTTTTACCCTCAACATCCGGTTTGTCACCTGAATATTTCATATTTTAGTCATTCTAAATCCAGGTTTTGTGAACGCCAAACAGGTTGGACTGATTGCTTCAATTGTTCTGGCGGTGGTATTAACCGCCGCCGTTTCGGTATTCCTGGCGATTTCCGGTTACCGGCTCGTCTGGTATGTCCATCTGTTGTTTTTTGTTTTTTCTTTTGCCGTGTTCGGCATGGCGCTTCGTTTTTTATATGGCCGGTTCATTTATGAGAACCTGAACCAGATTTACAAACACATTCTCCGTTTGCGGAATCCCAAAAACGTTGTTCGTCCGCCAGACAAAAGCAGCAGTGACATTACCACCCAGATAAACAGTATTCTGATTGACTGGAGCAATGAGTCAAAAGAGGAGATTGATCACCTGAAACAGGTGGAGAATTACCGGCGCGACTTTCTGAGCAACGTTTCACATGAGCTAAAGACACCGATATTTTCTGTTCAGGGGTATATACACACCCTCATTGACGGTGGCATCGATGATCCCGATGTCAATCTGCATTATCTGAACAAGGCCAGCAAATCCATCGACCGACTGATCAGCATTGTCGATGACCTTGAATCGATATCACGTCTGGAAGCCGGAGAATTGATTGTAGAATACAGAACGTTTGACCTTGGTGAACTTGTCCGGGATGTGGTGGAATCGCTGGAATTCCAGGCAAAGGAAAAAAATATTAAACTGGAGGTCTCTGCTTCTCCCGATAAACCGATCTATGTCTATGCCGACAAGGATATGGTCCGTCAGGTGTTGGTCAATCTCCTTGTGAACTCCGTAAAATATGGTAATGCCGGAGGACTGACGGAGGTTCGTTTTACCGAGGATGAAGATAAGGTCATTGTGGATGTCGCGGACAATGGCATCGGCATATCAAAGCTGCATCTGCCCAGGTTGTTTGAACGTTTTTATCGTGTGGACAAAAGCCGTTCCAGAGAGCAGGGGGGGACTGGCTTGGGACTGGCTATTGTCAAGCACATCATGGAGGCGCATGGTGAGAACATCCATGTGAACAGTGAGCCCGGACAGGGTACCGTTTTTACTTTTTCGCTGAGGAAGAGTAAATAGTACCGAAAGACATCATGGTCGGGCTTTTTCCTTTTGGAGTATCTTTGTAAGATATTCCCTTCTCCCTTGAAAAAAAGAAATACATCTGCAAAACCGGCCCGTCTGGCCAAAATCAAATCGTTCGATCAGAACGGTCCTGCACTCGGTGAAGCCAATGTTTTTGGTTTGCCTTTCAATTCCGAAGAATCGGAGATTGTGTTGATCCCCGTACCCTGGGAAGCGACGGTGAGTTATGGCGGCGGCACCGCTCAGGGTCCGGAGGCGATCCTGGAAGCATCGGCGCAGGTGGATTTGTATCACCCCGAATTTCCTGAATTGTGGAAGTTGGGTATTTCCATGGAACCTGTTTCACGCAGACTGCTGAAATCCTCCAAAGCCCTGAAAAAGGAAGCTGTAAAAATCATCGAAGCCTTGTCAAATGGCCAGGAATTGAACAGTACTCCGCAACTGGCTTCAAAACTAAAGGCGGTGAACTCCGGATCGGAGGAAATGATACGTGAAGTGTATGCGCAAACGATGCATTGGTTGAAAAAGGGGAAGTTGGTGGGTTTAGTGGGCGGGGATCACAGTACACCGCTTGGGTTTTTCAGGGCGCTCGCCGAAAAATACCCCACCTACGGCATTCTTCAAATCGATGCCCACATGGATTTACGGAAGGCATACGAAGGTTTTACCTATTCACATGCTTCCATCATGTACAATGCGCTTCAGATAAAACAGGTCACCAGACTTGTACAGGTGGGTATACGTGATTTTTGTGAAGAAGAAAATGCGTATGTCCGGAACCACCCGAAAAGGGTGCAGGTATTTTCCTTTGCTGGTCTTGCTGCCCAACGCTATGAGGGCGCATCGTGGAAACAGCAATGTGACGCCATCATCGAGGCCCTTCCCGGTAATGTGCATATCAGTTTTGATATTGATGGCCTGGACCCGAAGTTGTGTCCGAATACAGGTACCCCGGTGCCGGGTGGCTTCGAATTTCAGGAAATCACCTACCTCTTATCTGCATTGGCTAAAAGCAAGAAGAAGATCATCAGTTTTGATCTGAATGAAGTTTCGCCCGGTAAAGGTGACTGGGATGGAAATGTCGGGGCACGAATGCTGTTTCACCTCTGCGGTGTACTGGCAAAATCGAATGGCATCCTCTGAACTGTCCGGTAGCGAAACCAGGATGACGGTGCACGATAAATGAAAAGCCCTCCCGGCTGGGGAGGGCTTTCACCTAACGAATAAACTACAAACATAAACACTACACACTAACACGCTCGTTCAGGTTCCTGAATACGAAATTGTTGTTTTTATCCAGGTCTATTTCTATCGATTGATCCTTTGTAACCGTTCCGGCCAGGATTTGTTTACTGAGTTCATTCAACACCCTTTTCTGCAGTACTCTTTTTAAGGGCCTGGCGCCAAACTGAGGATCGTAGCCAAGTTGTGCCAGCCAGTCGATGGCTTCATCGCTCATGCTCACTTTTATATCGTTATCAGCAAGCATTTTGGCGACGGAATTAAACTGTATCTGAACAATCTCATGAATTTCCTCCCTGCTTAAGGGGTTGAACATGATGATTTCGTCTATCCGGTTGAGAAATTCAGGGCGAATGGTTTTCTTCAGCATCTCAAACACTTCAATCCGGGTTTTGGCCAATACATCCTCCTTGTTTTTATCGGTCATCTTTTCCATGTTTTCCTGGATCAGATGCGCTCCGATGTTGGAGGTCATGATAATGATGGTGTTTTTAAAATTGGCAATCCGGCCTTTGTTGTCCGTCAGTCGGCCATCATCCAATACCTGAAGGAGAATATTGAACACATCCGGGTGCGCCTTTTCGATTTCATCCAGCAACACAACGGAGTAGGGCCTGCGCCGTACCGATTCGGTAAGCTGCCCGCCTTCATCGTAACCAACATAGCCCGGAGGAGCACCGATCAAACGGCTCACGCTGTGACGTTCCTGGTATTCACTCATGTCAATACGTGTCATGGCATTTTCATCGTTGAAAAGAAATTCCGCCAATGCCTTGGCCAGTTCTGTTTTACCCACGCCTGTCGTTCCCAGAAAGATGAAGGACCCGATAGGCCTTTTCAGGTCCTGCAAACCGGCCCTGCTTCTTCGTACCGCATCCGATAAAGCGGCAATGGCATCCTGCTGACCCACCACCCGTTTGTGAAGTTCATCCTCCAGGTGCAGCAGTTTTTCACGTTCACTCTGAAGCATGCGTTTAACCGGGATGCCGGTCCAGCGACTTACTACCTCGGCAATATCTTCACTTTCCACCTCCTCTTTGATCATCGCCTTGTTTTTCTGGGCTTCAAGCAGCCGGGCCTGGTTCGCCTGTAGTTTTTCTTCAGCGAATTTTATTTTACCGTACCTGATTTCTGCTACTTTCCCGTAATCACCGGCACGTTCGGCCTGATCAGCTTCAAGTTTCAGTTGTTCGATTTCCTCTTTGGTCTGTGTAATGCTGTTGATGATTTCTTTCTCTGCTTCCCATCTTGCCTTGATCGTGTTCCGGTCTTCGTTCAGGTTAGCAAGCGTTTCACTGAGCTCCTTTATTTTCTTATCGTCTCCTTCTCTTTTAATGGCGGCCCTTTCAATTTCCAGCTGCATTATTTTCCGTTGAATTTCGTCAAGTTCTTCGGGCACGCTGTCCATTTCCAGGCGGAGTTTGGCAGCGGCCTCATCCATGAGGTCAATCGCTTTGTCGGGAAGGAAGCGGTCGGAAATGTAGCGGTCGCTGAGCTCAACGGATGCAATGATCGCTTCATCCTTGATGCGTACTTTATGGTGCGCTTCGTATCTTTCCTTTAATCCGCGTAAAATGGAAATGGCGTCCTTTACATCCGGTTCTTCCACCATTACTTTCTGGAAGCGTCGTTCAAGCGCTTTATCCTTTTCGATGTATTTCTGATATTCGTTCAGCGTAGTGGCGCCGATCGACCGGAGTTCTCCTCTGGCCAGGGCTGGTTTCAGGATGTTGGCAGCATCCATGGCGCCTTCACCGCCACCGCCTGCTCCCACCAGGGTGTGAATTTCATCGATGAACAGGATGATTTCCCCTTCGGCGCTGATGACTTCTTTGACGACCGCTTTCAGTCGCTCTTCAAATTCCCCTTTGTACTTGGCACCTGCAATCAGGGCGCCCATGTCGAGCGAATAGATGACTTTGCTTTTGAGGTTCTCCGGAACATCACCGTTGATAATGCGATGGGCCAGTCCTTCGGCAATCGCTGTTTTACCTACCCCCGGTTCGCCGATGAGTACCGGATTATTTTTGGTTCGGCGCGACAGGATCTGAAGTACCCGGCGGATTTCCTCATCCCTTCCTATGACAGGGTCCAGCTTTCCCTCACGGGCCAGCTGATTGAGGTTCCTGGCGTATTTTCCTAAAGCATTGTACGTTTCTTCGGCTCCGGCAGAGGTGACTCTGGCTCCTTTACGGAGATCCTTGATGGCTACACGAAGGTCGGCTTCGTTGACGCCCGATTGTTTGAGGAGTTTTGCAACGGCGTCCTTTCCGCTCAGGAGCCCCAGCAGAAGGTGTTCCAGTGAAACAAATTCATCCTTGAAATCTTTGATGAGGACCAGGGCCTTTTGCAGTACGGCCTGTGCGTCGTTTCCGAAATAAGGTTGGCCTCCGCTCACCTTTGGATAGGAGGATACCAGGGCATCCAGTTCCTTGTTGAGTTGTTGAATGTTTACATTCAACCTTTTTAAAAGAAAAGGAATCACATGTTCATCATTTTGAATCATGGCTTTCAGGAGATGCCCCGGCTCAATGGACTGCTGACCCTGAGAAAGCGCCAGTGTCTGGGCTTCCTGCAAAACTTCCTGTGATTTAATGGTGAATTGATTGAAATTCATATGGTGTTTTTTCCCAATCCCGCTCAAAGAACGACCCAATTTTAATTGCTGCCTGAAACAAGGAAATTATGGCAGGTTTTTTATCCAACGACTGCCACTGCTGCACCTTGTTCTACCTGGATATGTCAAATAGTCATTGAATGGGATTCGTAGAAATACTTATTCCGGTTTCCGATCTTTGTACCCTTCCATCTGCACTAAATCGTATGCTGTACCTTCTCCGGATTCAATGCACCTTCAGGTTCCCCTGGCTCTTGTTGATTCTCTTGTTTTTTACTGCGGAACCCGTCACGGCCCAAAGGGCATATTGGTTGGTTCCGCATCAGGCATCAGAGGCAGGGGCGCTCAGTGATAGTGTAAAAGCCCGTGGTTACCAGCTGCGGGTT
Source organism: Bacteroidia bacterium (assembly GCA_016788185.1). Classification (GTDB taxonomy): domain Bacteria; phylum Bacteroidota; class Bacteroidia; order AKYH767-A; family OLB10; genus JAJTFW01. The sequence continues at coordinate 14,513 of JAEUTF010000181.1, read as the reverse complement.
CGTTCGTCCTGGCTGAATGCACTTTCCGTTGTGCTGGATAAGCAGCAAACAGAGGAAATCCTGACATTGCCGTTCAGGTTTGATTTCTTTCCGGTACTGTCCATGAAGGGATCTGCAATGCAAGGCAGTGGTCGGATTGATTATTCAAAAGCCCTGGAGCAGATGCAGGCCGATGCGTTTACACGAAGGGGAGTAGGCGGTATGGGAGTAAAAATCGGGGTGACCGATGCGGGATTTCTGTACCTGGATGATTCTGTGAAAGCAGGCGATCTGCAGCATCTCTGGAAAGGCCGGCAATTGGCCGGTGCACGTGATTTTGTAAAAAATCTGGATACGATTTCTTATCGGGAAACATTTTATACCGGACGGAAGGAGCCGTTCAAAGAGCGAAAATTCTGGCTCCTGAATTTAATCCGGGATATGCGCCTGATTTACCATTATCACGGAACTGAAGTTTTGAGAATGATTGCAGGACATGATCCCCTGCCGGGGTACCGTCGAGGACTGGCCGTTGAGGCAAGTTATTATCTGGCCCGTACGGAAGATGGCACCAGGGAGTTTAAAGAAGAGGAGGACTATTATATCGCTGCACTGGAGTGGATGGAGAAAGCCGGCGTTCGCGTGGTCAACACCTCATTGGGTTATGGCCGGGGCCGAAAGCTCAAGAGCTCCAATTATAAACCTTCCGATATGAATGGTTCGAGCATGATTGCGAAAGCCGTTGAAATAGCATGTACGGAAAAGAATATGTTGGTGGTAGTGGCGGCCGGAAACGACGGAGCGAAGAAAAACTGGCGCCTGATCAGTACACCGGCGGATGCAGCGTCGGCGCTTACCGTGGGAGCCGTACTCGGGCACATGGAAAAAGCCGGATACAGCGGCATTGGTCCCGGATTTACACCGTACCTGAAGCCGGATGTGGCCGCCTATTCGGCGCAAGGCACCTCTTTGTCGGCACCCGCTGTTTGTGGCTTTGCCGCCTGCCTGCTCGAAATGAACCCCGCCTTGACGGCTTCTGAACTGAAGCAGATCATCATTCGTTCTTCTCATTTGTATCCTTATGGCAATAATTACATAGGCTACGGTGTTCCGTTGGCCTCACGGGCCATTGCCCTCATGAATGATCCGGAAAGAAACTTTAACAATGCGCAGGAAGTGCGGGTAAACGGAACATCCTACGAACCGGAAAATAGTTTAAACGATTGTCCCTATGTCGTCCTGTTTCATAAAAGCAATGCCACACACGTCATGCGGCAGGAAGTGATGTACCGGGATAAGAAGGGTGGGGAGTACCGGATCACGCGTCCTGCAGGAGTGCAAAGAACCACCCTTCAGGCTGGCTTTGCCGTGTATGAATTGATTTGGGAATAGCGGTTCTGTAAAAAAGAAAGAAGCTGCCTTACGGGGCAGCTTCCTGAATATGGAGGGTTAATACAATCAGAACGTGATGGTGATGGTGCCTTTTTGCTCGAGGGGCATGGTCGTACCTCCGTCAAACTTGGCGCTTTCTGCCGCCTGCTTGGCCTTGGTAAGAAGGTATTGACTGGTGGTGGTGGTACCCTCCACGCCGGGTTCGGCTTTTACCACATCACCGTATTTATTGATGGTGATAGCCACCACTACAACTCCTTTTTCCATGGTCAGGTTATCCACCTTGGGCTGCTTAATGATCTTGCGCCCCGGCATAACGAATGTAACCCCTTTTTGTCCGGAGGCAGAAATACTGCTGCCGCTTCCGGGTTCACCATCAAAATCAATGGATTTGATCTGGCCCAATTGAAAGGTCACCAGGCTTCCTTTGTGAAAGAAGGTAACGGTGTTATTCTCAATCTTCTGGAGTTCACCGTTCAGACGCTCCCCGCTCTTGGTGATGATGGTGTGCTGTGACCATGCAAGGGCCGGGGCCAGAAGAAGCAGTACGGCAATAAAATGTTTTCTCACGTTGTTCGTCTTTTCGTCTTGTAACGCTTCAAATCTACATCTTATTGCAGGGAATAGCTGCATGAAGTAAGGAACTAAATAACAGTCATTTGTTAATTTGTATTTTTACCATCTACTATGAAACTACTTCTCGGTTACCTCCGTGGCTATTGGAAACTCATCATTTTTGCCCTGGGGCTGGCCGCAGTGAACCAGGTGTTTTCACTGCTCGACCCCTATATATTCAAACATGTCATCGATGACTACGTCACCCAGTTTGAAAAGTTAAGCAAGGAGGAATTTATTAAAGGCGTGGGTTTGCTGCTACTGGCGGCCATCGGTGTGGCATTTGTCAGTCGTGTGGCGAAGAATTTCCAGGATTACTATGTAAACGTGATCACGCAGAAAGTGGGTGCAAGGATTTATGCCGATGGCATCCGGCACAGCCTCGAATTGCCTTATGAGGTGTTTGAAGACCAGCGGAGCGGCGAAACGCTGGGCCGGCTCCAGAAGGTAAGATCCGATGTGGAAAAACTGATCAGCGCATTTATAAACATTCTGTTTACTTCGCTGGTGGCCATTGTATTTGTATCAGTATATGCGGCTACCGTACATTGGCTGATCGCACCTGTCTATTTTGGTGTGATCCCCATTTTAGGAGTCATCAGCTCGGTGTTGAGCAAGAAGGTGAAGAAAATCCAAAAAGTGATTGTGGCCGAAACCACAGCGCTGGCAGGCTCAACGACCGAGTCGTTGCGCAACATAGAGCTGGTGAAGAGCCTTGGATTGTCAAGCCAGGAGATATCACGGCTGAATGCCAACACCGATAAGATACTCAAGCTTGAACTGAAGAAAGTGAAGTACATACGTTCCCTGAGTTTTATTCAGGGAACCATGGTTAATTTTCTTCGAACAGCCATCATGTTTATGATGTTGTATCTCATTTTTACCCGACAGATTTCCATCGGCCAGTTCTTTACCATGTTTATTTATTCCTTTTTCATTTTCGGTCCCTTGCAGGAATTGGGTAACATCATCAATATTTACCGGGAGGCGGAAGTATCCTTGCATAATTTTCAGGAAATACTGAACATTAAGCCTGAGCCCCGTCCGTTACACCCTGTGACCTTGGGCCACATCCAGTCGTTCGAACTGGATGCTGTCTCTTTCCGGCATCAAAGCGCTGCGGTGAATGCGGTGCAGGATATTTCTTTCAAGGTGGAGGAGGGTGAAACAGTGGCCTTTGTGGGCCCCAGCGGATCCGGCAAAACCACCCTGGTGAAGTTGCTGGTAGGACTTTACAAGCCGCAGGAAGGTGCCCTGCGTTACAATGGAATAGAAGCCGACCAGATCAGCCTGGACGAGTTGCGTGCCCAGATCGGTTTGGTGACTCAGGATACGCAACTGTTCTCCGGAACCATCCGGGAGAACCTTCGCTTTGTAGCCCCGGGCGCCAGTGATGAGGATTGTTACGATGTACTCAACAAAGCCTCCATGCAATCGCTGCTGAAAAGAGCTGACAAGGGATTGGATACGGTGATAGGCGAAGGCGGGGTAAAAGTTTCAGGTGGTGAAAAGCAGCGTTTGTCAATTGCCAGAGCCTTGCTAAGGCGACCCTCACTCCTGGTATTTGACGAGGCTACTTCCGCTCTTGATTCACTCACGGAAGAGGAGATTACCGGAACCATTCGTTCCATTTCCACCAACCGGAATCACATCACCATTCTGATTGCACACCGGCTTTCAACTGTGATGCATGCCGATGTGATTTATGTGCTGGAACGTGGCGCTATCGTTGAATCCGGTCGTCATGCTGACCTGATCGGACAGAAAGGACTTTATTATGCCATGTGGAGACAACAGATTGGTGAGCGAAAACCTGAGCCCATGGTACAGCCCCTTTAACAGATGGAGCAGGATCGTTTCCCTGATTTGATAAACCGCCTGCAAATCCGGTACAGGAAGGCCTTACCCGGCCATGGCGCACAGCGAAGGATGGCCCCTGTACATCGAAAGAGTATGGAAGAATACCTGGCTGGATCCGAAAATTATAAAACTGCGGCGGTGATGGTGTTGCTGGTACCCGGCGCAGCCAATCCTCCTGCAAAAGTGATTCTGATGGAGCGTACCTCCGGACCTGATGTCCATGCAGGGCAGATCAGTTTTCCCGGTGGTAAACAGGAGCACGATGAAACATTGCTGGATACCGCATTAAGGGAGACCGAAGAGGAGTTGGGGCTTAGGGCTTCAGCCGTCACCGTGATCGGGCCCATGACCTCTTTGTTCATTCCAGCGAGTAATTTCTTCGTGCAGCCCTTCCTGGGGTTTCTTCCTGAAGTGCCTGAGATGGCCCCCAGCGCCGCGGAAGTGAACAGGGTGCTCATGCCTGACCTGCATTTGTTTTCGTCCGGTATGGAAATTCAGGAGGGTATCTTCCACAGTTCAAAAGGCTTTTCTGTACAGGCTCCCTACTTTCGGGTGGAAGGTGTCAGAATCTGGGGCGCAACTGCGATGATGATAGCGGAGATGGCTGCCCTGCTTGAAGAGTAAAATTCAAAAGGGGTGTCTTTCTTGACACCCCTTTTGAGAAATCTGTATTTATTTTTTTGTTTAGTTCCAGTCCTGCAGACTTCCGAGGTCGCCCATCTGCACATTCACGATTTCATTTGTGACGTCATTGGTGATGAAGGCAATCACTTTCCAGGTGCTGTTCGGATTGTGTTTCTGGGGCATATCAATTTTATAATTGAATACGGCGGAACCGCCGGCCACCTGGGCAGTGATGTTAATCGGGTCTCCCATGGAAGAACTCAACACCCGTCGCACAACATTGTTGTGCACAAAGCCGGTGATGGGGTTGCCTGCATTGTAAAACGGACTTCCGCTCATGTTGTTAAAGGCATTGGCCTGGTAAAACAGGGGATTGCCACTCACCACACGGTCTTCAATGAGATAGGCGCTGATTTTGTAACTGCCGGGCATGGTTGCGGCGAATCCGGCGTGTATATCAATAACGGCCGAATTGCCTGTTATGGCGGAGTTAATGGCCACACCACAGGTGACCGGCTTCAGCAAGCTGGCACTGATGGCATTGCTGTATTGATTCGAACTGAGGTAAGTGTTACCTGCGAAATTGGCGCGGTCTACGGTAGCACATGGGATGCTGGCGTTACCGGGTGTGAAGGCGCTCATCAAACGGTTGGTTTGATTGTGGGCCATGATGTCGTTCAGGTGCAGTCCTGCCAGGTAAACACGACCGGGATTGGCTTTCACAGAGGAGTAGAGGTCCCTTGATGATTCGGGCACGAATCCGTTGGTGGCGCTGGTGAATTCTTCCACCATTACCTTTTTAACGAATGTGGCCGGTACAGGGCTGACATTCGGGGCCGACGCAGCTTTCATGCCGCTGGAGCCGGACGGGTCAGCAGTGTCTTCTTTCTGACAGGCTGTAAACAGAAATCCTGTGGCTACAGCATAGAGGAATAGTTTTTTCATTTTCAATATTGGTTTGAATATTTTGTTACACAATGTTACTGCCGCCGTGCAGGACCATGTATTCAAATTGAAGCGGAATCTTACAATTTGCTTTTATCTTTCGGGCTTTGTGCTGTCTTGTTTTTCAATTGTGGTGAGTCTTGAAGTCATGGTTGTGCACTGTTCGCCTTAGCCACGTACGGGACAAAAAAAGGCTGCATGGTGATGCAGCCTTTTTTATATCAAGAATGGTTTATATTTTAATCCCAGCTTTGGGTGCTGCCGAGTTTTACTCGTTGAGCATTCATGATTTCATAGCCGGTGGCGGTACTGCCGGTCTTGGTGATAAAGGCCACCACACTCAGATCGCCGGTTTTGTAACCACTGATACCGGTGGTGAAGGTTTTTATTTCTTTCCCGCCGGTCGTCAGCGCCGTATTGCTGAGCGCATCACCGAGCGGAGCGGTGAGTACTTTCCTTAATACATGATCATGGCTGAAATTTACGATCGGATCACCCAAACCGTTGTAAGGGTGTCCGGATGAAGTGTGGTAAGCATTCCGTTGGTCATAAGTTCCGTTGGTGCCGCTCACCTGGTCTTCGAGCAGGTACACGGTGACGGTGTAGTTCCCTGTTAATGCCTGGCTGAAACCGCAATGTACGGTAATGTTGGCATTGCTTCCGTTGATCGTGGATTCAATGGCAAGACCGCATTTGGCAGTCTTTGCTTTGGCCACATCGAAATTAGACTGCCATTGGGTTCTGTTCAGAATGACCATGCCCAGGGAGGCCGTCCGGTTAATCATACCGGATGGAAAGGTCATAGGGTTGCCATTGCTGTAGGCATTGGCCAGGGATGTATACTGCGCAATTTCCATCACATCACTGAAATGTACAGAAACCGGAATGGCTTTCGCCGTATTGCCCGCCACGATGTTGTCGAGTTTCACAAACCCATCGGTGCATTGCGGCTGACCGGCTCCGGTAAAGGTTTCAATGAGTACCTTTTGTGTAAATGTGGCAGGTACGGTGGCCAACCCCCCGGTAGTACCGCCGTTGTTGATCGGCTGTTCGGATCCTTCGCCTTTCTGGCAGGAAGTAAAGGCTATGGCCAGGCCGCAGCAGAGTAGTAGGTTTTTCATCATGGTATGCATGCAATTTATGGATAAGCGTTTGTGATATTGATTTTTAGTGACGGGTAAATTACATTCTACGCCAAACCGTTTCTAACGTTTCCGGTTTTCTGTACCGTGTAAGGTTTTTGCGATTTACACCTGGCATTTTGTGTCCAGGATGGGATTTCGTGTATGATTCAGACGCAAGGACCCCGATCGAACCTTTTTAATCTGTTTATATTTGTGTAAGATTTCAGTAAAAATGGAAAAGGAACATCATTTTATAGTTCGTGTTTATGGCTTCATCGTCAATAAGCAGGAGGAATTGTTGCTGGCGGAGGAGTATCATTTCAACACCTTCATGCGCAAGTTGCCCGGCGGCGGATTGCATTTTGGTGAGGGACCTCTGGATTGTTTAAAACGGGAATTGATGGAGGAGCTTTCCGTTCAGGTGGAAATAGGAAGGCACATTCACACCACAGGCTCCTTCATCCAGTCGGCCTTTAACGCGGCGCACCAGGTACTGGGGATCTATTATATTGTTGATGCTCCGGATGAATTGGTGGAGCGATACCGGGAGGAATATCCTGCACCTGCCATCAACGGAGAACAGCGCTTTCGCTGGGTAAAAATGGCCGATGTTTCGGAATTGGAATTTACCTTTCCGATGGATCAGGCGGCGCTTGCTGCTTTTCGAAGTGAAGTGACCATCTGATTTCAGCGGTTCAGCAGAAATTTGACTTCCATGAACCCTTTTCTTTCAAAATAATCAATGGCCTCCAGCGTTTTCTGCTTATTGGGGTAACCGCTTAAAACGAGGTGATACGTTCGGGTATTTCCGGTGCCGAGCCCTACGATGTATACTTTTTCCACATCTTCATGCAGGTAAAGTTCGTTGGCGACATAAAGCATGTGAACAATGTCTTTGGTTCTCCATAGCGAAAGTGACATTCCGCTCAGACGTTCCGGGTTGCCCAGACAATCGGTTACGTCTTCGCAGGTAAACAGGCTGTCGATCTCCCTGTTTTTCTGAAGCAGATTCATGGGTTCAACCTTCACGCTGGCCAGACCATGTTTGTAGCTTCCGATTCTTCGTGCCGCGGCTTCCGACAAGTCGATGATCCGTGATCGGACAAAGGGACCACGGTCGTTGATGCGTACCGTAATGGTCAGGCTGTTTTTTAAATTGGTGACCCGTACAATGGTGTGAAAGGCCATGGTGCGGTGAGCGGCCGTAAAATCGGCATTTCTGAATATTTCACCGTTCGCCGTTTTTCTCCCTTCAAATTCACGGCCATAATAAGAGGCTTTCCCTAATTGTTTATTTGGAGGGACTTTGTTTCCCGCAGCGATTAAAAAAAGGCTGACCAGCACAATTTGGGCGATATTTAAGAAATAGCCACGCATATGTTTGGGTAAAAATACTAAAGGCGGCGAATAAAACGGAGCAAATCAGGCCAATCTATGACGGATGATGTCATTGATTTTTTGATACAACTGGTGCGGGCTGTACATTCTCCACTTCATTTCATCCAGTTCACCACCGAAAACCAGGTAGTAATCGATGTTGTATTTGTTCAACTCCTGCAATACATGCTCCCTGAAATTCAATGCGACTATCCAGCCGTCTTCCGTATCGTCAAACCATTCCTGGTAATAACAATCGTCGGAAGCGTGGAAGTTGAGGACATTTTCTCCAATCAGAATGTACTTGTCGATTCCCCTGCTGATCAACTGGTCAGCGATATCCCGCTTCATCATCATGATGTCGTTGTTGATGGCGTCGTTCCACTCACCGATCAGTTCAATAATGGCAAAGCCCACCTCATAGTCTGAGTAGAGGATTTTCATATAAAGCGTGCTGGAACCGAAATCATCCCATTGGGGATGTATGTAATAATTGTAAATGGTATTGGAATATTCAAACTCACTGTACTCCCTCCCATAAAAGGGCGACAACTCATCCTCAGCGGAGATGTAAAGATGCCTCCAGGAATAGTAGGGTTCAATATCCTGCATAATGCCACAAAATTAAACAGGAAAAGGGGGAGAATGACTTTTTTTGTTAAAAAACTAAGCCGATTTGTGCTGTTCTACGGCTTTTCTTACACTGCCATATTGCAGGAGCAAGCGGTTGGCTTCGCTCTCACTGAGACCTGTTGCTTCCATAACCATTTTGGTGCCCCGGTCGATCAGTTTGTTATTGCTGAGTTGCATGTCCACCATCCTGTTGCCTTTAACCCGTCCCAGACGGATCATGAGGGTGGTGGAAAGCATGTTGAGTACCAGTTTCTGGGCGGTACCGGCTTTCATACGGGTGCTGCCGGTAACAAATTCCGGACCGGTAATGACTTCCACCGGGTACCGGGCCACGCTGGCCAACGGACTTCCCGGATTGCAGGTGATACAGCCGGTGAGTATGTGGTGTGCATTGCAGTTTTCCAGCGCACCAATGACGTAGGGTGTGCTCCCGGAGGCAGCGATGCCGATTACCGAATCTTTTTCGTTAATCATAAACTCCTGCAGATCTTTCCAGCCCTGCAGGTTGCTGTCTTCCGCAAATTCAACCGCCTTTCTGATCGCGGCATCGCCTCCGGCCATAATGCCGATGACCACTCCCTGTTCCACACCGAAGGTGGGCGGACATTCGGAAGCATCCACAATCCCCAGCCTTCCGCTGGTACCGGCGCCTATGTAAAAGAGCCGACCTCCCTGCTGCATTCCCGGAAGAATGGCTTCGACAAGTTTCTCAATCGATGGAATTACTTTTTCCACCGCCAAAGCAACGCTTTGATCTTCCCTGTTGATGTTTTTTAAAATATCCGCTACGGACATCTCCTCCAGGTGATCGTACCTGGAAACGGATTCCGTAATGCGTTCAAAATTCATGGGCTGTAGGGGATATTAATAAAGGGCAGGAAATCGTTCCGGCTGGCACTGGTGCATGATCTCGTAGGCGAGGTCAAATACATCTTCGGCCGAAGGTTTTGAATAATAGTCTCCGTCGGATCCGTATGCCGGGCGGTGTTCCTTCGCCGTAAGGGTTCTGGGTTCAGTGTCAAGAAAGCGGTAGCCATTCTGCAATTCGAGTACCTGTTGCATCATGTAGGCGGTGGCGCCTCCCGGAACATCTTCGTCAAGGAAAATTATTTTATTGGTCTTGGCGAGTGATTTTGAAATCAGATGGTCAGTGTCGAAAGGCAGAAGACTCTGAACATCGATCAGTTCAACCTGGATGCCTGTTTCCTGGAGGGCCTGGATGGCCTCCTGCGCAACGCGGATGCAGGATCCGTAGGTCACAAGGGTGATGTCATTCCCTTGCTGCAGGATCTCCGCTTTCCCCGGCTGAAGTTTGAAATCGCCCATATTGGCCGGCATTTGCTCTTTGATGCGATATCCGTTCAACGGTTCAATGACCAGGGCGGGCTCATCGCTTTCAAGCAAGGTGTTGTAAAATGCTGCAGCCTGGGTCATGTTCCGGGGCACCAATACATGGATGCCGCGCAAGGCGCCCAGAATAAACTGCATCGGAGATCCGGAGTGCCAAACGCCTTCCAGCCGGTGTCCTCGTGTCGCAATGATCAGGGGAGCTTTCTGCCCCCCTTTGGTACGGTATTGTAAACAGGCCAGGTCATCGCTCAAAACCTGAATGGCGTAGGCCAGGTAGTCGAGGTATTGTATTTCCGCCACAGGCCTGAAACCGCGGAGGGCGAGCCCTATGCCTTGTCCGATAATCGTTGCCTCACGAATGCCCGTATCGAACACCCGGTTGGCACCGTGTTTTGCCTGGAGGCCGGCATAGGTCTGGTTCACCCCGCCGATATTTCCCACATCCTCTCCAAAGATCACGATCTCCGGTTTGCGCGATAACTGTACATCCCAGTTGGCCTGCAGGATTTCTCTTCCGTCGGCCATCGTGTTTCCTGCCTCATATCGTACAGGCTCTTCCGTTATATGTTTCAAACTCCACCGGCTCTGACTGTAAAGATGGGAATCGTAGCGTTCCCTGTTTTTTTCTTCAAAGTTCCGGAGCCAGTCCAGCAATTGATTTCGTTCCGGGCTCTCCTCGGCGCGAATATACCGAAGTACTTTTTTTACCATGAGATGAATGTCCCTCCGCTCCGGTTCACTTATTTCTTTCAGTTTCGAAATGCAGAGGTCAATGAACGCTTTGTTGGGGCTGGAAGCCGATACACTCACAGATCGTTGTACCGCCTCGTTCAGTTCCGCCCTGATGGCTGATATATGGTGCTCCCAGGCCGATTTTCTGGCTTCGTTGGCCGACTGTCGCGCTTCCTTCTCCACCTGATCGAGTTCTTCGGCACCGGCCAGGGCGCTTTGTAAGATCCACCCGCGGAATTGCCTGATGCAATCGTATTCTTCTTCCCAGGCCAGACGATCTTTGCTCTTGTAGCGTTCATGCGAACCGCTGGTGGAATGGCCCTGTGGCTGGGTTACTTCCTGTATATGGAATAAAACCGGGATGTGTTGTTCACGACAGATGGCCAATCCTTTTTCATAGGTTTCTATCAGTCCCGCATAATCCCAGGCTTTGGCGGTGAGGATGATGTAGCCGTCTTTTTCATCCGTCTTTTCAAATCCTCTGAGCACTTCAGAAATACTCTGCTTGGTGGTCTGGTATTTTGCAGGCACTGAAATTCCGTATCCGTCATCCCACACACTAACGGCCATGGGTACCTGAAGTACACCGGCGGCGTTAATGGTTTCAAAGAAAAGCCCTTCACTGGTGGAAGCGTCGCCGATGGTGCCGAAAGCCACTTCGTTCCCCGAAAGCGTAAATCCTTTCATGCGGGCGGCCAAGTCCGGGCTTTCCCTGTATAGTCTGGAGGCCAGTGCCAGTCCCAGCAGGCGCGGCATCTGTCCGGCTGTGGGGGAGATGTCGGCTGAAGAATTTTTACAGGCGGTGAGATCTTTCCAACTGCCGTCATCATTCAGTAAACGGGTGGCATAGTGTCCGTTCATACAACGGCCGGCCGATGAAGGTTCGGCTTGTACATCGGGATGCGCATACAACTGCGCAAAGAATTCCTGTACACTTAGCAATCCAGCGGCAAACATGAAGGTCTGATCACGATAGTAGCCGGAACGGAAATCGCCGTTCCGGAAAACTTTAGCCATGGCGATCTGAGCGAGTTCCTTGCCGTCCCCGAAAATCCCGAATTTCGCTTTTCCGGTCAGCACTTCTTTCCTGCCTATCAAACTGGCCTGCCTGCTTTCATGTACGATCCTGTAATCTTTCAGCACAATGGATTTGAACTCTTCAAAAGATAAATCCTTGGTGGTCAAGCTGCCTGCATGTTTATTCATATCCATATCCGAATGTAATGAGCGAAAAGTATAATGGACAAATTTACAAAATGTGCACGTATCCCTGCATCTTTTCCCGCTCGTAAAGGGCATTTTGTGTACTCTGCCTCAGGGGCTTAGCGCCTGCACCTGTATTCCAAAGGACTCAGGTCAGCTTGTCGGCCAATACAAAAACTGAAAATACAATGCTGGCGATTCCGTTGGTGGTGAAGAAGGCCAGGTTGACGCGGCTCAGGTCTCCCGGTTTGACCAGGCTGTGCTGATACAGGAGCAAGCCGCTGAATACGGCCCAACCGATGAAATAAATCGCTCCGAATCCGCCCTGCAAGCCGGCGGCCATAATAAAAAGGGAAGAAGCGATGTGCAGGTTCCGGGATATGTGAAGAGCCTTCACGGTTCCAAAGAAACCCGGTATTGAATGCAATTGATGCGCCTTATCGAATTGTTCGTCCTGCAAGGCATAAATGATATCGAATCCACTGACCCAGCAAAGCACAGCAAAGGAAAATAGAATGGGGAGCAGGTCAAAGGATCCGGTTACCGCCAGCCAGGCGCCGATGGGCGCGAGCGAGAGGCCCAGTCCTAATACAAGATGGCACAAGGCGGTAAACCTTTTGGTATAGGAATAGCCCAACACCACCGCAAGGGCGACAAAGGAGAGGGCGAAACACAAGGAGTTGATGAACCAGGTGGTCACGATGAAAGCAAAACAGTTGAGGATGGTGAAGTAGAGAGCTGCGTTGGCGGAAATAAGACCTGCCGGAATCTCTCGGATCAGCGTACGTGGATTTTTTTCATCAATGTGCCGGTCGGCCCAGCGGTTAAAGGCCATGGCCGCCGTCCTGGCAAAAACCATGCACAGCAACACTTTGAGAGCCAGCCACCAGGTGAAGGAAGCCTCGCTTTCCTGCAACGCAAGTGCAAAGCCGATAACGGCAAAGGGCATGGCAAATACCGTGTGCGAGAATTTTACCAGAGACAGATAATGACCTAGCCGTTTAAACACACAACAAAAGTACAGATTCGCCGTATTTTCGGAACCTGTGGTTTTCAGAATCTTTTCCTTAGCGGATCAGCAGTGGAATACTGGTTTGGCGGCCGCCTTCATGGCTCACAACAAAAAAATACAAGCCGTCCGGGAGATCGCTGAGGTTCAGTTGCAGCGGTTTGTTCGTGTTCAAACTGTATCGTATTCCGGTAAATTGTCCGATGGAGTTGTACAGGGCGACACTGGCCGGCATTTCTGTACCGGTATATTCGATTTGAACCATGCTGTGGGCCGGGTTCGGGAACAGGCTGAACAAGGGAGAGTTGCTTTCTTCAAGGCTCAGGGCCGTACATCCTGCCGTCATACTCAAGGCATCCAGTTTCCCATATCCCCAGTTATTATTGGGTAAATTATTGCCGGTGAAATTGTCTCTTTTGGAGCAGAGCAGAACCCTGTTGCGGATATCCTGCCAGCCGGCCTGCGGATTTTTCTGGAAGTAGAGTGCAATGGCGCCCGCCACCACAGGGGCGGCAGAGGAGGTTCCTCCGTCACGAATATGTATACCGCTCTGGGCAAGCTTGAAGGGCTGGTTGGCCATGAACCAGGCGACACTCGATAGTTTTAGTGCTGAAAGCGTCACCTCGCCGGTGGAAGTAATATCCGGTTTGCTGCGTCCGTCGCGGGTGGGTCCCCGGCTTGAACTTACAGCCAGGGCACCTTCAATCGTGGCGAAAGTCTGAACATTCCCGTTTACATCAATGTAATTGTTACGGTTGACATATTGCCCTACACAAAGCACCACATCGCTGCATTGGAAAGAACTGCAGATGTTTTGCTGCAGATCGGGAAGCTTGTAGCGGATAATGGCCGGATAGATACTAACGTTGGGGAGGCCTGTAGAAACCATTTCGAAACTCCAGAGGTCGGTTTTTCCGCTGCCTTTGGTCATCAGCCGGAAGTAGTAGGTGGCGGAGTCGGGAGTGATCGCATAGGACATACAATACCGGTCGCCGGCCAGCTGACCATAGGATTGCACCGTGGCGAGACGGTTCCCGTTGTAGCTCCAGATGGTATCGTAGCCCAATACGCCAAGGTGGGAGGTGATTCCGGTCCAGTTTTGCTGTGCACGGTCCTGGAACCCCGGACTGGTTTGGTCAGCACCAAGCGTGAATTCCACGCCATTCAGATCGGCCGTATCAGACCAGAATTCAATGTAAATAGGATTGGCCGAGGTTTGGCGAAACCAGGTAAAGAGGGTGTCATTGTTCAGCGTATGGCGCAGGTGCAGGGGATAATTTCCAGCATTCCCGGCCGCCGCCACCACCATCCTGCCGTTTTGTGCCGTGATGAGGTTGTCGATGGCTTGTGCCTGAAGATCCTTTCCGTCGTGTGAACCCAGATAGGTGCCAGCACTGATGTTGATGACACAGGGTTGATTCAGGGAGTCTGCCTTTGAAAAGATATAATCCACCGCGTCGGCAATGCTGCTCAGCCAGGTATCGTCGCCCTGGTTAAAGTTCAGGGAGACGGCGATGATTCCGGCTTTTGGGGCGGCGCCTTTATAAGCGGCAATGCTGTCGCCATTCGCGGCAGCTATGCCGGCCACATGGGTGCCGTGCGCCGTCTGGTCCACATGTGCCGACGCATTGCCGGCATCAATGTCTGCTTTGGAAAATTCTTGTCCGTAA
>JAEUTF010000121.1 GCA_016788185.1 Bacteroidia bacterium | reverse complement strand
GCCGGTCGCAGGTATGCCTGATCTGGTCGGTACTTAAGTTGATTTCCTGTTCCCAGGCATCCATAATTACAAAATCGTTTCCCGTGCCCTGGAATTTACTGAAGGAGATTTCCATCGATGTAAATTTAGTGAAATCCCTGAAATGCCTTTTTGGCCCCGGATCTCCAACGACCCCGCTTCAGATTTGATTTTGATTATCAATCGTTAAAAGACTGTTAAATTCATAGTGGTTTCATTTTTGTGAAAATAATTTTGTTCCTCCGTCGTATACACTATACATAGTCAATCAGAAAATCATTTTAAGCCATGAAATCAAATATTAAAAACGGACTCTTCCTTGGATTGGCCCTGGCCGCAGGAATGGCAGGTGCCGGAATCATGAATCATTTTAATTCACAGCCCTACGCCGGAAATCTCGATGGCTACCCGGGCAAAGCACCGGTCAGGACGGTCCGGTACGAAGGCCCTGTTTCGGCGCCGGCGGATTTTACAGTTTCTGCCGAGATGACAGTCCCGACGGTTGTGCACGTCACCACCAAATACCCCCGTCAGCAAGGTTACGGCAACCAGTTGTTTGATCCCTTTAACTTCTTCTGGGGCAATCCGGCGCCGCAACAAATGCCCCAGCAACAGTCCACCGGCTCGGGAGTCATCATTTCTGCCGATGGGTACATTGTCACCAACAACCACGTCGTTGAAAACGGTGAAGAGGTTTCCGTGACCCTTGATGACAAGCAATCCTATACCGCCAAAGTAATCGGTACAGACCCCTCTACCGATCTGGCCCTGCTCAAGGTGGAAGCCGGTAATCTCCCCTTCGCCACCTGGGGCAATTCCGACCAGGTAAAAGTGGGCGAATGGGTGCTGGCCGTAGGAAATCCCTTTAACCTCACCTCTACCGTAACGGCTGGAATCGTGAGCGCGAAAGCAAGAAACATTCATATTCTCCCCGACCAGAAGTTCCCCATTGAATCTTTTATCCAGACGGATGCCGCCGTTAACCCCGGAAACTCCGGCGGTGCGCTGGTGAACACCAAGGGTGAACTCGTCGGCATCAATGCAGCCATCGCCTCCAATACCGGTTCCTATTCCGGCTATTCCTTTGCCATTCCGGTCAACATCGTCCGCAAAGTGGTGGGCGACCTGATTGAATATGGTTCGGTGCAAAGAGGTTTCATTGGTGTCAGCATCCGGGATCTTGATGCAGGCTTTGCCAGAGAGAAGGAGCTGAAAACCCTGAATGGCGTGTACGTTAACGGACTCACAGAAGGCGGCGCGGCTGAAATCGCCGGGCTGAAAGAAGGCGACATCATTACCTCCATCAACGGAACCAACATTAAAACCTCGCCTGAATTGCAGGAGCAGGTAGGTCGTTACCGCCCTGGTGATAAAATTGATGTTACGATTATACGTGACAACAAGGAAAAAGTAATTCCGGTAACCTTGCGCAACAAAGAAGGGAATACCAGGGTCATGCGCAATGAGGCCGTCAGTATGCTCGGCGCATCCATGGAAGCTGCAAGCGAGAAAGATCTCAGTAAACTCGGACTTGAAAACGGCGTGAAAGTGAAAGAACTCCAGACCGGCAAACTCAAATCAGCAGGTCTGCGTGAAGGATTTATCATTACTTCCATCGATAACAAGACCGTAAAATCGCCTTCCGATGTCATGGAATATCTTGGGTCTAAAAAAGGCGGAGTACTCATTGAGGGCGTATATCCAAACGGAATGCGTGCTTATTACGGTTTCGGCATGTAATTTGCGGCACACATAAAAAGAATCATTCATGAAGGGCGCCCGAACGGACGCCCTTTTTTTATTGGTGATTTTGGTTATTCCGGTTTTATTCACCTACATTTGTTTTACACAGACCGCCGGAACAATTTTCAGCAGTGACATCTTCAGACTATGCGTCAACTGAAAATTAGTAAATCAATCACCAACCGTGAGAGTGCTTCGTTGGAGAAGTACCTTTCTGATATTGGCAAAGAGCCCATGATCACGGCTGAGGAAGAAGTGCGCCTGGCACGACTTATTAAAGAAGGCGATGAAACCGCCCTTGACAAACTGACCCGGGCCAATCTCCGCTTTGTTGTTTCAGTAGCCAAACAATACCAGAACCAGGGATTAAGTTTGCCGGATCTGATCAACGAGGGAAACCTGGGCCTGATCAAAGCTGCAAAGCGCTTTGATGAAACGAGAGGTTTTAAATTCATCTCGTATGCGGTATGGTGGATCCGCCAGAGTATTCTGCAGGCCATTGCGGAGCAATCACGCATTGTGCGTCTGCCCCTGAACCAGGTAGGATCTCTGAGCAGAATCAGCAAGGCTTTCAGTAAACTGGAGCAGGAGTTCGAACGTGAACCTTCGTACGAAGAGATTGCCGCGCTCACTGATATTCCCATTGATAAAATCACAGACGCGCTTCGTATTTCCGGCCGCCATGTATCGATGGATGCCCCCTTCGTGCAGGGAGAAGACAATACCCTCCTGGATGTGATTGAAAATGCTGAATCACCACGGGCCGACATTCAACTGATCAACGATTCGCTGCGAAAGGAAATTGACCGTTCGCTGAGCACTCTTTCCGAAAGAGAGCGGGAAGTGATCAAACTGTTTTTCGGAATCGGGTTGGGTCATGGTCTCACCCTGGAAGAAATTGGTGCCAAATTTGACCTCACCCGGGAGCGGGTCCGGCAAATCAAAGAAAAGGCCCTGCGGCGACTCCGACACAAGAACAAGAGTAAAATACTGAAATCATACCTTGGCGAATAGCCACGCCGGTCATCCGCATAAAAGAGCCAGTGAACCCTTAGCGGATGGCACGGGATCTCCGGCAGGGTATAAACAAAGAGAGCCATTCGAAGGAATGGCTCTCTTTGTACGAAGGGCTGGATGGATGAATCACGATCAATAGTAGGTCAGACGGATCACATCAGCCAGGTATTTCGCAAAACGGATTACCTGACGGCTGTACCCGTACTCGTTATCGTACCAGACATAAAGCACCATTCCTTTTTTATCTTTTGACACAATCGTGGCCGGTGAATCCACAATGGATGCACAGGGATTCCCGATCAGGTCGGAAGAGACCAGTTCATTAGAATTCGAATACTGAATCTGCTCCACCAGGTTTCCGCGAAGCGCGCCATCCTTCAGGATATCATTCACCTGGTCTTTTGATACATCCTTTTTAACGGTGAGGTTCAGGATCGCCAGCGATACATCAGGGGTGGGTACACGAACGGCATTTCCGGTAAGTTTGCCTTCGAGCGCAGGAATAACCTTGGCTACGGCTTTGTCGGCACCGGTTTCGGTAATTACCATGTTCATCGCGGCAGAGCGCCCTCTACGGTATTTGCTGTGGTAATTGTCGAGCAGGTTCTGGTCGTTGGTATACGAGTGGATGGTTTCGATATGGCCACGTTCAATGCCAAGGGCCTTATCGATTACGGACAAAACCGGAACGATGGCATTGGTGGTACAGGAGGCCGCCGAATAAATTTTTTCATCCTCGGCATGATTTCTTTCATTGACACCATATACCACATTGGGAATATCACCTTTGCCGGGAGCGGTCAGCAATACTTTTTCAACCCCTTTTGCCTTCAGGTGTTTGCCGAGGCCTTCGCGGTCGCGCGATACGCCGGTATTGTCGATGAGCAGTGCATTGTTGATTCCGTAGGCCGTGTAGTCTACATCTTCCGGATTCTTGGCATCAATCACATAAATGGTATGGCCATTCACAATCAGCGCGCTCTTGTCAGCGTCTTCAATGACCGTACCGGGAAATGGACCATGCACCGAATCGTTACGGAGAAGTTCCGCCCTTTTGGTCAGATCATCGGCCGAACGCTTACGTACCACAATGGCGCGGAGCCGCAATTGCTCTCCCTTACCAGCCTGCCCAACCAGTTCTCGGGCCAGGATACGACCGATACGGCCGAAACCGTAAAGAATCACATCTCTGGGAACCATCTTACGACGGTCCTGACCGATGAAACCATTCAGCTTGTTCTCAATGAACTTAAGTGCATCGTTGCCAAAATTCGCCTTCTCACTCAGCCACTCGGAAGCCAGACGGCCGATGTCAATGCGTGAAGGGGCCAGATCCAGCGTGTTTAACACCCGGGCTAATTCGAGGGTGTCCATCACGGTAATCGGTTTCTTCACGATATCATTGGCATACTGGTGAAGATTCAGGATCTGACTGGCACTACGGTCTACCAGTTGATTGCGGAAAATGATCAGTTCAACAGATTTGTTGAACCATAAACCTCCGGTGATGTGAATAAGCTCAATGGCTGCTTTTTCAAGTTCAATCCAATCTTCCAACTGACGTTCGTAGGTGTGCTGGCCGATGGGACTCTGAGTTGCTGTAGACATAAGGATTTGTTTAAATTTGAGAGTGCAAAGATACCTTTTAAGCCCCGTATTGGAAAGTAATTTCTCGCCGAATTAATACTCGCCGGTCGGACAACAGAGCGAAAATAATCAGACTACCTGGAGTATAGCCGTTTTATTAACAGGCATTTAAAAAAAAAACGGGACCAGAAGTACTGATCCCGTTCGGGTGAATGAGGGGGGTCGAACCCCCGACCTCCAGTGCCACAAACTGGCGCTCTAACCAACTGAGCTACATCCACCGTTTGAAGGCTGCAAATGTAATCAAAGCCCCCTTGCTGCCAAAATGAATTTGCAATTTCCTGATCAAAGACCATAAACTCAGGTCATTTCACAATGTGAACAGTAAATTTGCATCATGGTTGAAAAAGTACACCTTCAGGTGAGCGGAATGACTTGCGCAAATTGCGCCCAGGGAATCAGCCGTCATTTGGAGGCCAGGGGAGTAAAAGATGTGCTGGTCAGCTTTGACAGCGGGGAAGTGGAATTCGAGAATTCAAAAGACCTTGATATTGAAAAAGTTATTAAAGAGATCAACGGATTGGGCTACAAGGCCAATGTAGCCGGTGATTCAGATGCGTTGCCTGAAAGGTCGTGGGATTTTTCCAGTCTTGAACTGCGCTTTTTGTTTTGTGCACTGTTGACTTCCCCCCTGCTCCTGCACATGTTTGCAGAATGGCCCATCCTGAAAATGGCCGCTTTCCAGATTGTCCTGGCGGCGCCTGTGATGTGGATCGGATTGCTGCATTTTGGAAAAAGTGCCTGGGGGTCATTGAAAACCGGCAGCCCCAACATGGATGTTCTCATCACCCTGGGATCGGTATCCGCATTTATATTCTCCTGCATCGGATGGATGCTGCATGAGGGTTCCCCGGACCTTCATCATCATCTCTATTTTGAAACATCCTCTACCATCATTACGCTGGTTTTACTGGGAAATATCATAGAGAAGAAAAGTCTGCGCAAGACGCAAAGCGCTCTGGAGCAACTGGTGCGTATCCAGCCTCAGAAGGCCAGACGAATCGAGCAGGCCATGACTGACGCCGAATACACGGTTGACGTACTCAGCCAGCACCTGCGTACCAATGATCTGATCCTAGTGAACACGGGAGAGAAAATTCCCGCCGACGGCATGGTGTACGAAGGAACCGCTCTGCTCGACGAATCGATGATGACAGGTGAAAGTCTTCCCGTCGAAAAATCCGTCAACGATACCGTTCTGAGCGGAACGATGGTGATTCACGGACATATCAAGGTGGTGGTGCAGCAAAGCGGGACGGCGACGGTCCTCAGTAAAATGATTGACACGGTCCGGCGTTCCGCACTCCAGAAACCTGCCATCCAGCGTTTAGGCGATAAAGTCAGCGCCTGGTTTGTTCCGGTGGTCATTGGTCTGTCGCTGATTACTTTTTTTATCTCCTATTCGGCCCTTGATCTATCAGCCGCACAGTCGATGCTGCGAAGCATTGCCGTGCTGGTGATTTCCTGCCCCTGCGCCATGGGACTGGCCACCCCCACCGCCGTGGCCGTTGGGATCGGACGATCCGCCCGAATGGGGATTCTTATTAAAGGCGGGGATACCCTGGAGCGCATCAGCATGCTCAACACAATAGTATTTGACAAAACCGGCACCCTCACCAAAGGCAGGATCAGCATCCGGCACATTGAATATTTTGATGATCCCGCATTGATCCATTACCTCTTCGGTACCCTGGAGCAATACAGCAGCCATCCTTTTGCCAACCTGCTTACCCGGCAGTTCTCGAACGCCTCCTTTTCATCTCCCATCCGCTTTACTGAAATAAAGGAAGTACCGGGTCAGGGTGTCATGGCTACCGATAAGGGCGGGAACACCTATAAAATTGGTTCCGCCAGATTTGCCGGAACCCGCACGGCGGATGACAGTCACCAGGTATACCTGAATATCAACGGAGAGGTGAAGGCCTTTGTGGATTTTGAGGATACAATCAGGGAGGATGCCGCGGCCATGGTGACCTATTTTAAACAAAAAGGCATCCAAACTGTTCTCCTCAGCGGCGACCGTGCTTCCAAATGCCAAGATCTTGCCCGGAAACTGGCGATTGATGAAGTGTATGCGGAACAGATGCCCGACCAGAAAGTCGAAATAATAAAGAGATTGCAGAAAGACGGCAAGACGGCCATGGTGGGCGATGGCATCAACGACGCGGCGGCACTGGCGGTAGCATCGGTGGGAATCGCCGTGAATTCCGGTACTCAGATAGCCATTCAAACAGCAGAAGTGGTTTTACTCAGCAGAAAAGAACTCAGCGGGCTGATGGCCGCCCACACCCTTGCCGGAGAAACAATGAAAACCATCCGTCAGAATTTATTCTGGGCACTGTGTTATAACGTAGTGGCTATACCCCTGGCTGCGGCAGGATTTTTAAGTCCGGTGATCGCTTCCCTGTCCATGGCATTTTCAGATGTCGTGGTGATCGGAAATTCCCTGCGGATACATTTTAAAAGGCTTCCGTTTTCGAGGTGAAAAAGCTGAAAGCCTTTATTGAAAATGCCGGCACGGTCAGGGCATTGCAGACATTTCAGGTTTTGCGGTTTCTTACCGTCCTGTTCACAGGCATGCTCCTTTCGAAAAGCAGCCTGAGTATCCGCGACATCGGTTGCTATGAGAGTCTGATCTTCCTGTCGGGGGCTGTTAGTTTTTTCTGGGTTTCAGGCCTGATGAACTCCCTGCTCAGCAGTTTCGGGGCTGCGCGCGAAAAGGGCAAGACCTCTCTCCTCTTCCATGCCGCCTGCAGTCTGTATACGGTTAATTTTCTGCTGCTGCTGGTATTGTTGCTATTCGGCGATTTTTTCAAAGGGCTTCTTCCAACTGAAGCAGTGGAGTACTATCCTTTATTGCTGATGTATATTTTCCTGAACAACCCATCATACCTGATTGAGCACATTTTTCTGCTGCAGGACAAAGCTATGCACCTGGTTCGTTACGGAGTCATCAACCTTTTGGTCAGTCTGGTAGCGGTCATCCTACCCGTCTATCTGGGTTTCAGCCTGTACATCAGTTTTTATGCCTTGATCGCTTTTGCATTTCTAAAAAATATCTTCCTGCTGTATCTGTTGAGGTCATACAGCGGTTCCGGTATCGACCTCAAAGCGATCGCTGAGCAGTTGCTGCTCGCCGCGCCGCTGATCTTCAGTCTGCTCATTTCAGGGTCGGCCGAATACATTGATGGCTTCCTGGTCAGCACACATTTTGGCAGCGATGCCTTTGCCGTTTTCCGTTACGGGGCAAAGGAATTACCAATCGCGGTGTTGTTATCCGGAGCGCTCAGCAATGCCCTGGTTCCCAAACTGGCAGGCACTGCATTTGAAGCAGAACATATGCAGCACCTGAGGAAGGAATCCCTGCGGCTGATGCACCTGCTCTTTCCCCTGACCATTGTTCTGATCCTCGGCAGCACATACATATATCCGATACTTTTCCGTGAAGAGTTTATCTCCAG
Organism: Bacteroidia bacterium; assembly: GCA_016788185.1. Classification (GTDB taxonomy): domain Bacteria; phylum Bacteroidota; class Bacteroidia; order AKYH767-A; family OLB10; genus JAJTFW01. Next base: position 6,773 of record JAEUTF010000121.1, on the reverse strand, counting down.
CGCCCCCATCTTTAATACCTACCTCTTGCTGCTGATCAGCAGAATGGTGTTTCCTCAAACCCTGGTCATGGCCGGTGGAAAAACAGGGGTTATCTTTAAAATCGCTTTAGTCGAAATTCTGGTAAATGTCGTTTCCAGTTATTTCCTGATGCTGCAATTCGGAATCATTGGTGTAGCGCTGGGTACTCTGATCGCCTTTTTCACTGAAAAACTGTGCCTCGCTGCCTATCTCTATTTCCGGATGAATATTCCTGCATATGAGTACATTCCGATCAGACCCTGGCTGCTCTACAGTGCAGCACTTCTGAGCGTTTATTTTGTTAATTACTTTTTACTCCATCATCAATAGTATAATCGATTGATTATCAATGTAAATTTTCCGGCAATGAAATTTCAACATTGCCTGTGAAAAAACTTTTATGCTGCTAAAAACAGGTTTTCCGAAAAAAAATTAGTTTTGTGACTGTAAAGTAAAAAAAACAGGTCTCAAACTGAATGAGGCCAGCTTATCTATATCTTTACCAAATCCTCAAATAACTGTAAAACATACAAAACTTAAAATCCAATTAATGATGAAAAAACTACTCATTTGCGGTCTTGCGCTTACGTTTGGAGTAAGTGTCATGGCACAACAGCCCTCCAGGTTGAATGACCTGAAAGGAAGGAACCTGAAAGACAAAGCTCAGGTGGTTAACGGTGAAACCAAAACCACGGCGAACGGTCAGCCTGCTGCCATCGCAGTTCGTAAAAAGACCACTCCTCCCAGTACACAGGCGGTAAGTCTGGTGACCATTGGTCAGTCCGGTAATGCTTTCGGAACTGCCTTCGGTTCCAAAACGGCCCTGTTTGCTCACCCGGTGATCAACTCAGTGGCCATGGTTTTCCGTTCAGCTCCTGCTGTAACCGGTGATGTTTCTTCAGGATGTCTCCGTTACGGGTATTCTACTGACGGTGGTACTACCTGGACAGCGAACGCAGGTCCTCTTTACACGTCAAACGGCACCAACGCTGCTCCTTTGGCGAATGCCCGTTACCCCCAGGGCGTGATTTACAATCCTACCGGTAACACGACTCCCGCCAATGCCTTTGTATCCCACTTCTCTCCGACCCTTGCCGGAGTAGGTATTTCCGGATGGGGTGGTCATGGACACGGCTCTATCGCACTTACCGGTGGTACAGCTACTGCGGTTGAAGATCTTCGTGACGCTTACCTCATCCCTGATGGTGGCGCTCTCAATACCAACGACAACAGTTTCTGGCTGAGCAATGGTCTTTTTGATCTCGTTTCCGGTGATTACAATGACACCATGATGCTTGCTGCAGGCGTATGGTCTGCCGGTGACTATGCTTACACGTACAATTCCATTTATGCTCCGGTTGACATCGACGCGGCCGGCGGTAAAAACCTTGCTGCCACCAATGTAGCCTGGGGAAATAACGGAACTGGTTACATGGCTCTGCTTGCACACGAATCTTTCGCGCAGGTGGCTGACTCTAACCTCTACCCTGTTATCTTCAAAACTTCTGATAACGGTGTTACCTGGACCAAAGTGGCTGCGTTCGACATGAACAGCTTCGACGCATTCTTCCAGTTCGGCACTGCTTATACAACCGGTTTTGAATTCGACATGAACGTAGATGCCAACAACAACCTTCACCTCGCTATCGCGGTAGGTCCTCTTGGCGGTAATGCATTCTCCATTTCTACCGGTGCCGGCGACTGGGGTCTGTTCGACATCTATACGACCGATGGCGGCAACAGCTGGAGCGCTCAGAATCTTGCTCTTCCGCAAACCTTCCGTGGTACTTTCACCGATGGTACCAACACCCTGAACGAAGACAGCCGTCCTCAGATTTCACGTACGCTGGACGGAACCAAAATGTTCTTCACCTGGTTTGACACAGACACCCTGACTTTCGGAGTTACTGAAAACACCTTCCCTGATGCTCAAACAATGGCCCTGAACGTAACAACAGGTCTCTGGACTGCCGCTACCAACATGACTGTTGGTACAGACGCCGATGGTGCCTGCATCTTTGGTAACGTTTCTCCTTTCGTTCTGGATGCCGCCACTTCCGGTTGCTATGAAATCCCTGTATCCATCCTCGAACTTACCGGTGGTGGTGTAGGTGTTCAGTGTGATCACAAATACATCGACGGTCTGGAACTTTGCGATGCAGCTTTCACTGTTGCCGGAACTCCGATCACTGTAGCTAACCTGGTTGCTCAGGGAATCAATGAGAACAGCGGAACGACCAGCTTCACCCTCAGCCAGAACTTCCCGAACCCCTTCAACGGTTCTACACAGTTTAACCTGAACCTCGTGAAGTCTTCCAATGTGACTGTTGAAGTGTACAGCGTAGTAGGTAAACTCGTTAAAACCGTTAGCTATACCAACATGGCTGCTGGTCTGAATACACTTACTATTGATGCCAGTGACCTTTCTTCTGGTCTTTACACATACACTGTTGTGGTAGGTGCTGAAAAAGCAACCCGCACCATGATCGTTAAGTAATCCTCCACCGATTAAAAATAAAAGAGGCTGTCTCACAAGGACAGCCTCTTTTATTTTTAGAGCACCCGGCCGATTGCAAAAAGGGGGAAATTAAAGCAAAGAAAATAGCGAATCTGTTCCCGGAAAGCGCTCTACAGTAAATCCTTCTGCATAATGAAAGCCGGCCGGCCGACCCATTTCAATGGCCCGGCCATAGAGAAATTCAAGAAAAGACTTTGATGAAATGGCTGTTTCCGGCTCATTGGATTCCGGGTTGTAAAACTGGCTTTTAAAGGCCAGAACAGCCTTCATTTTTAATTCCATTTGCTGGCTGATATCAATTACAAAATCGGGTTTGATGTATCGGTCCTGGATGTAATGATAGACGGCCCTTGGACGCCAGGCTTTCTGTATGGTCCCCTCCCATTCCGTTTCAATTCTTGACAAGCCGCTTAAAAAGCAAGAGGTGGAAACCAGGTGACTTCCTTTTCCGTGATCAATATGCCGGTCGGAAATGGCATTGCAAATGATGATTTCGGGACAATAATAACGGATATACCGGATTAGTTCCAGCTGATGAAATTCGTCGTTGGTAAAGAACCCATCTCTGTACCCCAGGTTGGTCCTGAATTCCACCCCCATGATTTCGGCGCTTAAAGCCGCTTCCTGATCACGGAGTTCAGCCGAACCACGGGTACCCAATTCACCCCGGGTAAGGTCGAGCAAGCCCACTTTCCGGCCCTTCATCACTTCTTTGATGACAGTACCTCCGGCACCTAATTCAATATCATCGGGATGTGCCCCTATGGCCAGCAAATCTATTTTCATGTCAGCCGAATATAGCTTTGTTCTATGAGGAAACACGGAGAAATACCCGGGAATGTACACACCGTGCAGGACAGATTTATTCCCATTCCTTGAGACTTCAAAAATAGTTGATCCGGATGCTTTAAAAAACACGACTTTTGCAGAAATGGGAATCGCCTTCAGTCAATACTTCCGGCTGCTGAAACATGAAATGACCCTGGAATTTAAAAACCGCCAGGCGCTGACCAGTTTGCTGGTATATTCCCTCGCCACCATTTTCATTTCCTACCTGAGTTACCGTCAGAAACTGGATCCGGTATCATGGAATGCCCTTTTCTGGATCATCATGCTCTTCGCTGCTACCAATGCCATTGCCCGAAGCTTTTTGCAGGAAAGCCGGGGACTGCAGCTGTACCATTACACCCTACTGGAACCCTCCCTCGTCATTCTGGCCAAGACCAGCTACAATATTATCCTGCTGGCTTTTCTGGGATTTTCCAATCTATTTGTATTCTCCGTTTTCTTCGAACTGCCGGTTCAGGATTTTCTTCAATTTCTGATTGGACTCCTTCTGGGTAGTTTTGGGCTATCTGCTGTACTGACGCTGGTGTCCGGACTTGTTTCCAGAGCCCAAAGCACCGCCGCCCTGGTGGCCATCCTGGGCTTTCCCCTGCTTTTTCCACTCCTGATTACGATTATTAAATTCTCCTACAATGCCATAGAGGGAAACAGCTGGGCAGTCAATCAGCCCAATCTGGTACTATTAATTGCCCTGAACAGCATTATCGTTGCCTTATCCTACCTGCTGTTTCCCTACCTTTGGCGGGAATAATTCAGAAAGCTGTGAGAACAACAATTGCGCGATCCTGGTGGTGGAAAATACTGGCACTTGTACTGCTTTTTTATACTTTTTACATGGGTTTTTTGGGCGAAGTTCCCCGCATGCCGATCCTCAATGAAACCATCCGTAACCTCTATTTTCACGTTACCATGTGGATGGCGATGCTGGTCCTGATGCTGTACAATGCTTTTTATGGTATTCTTTATCTCAACAAATCAAATCTCTATTATGACCTGGTGGCGGAAGAATCCGGTCGCATGGCCATGGTATTTGGTGCAGCAGGTCTGATAACAGGCATGATCTGGGCCAATTATACCTGGGGCGCTCCCTGGGTAAACGACCCTCAGTTAAACGGCACGGCCGCCTCCCTCCTGATTTATGCAGCCTATTTTATCCTTCGAAATGCTGTGCAGGATGAAACCAAAAGAGCGAGGCTCGCAGCGGTGTATGGAATTTTCGCTTTTGTGATGATGATTGTTTTCATCATGGTATTACCCAAGATGGCCGATTCCCTGCATCCGGGCAAAGGGGGGAATCCCGGCTTTAACAAGTACGACCTGGATGCCAATATGCGCATGGTATTTTATCCTGCCGTCATCGGCTGGACACTCCTAGGAGCCTGGTTAACCAGCCTCCGGATACGGATCAGACTAATTGAAAATAAAAACAATGAACAATAAATTCCATCGTTTCCTATCCGTACTCACGGCAATCATTCTTTGCGGAATACAATCCGTTTCCGCTCAGGAAATTGAAATGGCCGACACCATGCGTGCAGAAGGCAAAATCTATGTAGTCGTGGCTGTGGCCTTCATTGTTCTCGCCATCATGAGTTATTATCTTGTGAAGATCGACCGGAAGGTCAGTAAACTGGAAAAAGAGAATAAACAGTAAGTTGAATCTATTGTTGAAAGCATCATGAAAAAGATCCATATCATCGCTATCGTTGTGATTGCTATCGCACTCGCTGTGATTGTAAGTACCATCAGCAATTCCAGCACCTATGCGCCTTTTAAAACGGCGATCGAAAATGAGGGGAAGACGTATCATGTGGTGGGCAAACTGAACCTGGAAAAAGAATTTATCTATAACCCTGAAGTGAATGCCAACTTGTTCGGCTTTTATATGGTGGACAGTGAAGGCATTGAGAAGAAAGTGCTTTACAACGGTTCCAAGCCGCAGGACTTTGAACGTTCGGAGCAGATTGTGGTGGTAGGAAAGATGGAAGGAGACGAGTTTCATGCCAACCAGGTGCTGATGAAATGTCCTTCAAAATACAATGGCAATCAGCAGGACCAGATGAAGGCGGTGAGCAGTACCAACAGCTAGGCGTTTACCCCATTCCATATACACAATAAAATGAACATCGAATACCAGGGCGAACACCTCGGATACGGCCAGCTTGGCAATCTGTTGGTGATCTTATCCTTTACCGCGGCACTCTTATCAGCCCTCTCTTATTTTATCAGCAGCCGCAGCAAGGAGGAAGGTCTTCTGCCCTGGCTACGCTTATCCCGTCTTTCCTTCAGCATCCATGCCATCAGTGTGATCGGCATTGTTGTGCTCTTGTATTACCTCATTCACGGTCATTTTTTTGAATATTACTATATATGGCAGCATTCCAATACTGTTCTGCCGATAAAATACATGTGGGCCTGTTTATGGGAAGGCCAGGAAGGCAGCTTTCTGATCTGGTCTTTCTGGCACGTGATCCTCTCCTTTTTCATCATCCGTAAGTCAGGAAAATGGGAAGCTCCGGTAATGTTCACCATCATGGTGATTCAAACCTTTCTGGCTTCCATGCTGCTCGGTCTTGAATTCGGAGGTATTAAAATCGGTTCCAACCCATTTATCCTCTTAAGAAACCATCCCGATTTTGCGAATCTTCCTTTCATTCAGATGGCTGATTACCTGTCGAAAATTACAGATGGACGCGGGCTCAACCCCTTGTTGCAGAACTATTGGATGGTGATCCATCCTCCTACCCTGTTTCTCGGTTTTGCGGCTACTGCAGTTCCCTTTGCCTATGCCATCGGCGGACTGATTACCCGTCAGGTGAAAGAATGGGTGATGCCTGCCCTGCCCTGGACCTATTTTGGCATCATGGTACTCGGAACGGGCATCCTCATGGGTGGCGCCTGGGCTTACGAGTCTCTGAGCTTTGGAGGATTCTGGGCCTGGGATCCCGTTGAAAATGCCAGCCTGGTACCCTGGCTGACGCTGGTTGGTGCCGCCCACGTGATGCTGGTTTTCAAAAAGAATCAGGCCTCTCTGCTATCTTCTTTTGTCCTGGTGAGTTTCACCTTTATCCTGGTTTTGTACTCGACTTTCCTCACGCGAAGCGGGATCCTGGGCGATACCTCCGTACACGCTTTCACCGACCTGGGCATGAAAGGTCAGTTGGTATTGTATATGGCCTTTTTCACCATCCTGGCCATTGCCCTGCTGATTCGCTACAGAAAAGACATCTCCGGCAAGACGGAAGACGATCATATCAGCAGCCGGGAATTCTGGATGTTTATGGGGATGCTGATCCTGGTGATTTCGGCCATACAAATCACCATCACCACCTCCATTCCGGTGATCAATAAAGTGTTCGGCACCAAAATGGCGCCCCCTGCCGATGCGGT